>CAMLDT010000059.1 GCA_946479075.1 uncultured Polaromonas sp.
GACCTTGAAGTCATGGGGTTTTCCGGTCGCAGCCCTTACCCAGACTGCGCAAGGTGCTCCCGAATTGATAGCGTTTCACGCGAAGATCGCGCGCGAGCGGGATCAACTGCCCTATGACATCGACGGGGTGGTTTACAAGGTCAACAGCCTGGCCTTGCAGAAAAAACTGGGTTTCGTGACGCGCGAGCCACGCTGGGCCGTGGCGCACAAATACCCGGCGCAGGAGCAGATGACGACCGTGCTGGCGATTGATGTGCAGGTCGGCCGCACCGGCAAACTGACGCCGGTGGCCAAGCTGGCGCCGGTGTTTGTCGGCGGTGTCACCGTGACCAACGCCACCCTGCACAACGAGGATGAGGCCAGGCGCAAGGATGTGCGGGTCGGCGACACCGTGATCGTGCGCCGTGCCGGCGACGTGATTCCCGAGGTGGTCAGCGTGGTTCTTCCAGCCGTTCCCCCTGAGCCTGTCGAAGGGCTTCGACAGGCTCAGCCCGAACGAGGTCAAATGTTCACCATGCCGCGAACCTGCCCGGTCTGCGGCTCCGACGCGGTGCGGGAAGAGGGCGAGGCCGACTACCGCTGCACCGGCGGCCTGTTCTGCGGCGCGCAGCGCAAGGAGGCCATCCTGCATTACGCGCACCGGCGCGCTGTCGAGATCGAAGGCCTGGGCGACAAGCTGGTCGAGCAGATGGTCGATGCCAACATCATCCGGACCCTGCCCGACCTCTACAAGCTGGGCCTGACGGCGCTGGCCGGCCTGGAGCGCATGGCCGACAAGTCGGCGCAGAACCTGTTGCAGGCACTCGAAAAATCCAAGTCCACCACCTTGCCGCGTTTCCTCTTTGGCCTGGGCATCCGCCACGTGGGCGAGGCCACGGCCAAGGAGCTGGCGCGCCATTTCGGCAAGCTGGACGCCATCATGAATGCGAGCGAGGCTCAGTTGCTTGAAGTCAGCGACGTCGGCCCCATTGTTGCCACCAGCATCCGTACCTTTTTCGACCAGGCGCACAACCGCGAGGTGGTCGAACAGTTGCGCTCTTGCGGCGTGCACTGGCCAGAGGGCGAGCCGGCCGCGCGTGCGCCGCAACCGCTGTCGGGCAAGACCTTTGTCATCACCGGCACCTTGCCGACCTTGAGTCGCGACGAAGCCAAGGACAAGGTCGAGGCTGCCGGCGGCAAGGTGGCTGGATCGGTCAGCAAGAAAACCGACTACGTGGTGGCTGGCGCAGAGGCCGGCAGCAAACTGACCAAGGCGCAGGAACTGGGCATCACGGTGATCGACGAAACCGGCTTGTTGCTGCTGCTGGAAGCGCCTGCCAGCTGACTTTTTCAGGGGGCTGGCGGGATGGCCTCAGGCAACTTCTCCGGCCGCCGCCACAGCCAGACCAGCACGCAGGCCATGACAGCGATGGCCACCAGCGCCACCCAGCGCTTCGGCAGGGTTCCCAGCATGATCAAGGCGCTGCCGCTCATGGTCAGGGTCGCCAGCCATTTGGCGCGCCGGCGCACCACACGGCCGCGCCGCCACTCCGTCAACATCGGCCCGAAGGCGCGGTGAGCTTCCAGCCAGGCCAGCAGTTTCGGTGAACTGCGGGCCGCAGCCCAGGCCGACAGCAGGATGAAGGGAACCGTCGGCAGCACCGGCAGGAACAGGCCGATGATGCCCAGCACGAGGCTGGCGAGCGCCAGGACTATCAGCAGCCAGCGCACCGGTGCGGCGGGCGGCGCAGTAGCCGTGGAGGTTTGATCAGAACGTTCATCCATATCCCATTTTGCCGTGCGACATGGGTGAACTCTGCTGTTCTGCTGTTCTGCTGTTCTGCTGATCTGGGACTTCCCTGGCGTGGTCACGGGGCTTTACGGTGTTCAGGCGTCCATCCGGCGCTACTGGCAAGACGGTAAACTGCGGCCATGAATCGTCAAACAGCACTCAGGCTTCTGTCAGAGCACAAATCACGTTTGGTCAGCCGGTTTGGCGTGACCAAACTTGCTTTGTTTGGGTCGACTGCCCGGGATTCTGCAACAGACCAAAGTGATGTCGATGTGCTTGTCGCCTTCGATGGCCCTGCGACCTCAGCCCGCTATTTCGGCGTGCAGTTTTACCTCGAAGACCTTTTGGACTGCCGCGTTGATCTGGTCACAGAGAAAGCGCTTCGAGCCGAATTCCGGTCCTACGTCGAGCAGGATGCTGTTCATGTCTGACCTCGTGCCAAACAGGGAATGGCGGTTTTATATTGATGACATGCTCGGTTTCTGTGCCCGCGTGCAGACCTTTACGGCCGGGCTTGATCAAGCAGGATTTGTTGCCGATGCGCTGCACTTTGATGCCACGGTCCGCAATCTTGAGTTGATTGGCGAGGCTGCCACGCATATCCCGGAATCTGCCCGTGCCTCATTTCCGCAAATTCCGTGGCGCATGCTCATCGCCACGCGCAATCGGCTCATTCACGGCTATCTGGGTATCGACAACGACACGCTCTGGAGTATTGTTGAGACCGATGTCCCGGCATGCTGGTTGGGTTGCAAAACCTGAAAGCGAAGTGCGCCCCATGACCATCCGCGAAATTCTCAAAATGGGCGATCCGCGCCTGCTCCGTGTTGCCCCGCCCGTGACCGCGTTCGACACCGACGCGCTCCATCTGCTGGTGGCCGACATGTTCGACACCATGCGTTCGGTCAACGGCGCCGGCCTGGCTGCCCCGCAGATCGGCGTGGATCTGCAACTGGTGATTTTCGGCACCGACGCGGTCAACCCGCGCTACCCGGACGCGCCGCTGGTGCCGCGCACCGTGCTGCTCAACCCGGTGATCACGCCCTTGTCGGATGAGGAAGAAAGCGGCTGGGAAGGTTGCCTCTCGGTGCCCGGCCTGCGCGGGCTGGTGCCGCGTTATTCACGCATTCGCTACACCGGCTTCGACCCGTATGGCGACCCGATTGACCGCACGGTGGACGGCTTTCATGCGCGGGTGGTGCAGCATGAGTGTGACCACCTGATCGGCAAGCTTTACCCGATGCGCATCCGCGACTTCACGCAGTTTGGTTTCACCGAGGTGCTGTTTCCCGGGCTGGATGCTTCAGAAGACGATTGACTGGGTCTGCCGTAAATGATCTCATGTTTAACATGAGAAAATCAATATAACTTATTGATTTTTATAAGTTATCAGGCTTTAAGAATTCACCAATTCAGGCGGCCAATGCTTCCAGGATCTCGGTCTCGATGGCGATCTGGGCCTTGTTTTGCTGCAACTCGGGTCCGTCGATCAGAAAGGTGTCTTCGACCCGTTCGCCCAGGGTGGTGACCTTGGCAAGCTGCAGATTGATGCGGTGGTGGGCGAGAACCCGGGCAATCGAATACAGCAGCCCGACCCGGTCACTGGCGGAAACACTGAGCAGCCAGCGTTGGCCTTTTTCGTCGGGGCGCAGATCGACCCGCGGCGCAATCGGAAAGCTTTTGACCCGGCGTGATACCCGGCCCTTGCCGGGCGGCGGCAGCGGGTTGTTTTCTTCAATCGTGCGGTCGAGGTCGGCTTCGACCATGGCCACCAGCTCGCGGTAATGGTCGGCCAGGGTCGGGCTGACGACCTGGAAGGTGTCCAGGGCGTAACCGGGCGAGCCCTTGTACGGCTTGGCGGTGTGGACCTTGGCGTCGAGGATGCTGAAGCCGGCCTCCTCGAAATAACCGCAGATGCGGGCAAACAGGTCGGGCGTGTCGGGCGTGTAGACCAGCACCTGCATGCCTTCGCCGGCGGCCGAGCGGCGCGCCCGCACCACACATCGGGCCGTGCCCACATGCCGCGACAGGTGGCGCGCGTGCCAGGCGATGTCGCTGGCCTCGTGGCGCATGAAATAACTGACATCCAGCGTGTCCCACAGCGCTTTGTGCGCCTCAAACGGCTCGGCGTGCAGGGCCAGCATGGTCAGCGCCTCGCGTTTTCGGGACTCGACTTCGGCGTCGGCATCCGGTGCGCGTCCGCCCAGCACGCGCAGGGTGTAGCGGTACAGGTCTTCCAGTAGTTTGCCTTTCCAGGCGTTCCAGACCTTGGGACTAGTGCCGCGGATGTCGGCCACGGTGAGCAGGTACAAGGCCGTCAGATAACGCTCGTTGCCCACGCGTTTTGCAAACGCGTTGATGACTTCGGGGTCGCTGAGATCTTCTTTTTGGGCGATGCGGCTCATGGTCAGGTGTTCACCGACCAGGAATTCGATCAAGCGGGCGTCCTCGGCGGCAATGCCGTGCTGGCGGCAGAACACCCGCACGTCCAGGCAGCCGAGCTCGGAATGGTCGCCGCCGCGGCCCTTGGCGATGTCGTGGAACAGCGCGGCGATGTAGAGAATCCAGGGCTTGTCCCAGCCGGCCGCCAGCTGCGAGCAGGACGGGTATTCATGCGCATGTTCGGCCATGAAAAAGCGCCGCACATTGCGCAGCACCATCAGGATGTGCTGGTCCACGGTGTAGACGTGGAACAGGTCGTGCTGCATCTGCCCGACGATCTTGCGGAACACCCACAGGTAACGGCCCAGCACCGAGGTCTGGTTCATCAGCCGCATGGCGTGCGTGATGCCAGACGGTTGCTGCAGGATCTGGCGGAAGGTGTTGCGGTTGACGGGGTCGCTGCGAAAGCCCGCATTCATGATGCCGCGGGTGTTGTAGAGGGCGCGCAGGGTGCGGGCCGACAGGCCGCGGATGCCCGGCGTGGTCTGGAACAGCAAAAAGGTTTCGAGGATGGCGTGCGGCTCGCGCTCGTAGAGGTCATCGCTGGCCACTTCGATCATGCCGCCCCGGTCGAAGAAACGCTCATTGATGATCCGCATCGGCGCCGTGTGCGGATGGATGCGCTCCCCGATGTTCAGCAGCAGGATCTGGTTCAGCTGGGTCACCGCCTTGGCCGCCCAGTAATAACGCTTCATCAGCGCCTCGCTGGCGCGGCGCGGAAGCTTGGTCCCATCGTCAGATTGCGCTGAATAGCCGAAGGACTCAGCCACCGCCGTCTGCAGGTCAAACACGAGACGGTCTTCGCGCCGGCCCGAAATCAGGTGCAGGCGCGCGCGGATCAGGCTCAGCAAGGCCTCATTGGCCTTGATCTGGCGCACCTCGAAGGCCGTGGCCAGGCCGTTGCGCGCCAGTTCATCCCAGGTTTTGCCCAGCCCCGCCGCATTGGCCACCCACAGCACCACCTGCAGATCGCGCAGGCCGCCCGGCGACTCCTTGCAGTTGGGCTCCAGCGCATACGGGGTGTTTTCGAACTTGTTGTGGCGCTGGCGCAGCTCCAGGGTCTTGGCCACATAAAAGGCCTGCGGGTCCATCACTCGATCCAGTTCGGTGGTCAGCGCCGAAAAAATCTTGGTGGAGCCGGCAATCAGGCGCGCTTCCAGCATCGAGGTTTGCACCGTGACGTCCCGGGCGGCCTCCTCGGCGCAGTCCTTCACCGTGCGCACGCTGGAGCCGATCTCCAGCCCGCTGTCCCAGCAGGCGCCTATGAAGTTTTCAATCTTGCTTTTGAGCGCCGGATTGCCCTCCACCTGCGAGTCGTCGCGCAGCAGCAGCAGCACATCCACATCCGAATTGGGAAACAGCTCGCCGCGGCCGAAACCGCCGACGGCCACCAGTGCGCAGCCGACCGGAAAATCCGCCGCTTGCCAGAGCTGGCGCAGGGTCGCATCGGTGTGGCGGGCCAGCCGGCGCAGCAGGCTGTGGATGCCGCGGGTGGAGGAGCCGCTACCGGCCAGCGAAGCCAGCAGCGCGGTCTTGCCGGCGCGGTATTGTTCACGCAGGGCGGCCGCTTCGGTCATGGCCGGTGAAGAATGCGCGGACAGCATCAGCAGCAGGCGCAGGAACCGGTGGGCGCCGGCTCAGGCGGAAGCGTCGGCGGTGACCGGCGCAGAGGCGGCGTGGTAAGCCGCCACGAAGTCCGGTGTCGCCGGGCTGCCGGCCGACAGGGTCAGCACCTCATAGCCGGTGGGGGTCACCAGAATCGTGTGTTCCCACTGGGCCGACAGCGAGTGGTCGCGCGTGACGATGGTCCAGCCGTCTTTTTCCGGGCCGTCCTTGATGTCGCGCTTGCCGGCGTTGATCATGGGTTCGATGGTGAAGGTCATGCCGGGCTTCAGTTCTTCCAGCGTGCCGGGGCGGCCGTAATGCAGGACCTGCGGCTCTTCATGGAAGCGCTGGCCGATGCCATGGCCGCAGAATTCACGCACCACCGAAAAGCCCTGTTTTTCGGCAAACACCTGGATGGCGTGGCCGATGTCGCCCAGCCGCACGCCTGGCTTGACGCGCATGATGCCCTGCCACATGGCCTCGAAGGTGACCCGGCACAGGCGTTTGGCGGCAATCGACACGTCGCCGATCATGTACATGCGGCTGTTGTCGCCGTACCAGCCATCCTTGGTGATGACGGTGACATCGATGTTCATGATGTCGCCTTTTTTCAGCGGCTTGTCGTTCGGGATGCCGTGGCAGACCACATGGTTCAGCGAGGTGCACAGCGAAGCCGGGTAGGGCGGGTAACCGGGCGGCTGATAACCCAGGGTGGCCGACACCGTGCCCTGCACATTGACCATGTAGTCGTTGGCCAGCTTGTCGATCTCGCGGGTGGTGACACCGGCCTTGACGAAGGGGGTCAGGTAGTCCAGCACCTCGGACGCCAGTTTGCAGGCGACACGCATGCCCTCGATGCCTGCCGCGTCTTTGTACGTAATGCTCATGCGGCAATTATCCCACTTGCCCGCGATACGGGGAGCCAGGGCGGCCATCGCTGATAAAATTCAGGGTTAACCAGCACCCCCGGCAGCCGCCGACAACCACAAGGCCACCGCCACCGTGACCCTGCACCTGACGACTTTCGAGGGCGATGCCCACGGCATCAGCGCCCTGAGCGACTTCCGCGTCCAGCAACTGCTTCCCCGCCTCCAGGCCATAGAACCCAAAATCAGCGGCATCAGCGCACGTTTTGTGCATCTGGTCGCCACTGAGGCCCCGCCGGATGAGGCACTCCGGTCCCGGCTGGCCGCGCTGCTCAGCTACGGCGAACCCGCGGTACCGGTCGCTGCCGACAGCCTGCTGTTCATCGTTTCGCCGCGTTTCGGCACAGTCTCGCCCTGGGCCTCCAAGGCCACCGACATCGCCCACAACTGCGGGCTGGCGGTCAAGCGCATCGAACGCATCACCGAATACCGCGTCAGCCTGACAGCAGGCTTTTTCAGCAAGAGTGCGCTCAATGCTGTCCAGCGTGGCCAGGTCGAAGCCCTGCTGCATGACCGCATGACCGAAAGCGTGATGGTCGACCGGGCGCAGGCCGCGGGCCTTTTCACCGAGTTGCAGGGTGCGCCGCTGCAGACCATTGATGTTCTGGGCGGGGGAAAAGCCGCGCTGGAAGCCGCCAACAGCGAGTTCGGCCTGGCACTGGCCGCCGACGAGATCGATTACCTGGTGAACGCCTTCACCGGCCTGCAGCGCAACCCGACCGACGTCGAACTGATGATGTTTGCCCAGGCCAACAGCGAACATTGCCGCCACAAGATCTTCAACGCCGACTTCATCATCGACGGCGTGGCCCAGAACATCAGCCTGTTCGGCATGATCCGCAACACCGAAAAGCTGCACCCGCAGCACACCGTGGTGGCGTATTCCGACAATGCTTCCGTCATGGAAGGCATGCCGGTCCAGCGTTTTTATGCCAAATCGGGCTCCAGCCCACAGGGGACGGGCGTAAGCAGCTATCAAACTTATAGCGCGTCGGATGACGTGCTGACCCACGTGCTGATGAAGGTGGAAACCCACAACCACCCCACGGCGATTTCGCCCTTCCCGGGCGCCTCCACCGGCGCCGGCGGCGAAATCCGCGACGAGGGCGCCACCGGCCGCGGCTCCAAACCCAAGGCGGGCCTGACTGGTTTCACTGTCTCGCGCCTGTTTGACGACAAGGGCAACAGTTATGGCAAACCCGGCCATATCGCCAGCCCGCTGCAGATCATGACCGAGGGGCCGCTGGGCGGCGCGGCTTTTAACAATGAGTTCGGCCGTCCCAACCTGGCGGGTTACTTCCGCGAATACGAGCAGACCGTGGGTGGCCAGCGCTGGGGTTATCACAAGCCCATCATGATCGCCGGCGGTGTCGGCACCATCGACGCGCGCCTGACGAAGAAGATCCTGTTCCCGGCCGGCACCTTGCTGATCCAGCTCGGCGGCCCCGGTATGCGCATCGGCATGGGCGGTAGCGCGGCCAGTTCCATGGCCTCGGGCGCCAACGCCGCCCAGCTCGACTTTGATTCCGTGCAGCGCGGCAACCCCGAGATCGAACGCCGCGCCCAGGAGGTCATCAACCAGTGCGCCCAGCTCGGCACGAACAACCCGATCCTGGCGATCCACGACGTCGGCGCCGGCGGCCTGTCCAATGCTTTTCCCGAACTGGTCAACGACGCAGGGCGGGGCGCACGCTTCGATTTGCGCGCGGTACCGCTGGAAGAAAGCGGCCTGTCGCCCAAGGAAATCTGGAGCAACGAAAGCCAGGAACGTTATGTGATGGCGATTGCGCCGGAGTCGCTGCCGCAGTTCCAGGCCTTTTGTGAGCGTGAGCGTTGCCCGTTTGCGGTGATTGGTGTGGCGACCGAGGAAAAGCAGCTGGTGCTGTCGGACCTCCCCGTTCGCCCTGAGCCTGTCGAAGGGATGGTTTCGACAAGCTCAGCCCGAACGGAACCCGTGAACATGCCGATGAACGTTTTGCTCGGCAAACCGCCCAAGATGCAGCGCGATGTGACCTCCGTCCGCAACGACATCAAACCCATCACCCTGACCGGCGTGGACCTGCAAAAAAGCGTAATTGCCGTGCTGAGCCACCCGACGGTCGCGTCCAAGCGCTTCCTGATCACCATCGGCGACCGCACCGTGGGCGGCCTGACGCACCGCGACCAGATGGTCGGCCCCTGGCAGGTGCCGGTGGCCGATTGCGCGGTGACGCTGGCCGACTACGCCGGTTTTGCCGGCGAAGCCATGAGCATGGGCGAACGCACGCCGCTGGCGGCTGTGAATGCCGCCGCGTCCGGCCGCATGGCGGTGGCCGAAGCCATCACCAACCTGCTGGCCGCACCGATTGAACTCCCGCGTATCAAGCTGTCGGCCAACTGGATGGCGGCCTGCGGCGAGCCCGACCAGGACGCGGCGCTGTATGAAACCGTGAAAGCCGTCGGCATGGAACTGTGCCCGGCGCTGGGCGTGTCGATTCCGGTCGGCAAGGATTCGCTGTCCATGCGCACGGTCTGGACCGACGACGGCGCCGGCAAGAAAGTGACTTCGCCGGTCTCGCTGATCGTCAGCGCCTTCGCGACGCTGCCCGACGTGCGCGGCACCTTGACGCCGCAGCTCGACGCGACAGAAGCCGACACCACCCTGATCCTGATCGACCTCGGCAAGGGCAAAAACCGCATGGGCGGCTCCATCCTGGCGCAGACGCTGGACATTGGAGACGGCGAAGTGCCGGACCTGGACGAGCCGCAAGACCTGGTGAACCTCGTCAACGCGATCAATGCCCTGCGTGCGCAAGGACGGGTGCTGGCCTACCACGACCGCAGCGACGGTGGCCTGTTCGCCACCGCCTGCGAAATGGCGTTTGCCGGCCATGTCGGCGTGTCGCTCAACATCGACATGCTGCTGCTCGAAGGCGATGGCATCTCCGACAGTCGCATGGACAGCGGCGACAGCAAGAACTGGGCGTCGCAGGTCGGTGCACGTCGTGAAGAGTTGACGCTCAAGGCCTTGTTCAACGAAGAACTCGGCGCCGTGATCCAGGTGCACACGGACGTGCGCAACGAGGTCATGCAGACCCTGCGCGAGCATGGCCTGTCGAAGTTCAGCCACTTCATCGGCAAGACGCGGCCGTCACACGCCTCGCTGGAGGTCGGCAAGGGCGAAGTCCAGGTCTGGCGCGACACCAAAGCCGTGTTCAGCGCGAAGCTGCAGGACCTGCATCAGGTCTGGGACAGCGTGAGCTGGAAGATCAACCAGCAGCGCGACAACCCGGCCTGCGCCGATCAGGAACATGCCGCCGCTGGCGACCCGCTGGATCCCGGCTTGCACGTGTTTTTGAAGCCAAATCGGGCTCCAGCCCCCGTCCAGTCTGCGCAAGCAGCTCCTGAATCCATAGCAAGTCCGGCACTGATGTTGTCGCGGCCCAAGGTCGCCATCCTGCGCGAGCAGGGCGTCAACTCGCATGTGGAAATGGCTTATGCCTTCACCCAGGCCGGGTTCGAGGCTTTCGACGTGCACATGACCGACCTGCAAACCGGCCGCGCGCAACTGGCCGACTTCACCGGCGTGGTCGCCTGCGGCGGCTTCAGCTACGGCGACACCCTGGGCGCCGGCATCGGCTGGGCCCGCTCCATCACCTTCAACCCGGCGCTCTCAAAGCAGTTCCAGGCCTTTTTCGGCCGCAAAGACACCTTCGGCCTGGGCGTGTGCAACGGCTGCCAGATGTTTGCCGAACTGGCCGACATCATTCCGGGCGCCGAGGCCTGGCCGCGTTTCACCACCAATCGCAGCGAACGTTTCGAGGCGCGGCTGAGCCAGGTCGAGGTGCTCGATTCCCCCAGCCTGTTCTTCGCCGGCATGGCGGGGAACCGCCTGCCGATCGCGGTGGCGCACGGCGAGGGATATGCCAACTTCGACAAATCACGCGGAGGGCGCGGCGATGCAGGCCAGGTGATTGCCGCCATGCGTTTCACCGACAACCACGGCCAGCCGACGGAGACCTACCCGGCCAACCCCAACGGCAGCGCCGGCGGCCTGACCGCAGTGACCACGGCCGACGGCCGCTTCACGGCCATGATGCCGCACCCGGAGCGCGTCTTCCGCAACATCCAGATGAGCTGGACTCCGCTGGATGCCAGCCAGCCCAGCCCCTGGATGGACATCTGGCGCAACGCGCGCCGCTGGGTGGGTTAGCCCCGGGTTCGCGGCGCGGTCGGAAGAATCCGCTTCAGAAGTCGAACTTCTGCCCGGGCTCGCCGACCAGCATGCGTGCGGTGCCAGGTGCATTGCCCAGCGCCTGCTGAAACTCCGCTGGCGTGCCGCGTAATTGCGGCGTGGTGCCGTAGTGAATTGGCAGCGCGAACTTGGGACGGATCATGTCGCGCACGGCCATGGCGGCGTCTTTCGGGTCCATCACGAAGTGGCCACCGATGGGGATCAGCACCAGGTCGGGGCGGTACATGTCGCCGATCAAACGCATGTCGCCGAACACGCCGGTATCGCCCATGTGCCAGATCTTGAAGCCGTTTTCCATTTCGAGAATGAAGCCGACGGGCTCGCCGCCGACATGCACCTCGTCCTTGCCGGTCGCCGGGTTTTTGTAAGCCAGCTCGGACGAGTGTTCAGCGTGGACGGCGGTGATTTTCACACCGTTGGGACCGAAGGGCATGATGGTGCCGCCCTTGCCGAAGCGCGGAGCCAGTTCGGCCGGCAAAATGCCCAGCGTGCTGACGGTCTGGTTCATGCCGGCCGGGCCATACATCGGCACCTTGTGCATCTGCGCCAGGGCCGGCGCGTCGGCAAAATGGTCAAAGTGCGCGTGGGTGACCAGGATCAGGTCAATCTTGCCAACACCGGTCAGCGCCTTGAAGGCAGCCGGTGTTTTGGGGTTGGAGCTGAGCCATGGATCGATCATGATGACCTTGCCGGTTGGTGTGGTGATGCGCGTGGCGGCCTGGCCCAGCCAGAGCACTTCGGTTTTTCCGTTTTGTGCGAATGCCACAGTGGCACTGCACAGGGCGGCGGCGGTCAGCAGACCGCGCAACACGCGGGTTGCAAAGGCGTGGGTCATGAAAATCTCCTTGGGTAGGTAGGTGGTGGATGACGGGGTGGCGGGGTGCAGATACATCGCCATTGGACGGGCTGGTACCGGATTCGTCAATCGGTAGGCGCAGCGCGTCGCGCCTTCACCGTTTCCCGCCCACTGCGTCGGCTGCGTCCTACATGCGGACTTTTTCGCCCCTCCTAGCGTAGGGCTTGGCAATGTTGCCGCGCCTGATTTTTCCGAACACCCAAGCATGTCCAAAACACCCAAAGCGGCGGCAGCCAAAGCTGCAGCCCGCAATACCGACAGCGGCCCCGCCGGGCTGGCTCCATCCGACACCCTTGACCTGCCGTCGCGCAAGATGGCCGAGGTTCAAGCCATGGCCCAAGCCATGCCCCACAACGTCAGCAAGCCGCTGGAGCATGGCTTTGACAACGCCATTCATCCGCAGCGGGGCGCTAGCGTTGATTCGCCCTCGCGGCTGGCCACAGGCAGCACCCTGTCCGAGGAAAACGGCTCCGAAAAAACCGGCAGCAGTGCACTGGAGGGCCTGAACGCCACCATTGAACCGCTGGATCGGGTGCGCGTGGATTCAGGCGGTCAGGCGCTCACCACCAACCAGGGCGTGGCGATTGCCGACAACCAGAACTCGCTGAAATTTGGGCTGCGCGGTCCGGTCCTGCTGGAGGATTTTGTGCTGCGCGACAAGCTCACGCATTTCGACCACGAGCGCATCCCCGAGCGCATCGTGCATGCGCGTGGCTCCGGCGCGCATGGCTATTTCGAGTGTTACGAACCGCTGCCGCAATACACCAAGGCGGCGCCTTTCAGGGAACCCGGCAAGATCACGCCGGTGTTCGTGCGCTTTTCCACCGTCGCGGGGGAGCGTGGCTCCAAGGACACGGCGCGTGACGTGCGCGGCTTTGCGGTGAAGTTCTACACCGACGAAGGCAACTGGGACCTCGTGGGCAACAACATGCCGGTGTTCTTCATCCAGGACGCCATGAAATTCCCGGACCTGGTCCATGCCGTCAAACCCGAGCCGCACCATGGCATGCCGCAGGCGGCCAGCGCACACGACACGTTCTGGGACTTCATCTCCCTGATGCCGGAGTCCACCCACATGATGATGTGGGCCATGTCGGACCGGGCCATCCCGCGCAGCTACGCCACCATGCAGGGCTTTGGGGTCCACACTTACCGCCTCGTCAACGAAGCGGGCGAGTCGTTCTTCGTCAAATTCCATTGGGAGCCGAAGTACGGCACGCACTCCCTGGTCTGGGACGAAGCCGTAAAAATTTCCGGCGCGGATCCGGACTTCCACCGCCGCGACCTCTGGGAACGCATCGAGTCGGGGGCGTTTCCCGAGTGGGAGTTGGGCTTGCAGATCTTCACCGAAGAACAGGCGGAAAAATTCAGCTTTGACATCCTGGATGCGACCAAGATCGTTCCGGAAGAACTGGTGCCCGTGCAAAAGGTCGGGCGCATGGTGCTGAACCGCAACCCCGACAACTTCTTTGCCGAAACCGAGCAGGTGGCTTTTTGTACGGCGCACGTCGTGCCCGGCATCGACTTTTCCAACGATCCACTGCTGGCGGGCCGTATCCATTCGTATGTGGACACCCAGATTTCGCGCCTGGGCGGGCCTAACTTCCACGAAATCCCGATCAACGCGCCGGTAGCCCAGGTGCACAACAACCAGCGCGATGGCATGCACCGCCAGGCCATCAACCGGGGCCGCGTGGCCTATGAGCCGAACTCCCTGGGTGGCGGCTGCCCCTTCCAAGCCGGCGCGGCGCAAGGTTTTGTGTCGGTGGCCGCGCGGTTGCAGGCCAAAGAGGAGCAGGCCAAGGTGCGTGGCAAGCCTGAAAAATTTGCCGATCACTACACCCAGGCCACGCTGTTTTATGAAAGCCAGACCCCGGCCGAGCAAGCGCACATCGTGGCCGCTTTTCGCTTCGAACTCAGCAAGGTGACGGTGCCGGCGATCCGCGAACGCATGGTGGCGTCGCTGCGCAATGCGTCCGAGGACCTGGCACAAAAAGTGGCCGAGGGCCTGGGCATGGATCCCGTGCCCGCGCCGCTGCCACGGGCCATCGCCAGGCCGGCGCGCCCCGAAGTGACGCAGTCGCCTGCCTTGTCGCTGCTGGCGCGGCCAGGTGACGGTTCGCTCAAGGGGCGCAAGGTCGCCGTGCTGGTCGCTCCCGGCGTGGTGGGCGCGTCCGTCAGCGCGGTCCAGCAAGCCCTGCTGGCGCAGGGCGCGGTGGGGCGCCTGGTTGCGCCGCGCATCGGACCCGTGGCAACGCTTGAAGGCGACATGCTGGATGCCGACGCCTCGCTGGAAAATGAGCCCGGTTTCCTGTTCGATGCCCTGGTGCTGCCGGATGGCGAGGCCGTCGCCGCCGCGCTGGCTCGGGATGGCCACACCATGGAGTTCATCAAGGACCAGTACCGGCACGGCAAGACCATTCTGGTTCTGGGCGCGTCAAAAGCCCTGATGGACAAGGCGGGGGTACCGCCGGCGCTACCCGATGGCCGGCCCGATCCAGGCTTGATCTTCGCTGCGGGCGATACGGTGGCGCGCACCCTGGAAGCCTTCATTCAGGCGGTCGGCGGTCCGCGCCACGCTGCGCGCGAAACCGATCCACCGCGGGTCTGAGCCCCGTGCCCATGAAAAAAGCGGCCTTTCGGGGCCGCTTTTTTTGCAGTGTCTGCCGCCGGCTTATTCGACCTTGGCCTTGTCGCGCAAGCCCTGCTGGAACGCGGCCAGCTTTTGCTGCTGCATCTGCTGGGCGATTTGCGGCTTGAGTTCTTCAAACGGGGGCAGGGTGGCGGTACGAATGTCGTCCACGCGGATCACGTGGTAGCCGAACTGTGTTTTGACCGGGGTGTCGGTGGTTTGCCCCTTGCCCAGCTTGGCCATGGCTTCCGAAAATTCGGGGACATAGCTGCTGGGGTTGGCCCAGTCGAGATCGCCGCCATTGGCGCCGGAGCCCGCATCCTTGGATTGCTTCTTGGCGATGTCTTCAAACTTGCCGCCTTTTTTCAGGCTGGCAATGATGGCCTTGGCTTCGTCTTCCTTTTCGACCAGGATGTGACGGGCCTTGTACTCCTTGCCGCCGTTGGCTGCGACGAACTTGTCGTATTCGGCCTTGAGGTCGGCATCGGTCACCGGATTTTTCTTCTGGTAGTCGGCAAAGAGCTCGCGGATCAGGATGGCCTGGCGCGCCAGCTCCATCTGAACCTTGAAGTCGTCGGTGGCAGACAGGCCGAGCTTCTCGGCTTCCTGCATGAACACCTCGCGCGCAATCACTTCTTCGCGGATCTGGGCCTGAATTTCAGGGGTCACCGGGCGGCCGGAGCGTGCCAGTTGCTGCGACAGGGCCTCCACACGCGATTTGGGAACCGCCTTGCCGTTGACGATGGCCACGTTCTGCGCAAACGCGCCGGAAGCGCCCAGTGCCAGGAGGCTGGTCAGGGCGCTTGCCAGTAAAAGGGATTTTTTCATGAGTTTCCTTGGGGTGATTCGGTTGATCCGCTTGCCGCCCCATCGGGCTGCGGCAGGCAATCAGGGGACTTCGATGATTTCGATGGCCAGCGCATGCAGGCCCTCGTCAATGAAATTTTGCAGTGCATCATACACAAGCCGGTGCCGCGCCACGCGGCTCTTGCCTGTAAAGACCGGGCTGGAAATGCGCACGCGAAAATGGCTGCCAAATCCCTGCGAATTGGCCCCGGCGTGGCCCGCGTGCAGCGCACTTTCGTCAATCACTTCGAGCTGGACGGGCGCCAGTCGCGCGCGCAACTGCTCCTCCATGCGGGCGGCGTGAACGGGTTGCGGGGCGAGCGAAGGCGACATGCTCAGGCCTTGACGTGTTTGTTCAGGAACACCGCCTGCGCCATCACAAAAACCGCCATCAGGCCGAGGCCGCCGAACAGCTTGAAGTTGACCCAGGTGGCGGTTGAGAAGGTGAAGGCCACCCAGAGATTGAGCAGGCCCATCACCGCGAAAAACCCGATCCAGCTGTAGTTGACCTTGCGCCAGACCGCATCAGGCAAGTCCAGCTGGGCGCCCATGAGCTTCTGGATGCCGTTCTTGTTGAACAGCAACTGGCCGGCCAGCAAAGCGCCACCCATCACCCAATAAAGCACGGTGGGCTTCCATTTGATGAAGGCTTCGCTGTGGAAGTAGATGGTGGCGCCGCCAAGCAGCGTCACCAGGCCCAGGCTGACCCACAACATGGTGTCAATCTTGCGGCCGCGTGCCACCAGCCACAGGATCTGCGCCAGCGTGGCCAGGATCACCACCACGGTGGCCAGCAGCACCGGCGCTTCCGCCGTGCCGACCACGCCCCCGGAGACCATGAAGCCCAGCCAGTCGGTGGCCGTGCGCGCCGCCCATTCGGTGTGGCCCTCGGCGTACTTGAACATGCCGAAAAACAGCACGATGGGGAGGAAGTCGAAGAGGATTTTCATACAAAGATTATCGCCCGCCGGTTGTGTGCTTCGAGCCTTCGGCAGCTGTCTGCGCCTTGCACCGGACAAGGGGATCCGTGGGCTTCGTCACTTTTTCTCAAAATCAAGTGACGCCGAATTCATGCAATAACGCAGGCCGGTGTCGGTGGGACCGTCGGGAAACACATGGCCCAGGTGGGCGCCGCACTGGCTGCACACGGTTTCCGTGCGCGTCATGCCATGGCTGCGGTCCACAATTTCGGTGATCGCGCCCGGTACCGCCTCTGAAAAGCTGGGCCATCCGCAGCCGGCGTCGAACTTGGTGCTTGCATCGAACAAGAGGTTGCCGCAGCAAATGCAGTGGTAGCTGCCGTCATCCCAGACGGTTTCGTATTTGCCGGTGAAAGGGCGTTCCGTCGCCGCCTGCCGGGTCACCTGGAAGGCGCCGGGCTCGGCCCCTTTTTCGGCCAGCAGGGCTTTCCACTCGGCATCGGTTTTCTGGATCTTCGCGCTCATGGGTTCACCTTCAGAAGAATGTGTGGAATGTGTGGTTCAGGAACTGCAGCTGATTTCAATGGACGAGGCCCAATCAGGCGGAAAGCCTGCCA
>CAMLDT010000060.1 GCA_946479075.1 uncultured Polaromonas sp.
ACCCCCGTTTCTCCTGCCAGCCTTGACCTCGGCATTGGCGGCATGACCTGCGCGTCCTGTGTGTCACGTGTCGAAAAGGCCCTGAAAAAAGTCCCCGGCGTGCAGGACGCCACCGTCAACCTGGCCACCGAATCGGCACGGGTGGTGTATGCGCCCTCGGCGCAGATGGATGCGCAGATCCGGCGCGCGGTGCGCAGCGCCGGCTATGAGCCGCGCGCGGCGGAGGCGGCGATGCTGGAAGACCTGTCGCCCTGGGCCGGCTTCCTGCCGGTGGCCATCGGCTTGCTGCTGTCGGCGCCGCTGGTGGCGCCCATGCTGGGGGACCTGTTCGGCCGCCACTGGATGTTGCCGGCCTGGCAGCAGTTTCTGCTGGCGGCACCCGTGCAGTTCATATTGGGTGCGCGCTTTTACAAGGCGGGCTGGCATGCGCTCAAGGCGCTGACCGGCAACATGGACCTGCTGGTGGCCATCGGCACCAGCGCGGGCTTTGGCCTGTCGATGTGGCTGTGGCTCAGCGCTGCACCCGGCGGTATGCCGCATCTGTATTTCGAAGCCTCGGCCGTGGTGGTGACGCTGGTGCTGCTGGGCAAGTGGCTGGAGGCGCGCGCCAAGCGGCAGACCACGGTAGCGATACGCGCGCTGCATGCCTTGCGGCCCGACATCGCGCATGTGCTGCAGGCCACCGGCGAGGAAACCGACCTGCCGGTGGCCGAGGTGCTGCTGGGCGACCGGCTGGTGGTGCGGCCCGGCGAGCGCATCCCCATGGACGGCGTGCTGCAGGAAGGCCAGACGCAGGTGGACGAATCGATGCTGACGGGTGAGCCGCTGCCGGTGACCAGGCAGGCCGGCGACAAACTCACCGGCGGCAGTATCAACGGCGACGGACGTGTGGTGCTGCAGGTCAGTGCCGTGGGCAGCGAAAGTGTGCTGGCCCACATCATCCGCCTGGTGGAAGACGCACAGGCCGCCAAGGCGCCGATCCAGCGGCTGGTGGACCAGGTTTCGGCGGTGTTTGTGCCGGTGGTGCTGGCCATCGGCCTGCTGACCTTGCTGGGCTGGCTCTTTGTAGGTGCGGGGATGGAAACGGCGTTGATTCACGCGGTGGCCGTGTTGGTGATTGCCTGTCCCTGTGCGCTGGGCCTGGCGACGCCGGCGGCCATCATGGCCGGTACTGGGGTGGCGGCGAAAAACGGCATTCTGATCAAGGACGCGCAGGCGCTGGAGCTGGCCCACAAGGTCGATACCGTCGCCTTTGACAAGACCGGCACGCTGACCATGGGTCGGCCGCGGCTGGTGGAATTCATGCTGAACCCCGGCGACGACGAGGCAGAACAGCTGGCCATCGCCGCCAGCTTGCAAAGCGGCAGCGAACACCCGCTGGCGCGGGCCGTGGTGGCCGCCGCGCAGGAGCGCGGCATGACGGTGGCACCGCCCGATGGCCTGCGTGCCGTGCCCGGCCGCGGCAGCGAGGGCGAGGTCGGGCAGCGCAGCTACCTGATCGGCAGCCTGCGCTGGATGGACGAGCTGGGCGTGGACCTGGGCGCGCTGGCGCCGCACGCGCAGCGCCTGCAGGGCGAAGGCGCCACGCTGGCCGTGCTGGTGGAAAAGTTGGCCGTTCGGGCTGAGCCTGTCGAAGCCGAGTCCGGGCAGCGTGAAGAAACCCTTCGACAGGCTCAGGGCGAACGGTATGCGGTGCGCGCGCTGATGGCGTTTGCCGACGAACCCAAGGCCGGTGCCAAAGAGGCGCTGGCGGCGCTGCGCGCGCGCGGCATCCGCGTCGTAATGATCTCCGGCGACAACCGCGGCGCAGCGCTGGCCATGGGTGCGCGTCTGGGGCTGGGCGCCGACGAGGTCATGGCCGAGGTGCTGCCCGGCGACAAGGCGGCCGCAGTCGCAGCGCTGAAGGTGGGGGGCCATGATTTTTCCGCCGGGCCGTCCCAAGGAAAAGCCGGCCCCTTTGTCTTCCCGTGGAAGGGGCAGCGCACCGCCGCAGGCTCGCGAAGCGACAAGCGTGGGGGCCATGTGGTCGTCATGGTCGGCGACGGCGTCAACGACGCCCCGGCGCTGGCGGCCGCCGATGTCGGCATGGCCATGGGCACCGGCACCGACGTGGCCATGCACGCGGCCGGCATCACCCTGATGCGCGGCGATGTGGCCCTGGTGGCCGGGGCGCTGGACATCTCGCACCGCACGGTGATGAAGATCCGGCAGAACCTGTTCTGGGCTTTTGCCTACAACGTGGCCGGCATCCCGCTGGCGGCGCTGGGCTTCCTGAGCCCGGTGGTGGCCGGTGCGGCGATGGCGTTGTCCAGCGTCAGCGTGATCTCCAACGCCCTGCTGCTCAAACGCTGGAAGCTGCGGCGGGATTGAACTGGATCAAAAAGCATGGTCACTGGCAGTGCTGCGTGTGCACGATACATCACACATAAGGCATCCCCGTCACCATTTCCAGTAGCGCTGGCCCTACCTCGTTTTCCAGTTGGCCGGGCTTCACGGCCTGGGCACCCAGCACGCAATTGAAAACAAAGAGTTCTCCCCGCGTAGCGTGGCGGTAGGGAACGCCCACCGTACATACGTCAGGCCGATATCCCTTGTACGAATAACAGAATCCCCGTGTACGCCATTCTTCGATCATCTCCTGTGCACCTGGCCCCCACTTGCTCCAGTCGTCTGGCGTCTTGATCCGGATCTCGTTGAGCAGGGTTTCCCGCTCCGCCACCGAGCAGCCGGCAAGGTAGGCGCGGCCATTGGCCGCGGCAATGATGGGGTGCGACATGCCGATGTCGGAATAACGCTGCGCCTGAATCGAGCGCGAACGGCTGGTCTCCACGTAGACGATGCTCAGCCTGTCCCTCATCCCCAGAGAGACCGAGCCACCCAGCTTTTCGGCCAGCTTGCGCATCGGGGAGCGCACCACCTGCCGGAGCGGAATATTGGCTAGCAGCGGGTACGAGAGTGTCAGCACCGCTGTGCCGAGCTGGTACTTGCCGGTTTCGCGCTCAGGCCGAAGGTAGCCCAACTGCGACAGCGTGTACGTCAGGCGCGAGATGGTTGGTTTGGGCAGGCCGGTGCGGTCCGACAGTTCGCGGTTGCCCAGCACTGGATGCTCGGGCGTGAAACATCGCAGGAGCTGCATGCCGCGGGCCAGCGTGGTGGCGAACTGACGGTCACCGGTGGTGTTATCGCCATCGGGTGAATGGTGAATAAGCGGTGTGGTCATGATGGTCAGCATATTGAAACAGTGTTCAGCATATCGAAACACTGGATTCGCTGCCATCAACGCGCCGATACATTGCCTCTAATCACAAGGAGACAAACCATGATTCGACTCATTACTGTCCTCGGCGCGCTTTGCACCGCTGCAGCTACCCTCACCGCATCCCCGGCCACCGCTGCGGACTACCCTGTTCGGCCGATCCGTCTGGTGGTGCCGTTCGGTCCCGGCGGCATCACGGATGTGATCGCGCGGCAGGTGGCCAAGGGCCTTGGCGACAAGCTGGGCCAGCAGGTCGTTGTGGATAACAAGCCCAGTGCCGGCCATATCGTCGCCATGCAGACCGTAGCCCAGGCATCGCCCGACGGTTACACCATTTTGCTGGGGTCCAACACCGGCTTCACGGTGGCGCCGCACATGTACAAGGGCCTGGGCTTCGACATTGGCGCCTTCCAGCCGATTGCGCCGATCAACACTGCGCCCACCGTGCTGCTGGCTCGCCCTGATTTCCCCGCCAACAATCTCACCGACTTCATCAAGATGGTGAAGGCCAGGCCCGGCGTCATGAACTACGGCTCGTTCGGAATCGGCTCCAGCGCCCACTTGGGGATGGAAGCGTTCAAAAGCGATACGGGCATTCAGATCACGCATATCCCTTACAAGGGCGACGCGCCGGGCCTGCTGGCCCTGATGGCCAAGGAAGTCGATGTGGCCTACATCACGCTGTTCAGCGCCCAGTCGCGCATCAAGGCGGGCGAGTTCAAAGCCATCGGCACGCTGCAGAACGAAAAGCTGGTTAACTTTCCCAATGTGCAGACCACCTTGGAGGCGGGCTCGAAGAATGCCGGCATGCCGGTCTGGATTGCTTTTTTTGCCACGCCTGGCACGCCGGCCGACGTGATGAAAAAGCTGGAGGAGGCCACCCGTTCGGTGACAGCCTCCGCGGAGTTCAAGGATTTCCTGCGCAGCCGCGGCGCCGAGCCGATGGAGATGAGCAACCAGCAGCTGATGCGTTTCATCCAGGACCAGTCGTCCAAGGTGGGCCCCATCGTCCAGTCCATCGGCTTGAAGCCCCAGTAAAGGAAACACGAGTATGCGAGTCATCGTCGCCGGCTGCGGCATCGGCGGAGCGGCGCTTGCCCTGGCGCTGCGCAAATTCAACATCGACCATGTGGTGCTGGAACAGGCGCCGCGGTTTGAAGAGGTGGGCGCAGGCGTCCAGCTCAGCCCCAATGGTGTGGCCGTCCTGAAGAACCTGGGCGTGCACGACGCCCTGGCGCGGGTGGCGTTCCAGCCCAAGGACCTGTTGTATCGCGACTGGCAGACCGGCGAGGTGCTGATGACCAACCCGCTCATGCCGCAGATCAACGAACACTTCGGCGCGCCTTACTACCATGCACACCGCGCCGACCTGCTGGGCGTGCTGACCGAGGGTCTCAAGTCCGAGCACGTGAAGCTGGGCCGGAAAATCGTTTCGGTGGGGCAGAAGGGCGACAGGGTTTTCGCGACACTGACGGACGGCTCGGTGGAAGAGGGAGACGTGCTGATCGGCGCGGACGGTATCCACTCGCTGGTGCGCGGTCAGGTCTTCCAGGCCGATGCGCCGCAGTCCTCGGGCTGCGTCGCATGGCGCGGCATGGTCGATGCGCAGGAGGCAAAGCACCTGGGTATCAGCCCCTCAGCCCATGTGTGGATGGGGCCTGGACACAGCGTGGTGACCTACTACGTCTCGGGCGGCCGCCGCATCAACTGGATCGCCATCGGCAGCTCGCCGGCCAACCGCAAGGAATCATGGTCGGCCACTGCCACCGTGCAGGAGGTGCTGGCCGAATACCAGGGTTGGCATCCGGAGGTGACCGAGCTGGTCAAGCTCACGCACAAGCCCTTTGTCACCGCGCTGTACGACCGCACACCGCTCGCCGCCTGGGTGAAGGGCCGCATCGCCTTGATGGGGGACGCGGCGCACGCCATGCTGCCTTACCACGCCCAGGGCGCGGTGCAGAGCATGGAAGACGCCTGGGTGCTGGCCCGCTCGCTGGACCAGGGCGAGAGCGATGTCGAAGGCGCGTTGCAGAAGTACCAGGTGCTGCGGCTGGACCGCGCCTCGCGGGTGCAGGCGCAGTCGCGCCTGGCCGAGAAGCGCTTCCACATGAGTGACCCGATCGAGGTGGCCGAGCGCAACGCAAAGTTTCGCAAGTACGACGCAAAACACACGGGCGGCTACCTGCCCCAGCAAGAGTGGCTTTTCGGTTATGACGCCGAAGCTGCTGCCCGGGGCACTGACGACAAGTGGCGCGCGCTGCGGGCCTGGTAAGAACGACAAGGAAGAACCGACATGGCATACGAACACATCCTCTACGCGGTGAAGGACGGCGTGGCCCGCCTCTCGCACAACCGGCCCGAGGCGCGCAACGCCGAAAGCCAGGGCCTGCTGGAAGAGCTGGACCAGGCGCTCAAGGCCGCAACGGCCGACGACGCGGTGAAGGTCATCGTCATCGACGGCAAGGGCGCGCATTTCTCGGCCGGCCACGATTTGAAGGAGGCGGCCGCAAAGCGCAGCAACTTCACGGTGGAGCAGCGCTGGGCTTTCGAGGAGCGCTATTACCTGGGCTACGCGATGAACATCTGGGATTGCCCCAAGCCCACCATCGCGCAGGTCAACGGCGCCTGCATCGCGGGCGGCTTCATGGTGGCGAACATGTGCGACCTGATTGTTGCCTCCGACGATGCGTTCTTCTCCGACCCGGTGTGCCAGACGCTGGGCGCGGCGGCGGTGGAAGTGCTGATCCACCCTTGGGTGATGGGCGCGCGCAAGGCCAAGGAATTTCTCTTCATGGGCAGTCGCCTGACGGCCCAGGAGGCGCAGGCCGTCGGCATGGTCAACAAGGTGGTGCCGCGGGCCGAGCTGGATGCCGAGGTGGACCGCATGGCCGCGCGCATGACGCTGGCCGATCCGTTCGCGCTGCGGCTGGTCAAGCGCTCGATCAACCGCGGGTTGGACATGCAGGGCCTGCGTGCCGCGGTCAACGCGCATTTCGACACGCACCAGCTCAGCCACCTGTCCGAAGGCTTCCAGCGCAGGCGTGTGGAAGGCCTGGCCAACGCCATCGACCGCACACCGGCCAGGGCCTGAGCCATGTCGCAGCAGCAGCTAGCGCCTATCGTCGAAGGCTTCCGCCGGCTATACACCGGCTGGGCGTCCGGCGGCGCGGGCATTGCGCAGATGCGCAGCGACTGGGATGCGTTCATCGCACCCACGAAGCTCGCAGCGGAAGTGGCCGATGTCGAAGCCAATGGCGTGGCGTGCCGCTGGGTCGCAGCGCCCGGTACGCGCGACGACGCGGCCATCGTGTTCTTCCACGGCGGCGGTTACCAGATCGGCTCGCTCGATTCGCACCACAACCTGATGGCGGCGCTTTCCGCCGCGGCGGGCTGCCGCGTGCTGGGTGTGGATTACCGCCTCGCACCGGAGAACCGGTTTCCGGCGCCGGTGGACGATGCGCTCTCTGCTTACCGCTGGCTCGCCAAACGCATGGCCACCGAGCGCATCACGCTGTGCGGCGATTCGGCGGGCGGCGGGCTGGCTGTCGCGCTGATGACGCTGCTGCGCGACAAGCACATGCCGCTGCCGGCGGCTGCCGTTGCCATGTCGCCCTGGGTGGACATGGAAGCGGGCGGGGCTTCGTTCGAATCCAACGCGGCGCACGACCCGGTGACCAACCGCCGCACTATCCAGCTGATGGCGCGCGCCTACCTGGGCCGTAACGGCAACCCGCGCGAGCCGCTGGCTTCGCCGGTGCATGCCAACCTGGCGCGGCTGCCGCCCCTGCTGGTGCAGGTGGGCAGCCACGAGGTGTTGCTGGACGACGCGCGCGCGCTGGTGGCAACTGCCAGTGCGCAGGGCGTGGACGTGCGACTGACCGAATGGAAAGGCATGCCCCATGTATTTCAGTTGTTCGCGGGCCGGCTCGACGAAGCCGACGCGGCGATCCACGAAGCCGGGCAGTTCCTGGCCGTGGCAATGTCACAAGAGATGAGGAAGCAGGCATGAAACAGGCACTGGAGCACATCAAGGTGCTGGACCTCACGCGCGTGCTGGCCGGCCCTTGGGCCACCCAGACACTGGCCGACATGGGTGCGCAGGTCATCAAGGTGGAGCGGCCCGGCGCGGGCGACGACCTGCGCGGCTGGGGCCCCCCGTTCCTGAAGGACGCGCAGGGTAACGAGACCAGGGACGCGGCGTATTTCCTCAGCGCCAACCGCGGCAAGAAGTCGATCACGCTGGACATCGCCACTGCCGAGGGACAGGAAATCGTGCGCGCGCTGGCGAAGGAAGCCGACGTGCTGGTCGAAAACTACAAGGTGGGCACGCTGGCTCGCTACGGCCTGTCCTACGAAGATCTGAGGGCTGTCAACCCGCGCCTGGTGTATTGCTCGGTCACAGGCTTCGGCCAGTCGGGCCCGTACGCGCCGCTGCCCGGCTACGACTACATTTTCCAGGGCATGGGCGGCCTGATGAGCATCACCGGCATGCCGGACGGTGAGCCGGGCGGCGGGCCGCTGAAGACCGGCATCCCGATCACCGACATCGTCACTGGCATCTACGCGGCGACTGCCATCCTGGGCGCGCTGGAGCACCGCAATCTGAGCGGCGAGGGCCAGGCCATCGACATCGCGCTGCTGGACTGCCTGGTCAACGTGACCGGCTGCGCGGTGATGAACTACTTCCTCTCGGGCAAGCTGCCGCAGCGGCTGGGCAACGAGCACTCGAACATGGTTCCCTACCAGGTGTTCCGCTGCAGGGAGGGTGACGTGATCGTGGCCGTGGGCAACGACACGCAGTTCGCAGCCTTCTGCAAGCTGATCGGCCTGCCGCAGCTGGCGCGGGACGAGCGTTTCGCCTCGTCGGCGCAGCGCAGCCGCAACCGGCTGGCGCTGATCCCCATGATCGCCGAGGCGATGCTGGACAAGACCATGGGCGAATGGGTGGACCTGATGGAAGCAGCCAATGTGCCGTGCGGGCCGATCAACAACCTGCAGCAGGTGTTCGACGACCCGCAAGTGCAGCACCGCGGGCTGAAGGTCTCGCTGCCGCACGCTGCGGGGGTGGAGGCTCCCGGCGTTGCCAGTCCGATCCGCTATTCGAGCACCCCAGTCGTCTATGGACGAGCAGCCCCCGTGCTGGGCGAACACACCGATGAGGTGCTGCAGGGCGCGCTGGGCCTGACTCCCGGGCGTCTCGCGCAGTTACGTGAGCAGGGGGTGGTCTGAGATGGCCGTGCTGGAAATCAGCCGCAGTGGCGCCACGGCGGTTCTTACGCTGAACCGGCCAGAGCGGCGCAACGCGCTTGACGGGAGTCTTCGCGATGCCTTGCAGGCGGCGGTCGGACAGTTGCGCGACGATACGGAGGTGCGCTCGGTGGTGCTGGCCGGCGCTGGCGGTCACTTTTGTGCGGGCGGCGACATCAACGCCATGCAGCAGTCGCAGGAACAGGCGGATCTGGGTTTGCGAACCCGTGGGCGCATTCAGGCGCTGCAGCACTGGATGGGCGCACTGGCCGACCTGGAAAAGCCCGTGATTGCCGCGGTGGACGGCGTGGCCTTTGGCGCGGGCCTGTCACTGGCGCTGGCTGCAGATTTTATTTTGGCGGCGCCCGGCGCGCGCTTTTGCGCAGTGTTCACGCGCATCGGATTGGTGCCGGATGCGGGCGCCATGTATTTCCTGCCGCGCCGTGTGGGCCTGCCGCGCGCCAAAGAACTGGTGTTTTCTGCGCGCGAGGTGGGTGCTGAGGAAGCGCTGCGAATCGGGCTGGTGGATGAGGTGGTGCACGACGGGCTGATGACACGGGCGCTGGCAATGGCGCAAGGGTTTCATGGCGCGGGGGCGGATGCCATGGGTATCGCCAAGAACATCATGAACGGCAGCTTCGAGTCCGGTCGCGACAACATCTTCGAACGGGAAGCCCTGGCGCAGGCCATTTGCCGGGAGAGCGTGTTCCACCGGCAATCGCTCTTGGGGAGATAGTGCATGGCGCGAAGCGCGGCCAACACCTCGTAGCCCTGCACCCAGCCGGCCTCCGGGATCGGCGTTTGCTTCACGGCAGAAAACCGCGTGCCGGCCGAAAAAAGACCCTGGGCCGACACGGCTGCGACGTGCGGGGGTGAGGCCGACGTAGCGCGCACGTCAGCCTGCTTTTTTGCAGACACTGGCGTGGATGCTGCCCGGGTTTGAGCATCAAAAAGGCCTCCAGCCCCCAGCTGTCGGGCGTAAGCAGCTATTGAATCAATAGCAACCTGGCGTGGTGCCGCTGCAGCGCATCCCCCGACCGGGGGATTGAGGCGGCCCGGCTTTTTTGTTAGCGTGGGGCATGCATGCTGACGCTCGCCTGGATGTGCTGGTGGTGGACGATGAACCGTTTCATCTGGCGCGCCTGTGCGACAACCTGCAGCTCGACGCGCGCCTGCACCTGGCCGGCGCGTTTTCCAGCGGGGGCGCTGCGCTGGCCCGGCTGGAAGACCTGTTGCCCGACGTGGCGCTGGTGGACCTCGGCCTGCCGGACATGGATGGCTTCGAGCTGATCCGCCAGATCCGTGCGCGTTGCCCGGCCACCGATGTGCTGGTGGTGTCGGTGTTCGGCACCGAGTACCACCTGCTGCACGCCATTGAGGCGGGCGCCACCGGTTACCTGCTCAAGGACTCGGCGCCGGCCGACTTCAACGCCGGCATCCACGCGGTGCATGCCGGCGAGTCGCCGATCAGCCCCTCTCTGGCGCGCCACCTGCTGCGCCGCTGCGTCGGCATGGCGCCCACCAACCCGTCGCCCGATCCGCAGCATCAGGGCCTGCTGTCGCTGCGCGAGACCGGCATTCTGGAGGCGATTGCGCGCGGCGACAGTTTCACCGACATCGGCCGCAAGCTTTTCATCTCGCCGCACACGGTGAAGACCCACGTGAAGAACATCTACCGCAAGCTGGAAACACATTCGCGGCAGGAAGCGGTGCTGGTGGCGCGCCAGCGCGGGCTGATTCATCCGTGACCACGCTGCGGCTGATTTTTGCGCTGTGCTGCGCCTGGCCCGCGTGGCTGCAGGCCGTGCCGCTGGCGCCCGGCCAGCTGAGCCTGCTGGACCGCATGGAGTTTGTGAAGTCCGACGCCGCCACGCCGCCCGAGGCCGGCTGGCAACCGCAAACCCTGCCGGACAGCTGGCGTACCTCGCGGCCGGGCGCCTCCGGTTACGGCTGGTACCGCGCGCGGCTCACGCTGGCGCAGCCGCCGGCGGCCACGCTGGGCGTGATGATCAGCCTGGTCGGCACCACGTATGCGCTGTATGTCAACGGCGTGGAAATCGGCGACGGCGGCGGCATGAGCGGGCCGATACGCCGCACCGGCACCCAGCCGCAGTTCGTGGCCATCCCACCGCAGGCGCTCCACGCCGGTGACAACTGGCTGCACCTGCGCGTGCGGGTGGCGCCGAATCTGCGCGGCGGCCTGACGCCGGTGCTGCTTGGGCCGCGTGCGGAGGTGGAGGATGTGTTCGAACAAAAATACTTTTTGCGGGTCACGCTCACGCGCTCGGCCAACGTCGCACTCATCGTCACCGGCCTGATCGTCGGGCTGCTGTGGCTGCGGCGCTCGCGCGAGTCGATCTACGGCTATTTCGCGGCGCTGGCGGTGTTGTGGTCGCTGCGCAACTTCCACTACACCTACAGCGGCGCCGGCATCCCGTCGCTGCTGTGGGAGACCTTTGTGCTCGGCAGCCTGGGGGTGGTGCTGATGCTGGTCTGGCTGTTCATGCTGCGCCTGACCGGCCAGGCCGCGCCGCGGGCCGAGCGGGCCGTGAAGTTCATCTGCCTGTCGATGCCGCTGGTGTTCCTGCTGGCCGGCGAACAGGCCATGAGCCATCTGCGCCTGGTCTGGTATGGCGTATGCACCGCCCTGGGGGTGGCGGCGATTGCGGTTCTGGTGCGGCATCTGCGCCGGCCCGACGTGGAGCGCAAGACCGGCTTCCGGCTGATCCTGCTGGCGATGGTGCTGACGCTGGCCTTCGGCCTGCACGACTACGCGATCTCCGCCAACCTGCTGCCCTACGGCTCGGCCGCGATGATGGCCTATGGCGCGCCCATCCTGCTGGCGGCGCTGGTGTTCACGCTGGCCGCGGATTATTTCGGCGCCTTCGACGCGGTGGAAAAACTCAATGCCACGCTGGAGCGCCGGGTGCGCGAACGCGGCGAGGACCTGCAGCTCAGCTACGACCGCATGGGTGAGCTGCAGCGCGTGGCGGCGGTGGCGGCCGAACGTGAGCGCCTGATGCGCGATATCCACGACGGCGTCGGCTCTCAGCTGATGGCCGCCAAGGCCGGTATCGAGCGCGGCCAGCTCGATCCCGGGCAGGCGGCCGGGCTGATCGACCAGTGCATCGACGACCTGCGGCTGGTGATCGACTCGCTGGACCCGGAGCAGCGCCATGCCAGTGATGCGCTGGCGACGCTGCGCTACCGGCTGCAGCCGCGGCTGGCAGCGGCCGGCATCGCCTCCACCTGGGAGATCGCTGCGTGGCCGGTGCCGATGCCGCCCGGCGAACTGCTGGACCTGGTGCGCATCGTGCAGGAGGCGCTGGCCAATGTGCTCAAACATGCCGGGGCGCGTGAGGTGACGCTGCGCTTTGACGCCGACGCGCAAGGCGCCTGGCTGCTGGAGGTGGCCGATGACGGCTGCGGCCTGCCGGCAGAGGGCGGGCCGGCGGGCGCCGGGCGCGGCCTGCCCAATATGCGCCGCCGCGCCGCCAACCTGGGCGCGCGGCTGGAGCTGTTGCCGCGCGAAGGCGGCGGCGCGGTGCTGCGGCTGGTGCATGCAGCGCCTGCGCCCCTGCCGGTGCCTGCCTGAGCCCTCAAATACCCCGGCCGGGGGATGGCGTGCCGCCAGGCCCGCCCTTAGCCTTCAGCCATCTTTCACGCTGAGGAGCTTTTCATGACATCACTGACATCGGGTCTTTCTCTGTCACTGGGTTTTGCCGCGCTGGCGCTCGCCGCACCTGTGGCGCAGGCCGAGCAGTTTGCATCCGCGCATGCGGCCGGCCACTGCATCAGCAGCACCGGTGGGCAGGCCACCATCCAGGGCTGCGCCAGCGGCGCCTCGGCGCAGAACATCGCCATGCGCTGGATCCCGGCTGAAAACGTGTTTTTTGGGGCGCTGCAGATCGACGGGCAATGCCTGGAGGACCGGGGCCAGGGCCAGCCGCTGGCTTTTGCGGGATGCAATGGTAGCAAGGCGCAGGAGTGGAAGCTGACAGGCGCCAACGGCGTTCTCAACAGCGGACAAAACCGCTGTGCCGACCTGCCCAACGGTACCCGTGCCACCGGCGCGGCGCTGATTGCCTGGCCGTGCAACGGCGGCAGCAACCAGAAGTGGTGGAACAACAACTCGCAGAAGATCCGTGTGATTGCTGTGACCAACATGCGGCCCGTTGCCGTTGGCACGGTACTGCGCTTGTCTGGAGACAAGCTGATTGCAAATGATGGTGCAAGCATCGTCGCAAGCGGTGGGGGCAACATCGTGGCAAGTGGCGGCGGCAATATGGTGGCCGGGGCCGCTGGCAACATCGTGGCTGGCGGCGCCGGCAACTGAGCACGCGCAGGCGGGTGTACATGGCTTCCGGCGAACCCATCAAAGTATCACTGACCCACCGTATCACCGGCGTGGTGACCAAAATCGTGGTCGCCTTGAGCGTGCTGCTGGCTTTGCTGATTTTTGCGGGCTCCTACCTGAGCAAAAAAGACATTGCAGAGCGGCCGCTACAGATTGGAGAAGCGGTGTCGGTCAAGAACGTCGGCAAAGGCTGGCGGCCCGGTTTCGTGCGGGCTATTTCTACCGACGGAAAGTATGAAGTAGCGATGGGTGAGACACGGGACATCGCTGCCCGGCCATCCACCGATGTGCTCACGCTGGACGGTACGGGGCGGCTCAAACGCCGCAAAGAGGACGCGCCATGATTGCCATGAGGGACATGTGCAAATGGCTGGCACTTGGCTCGCTGCTGATCCCCCTGGCCGCACCGGCACAAACCTGCCCGCCTGCGGGCGCGCGCTACACCATCAAAGGCTTCACGGGTGACACGCAGGTCACCGCCACAGGAACGCCCCACCACCCCCAATGGGGATGCAAGTGGAACACCGAAGACAACCGTGAGTTGTGGTGGAAGATGGGTGGAGATGTTGTGTCGTCAGGAAAGGCGCCAGCTCCTGTTGCAGCAGCTGCCGCCAAAACCGGCAGCACGGGCACAGCCCTGGAACACGGTCGTGTCTACACCTGCACGCTTCCTGGCATCGGGATGTTCACGGGGGCTTACTTCGGAATTGTGAACGGCAGCACGTATCGCAATTTCGACGGAAAAACGGGGCGGTACAGTTTTGATCCCGCCACCGGCGTGTTGCGCATGACCAGTGGCTCCTCGAAAGGGTTGACCTACAAACGCATGGCCGACAACTATTTCCGCGTGCTCGATGACAAAGGCAACATGACGGGAGGCAGCTGTAGCCATGCGACCCAAAAGCGCATTGATGGCAGATGGTGATGGCCTGGTTTTCGAGCCAGTTACCTGATCGCGAATTCCTGCACCAGAGTTCGGTGCGTGTTCCCACGGTCAACCGCGTGCTGGTGCTGTATGTGACCTTGCTGGCCGGCTTCTGGGGCGGCCACAAGTTTTTGCTGGGCGCGCGGCGGGAGGGCTGGCTCTACCTGCTGCTCAGCTGGACCGCGCTTCCGCTGCTGGCGGCGCTGGGCGACTTTGTGGACCTGCTGCGCCAGCCTGCGATCGGCGAGGGTTTCCTGCGCCGGCGCCTGGCCAAGCGACATCCTGCAGAGGCCGACATGGTGACTCGCGCCACCTGGAAACAGCTGGGCCGGGTGCTGCTGCTGTTGGCGCTGTTCGTGGGCGCCACCGTCTGGATGGTGTGGCGCCTTGATGAGGGGCGGTCGCGTGTGAGCGCGTTGTGTGCACAGATCACGCCGGGCATGACCGCGCAGGCGCTGGCCGCGTTTGCCGCTGCCCATGGCTTGAAGCTGCGTGCCGTGCGCGAAGGCTTCAACGTGTTGTCCGACACCGCCACCTTCGGTCGGCACGCATGCCATGTGACGGTCGCGTCCGGGCGGGTCGCGCAGTCAAGTCATTACTTCCTGGATTGAGAGGTTCCGATGCCACGAGACGCTTCAGCAAGCGCGGGTCTGTGTCAGGCCTGCGGCATCGCGGCGGGTACGCTGCAGCATGCGCCCGCACCGGCGCCGGTCACGGGAATCTGGTGCACGCGCTGCTACAACCGGTTGGTACGCCGCGGGCAATGGCTGCACACGCTGTACCGCTACCGATTTTTCGTGGTGTTTGCGCTGGTGGTGCTGGTCATGCTGGGCCAGAAAGCGCTGGCGCAGGAGTTCACCAAGGCTGCCCAGTGTGTCGTCGGCACACGCGTCGTCAACCGCGACGGCCAGGCCGGGGTCATCGCGTCGGCCGACGGCAGCAGTTGCCGCGTCAAGCTCGATGCGACCGGCAAGATCGACTACAACATTTTCTGGATGCTGCGGCCCGAAGGCGGGGCCGGCAAAGGGGCGGGCCGGACCGGCGCCAGCGCCGCGCCCGCCAGCGCGGGGGAGGGCGGCGGCCCGGCGACGGGGCTGTACAAGTGCTACATGCTGGCCGGCAACACGCTGAACTACGCCTTCATCGACATCCGGATCGAGGACAAGCACCGTTACCGTGACAAAAGCGGCAAGGCCGGCAGCTGGACGCTGGCACCGGGCGGCAAGATCGTGTTCACCGGGCCGCTGGCTTCGGCCAACGCCAAGCTGCTGTCGGGTGGACGCATTGGCCTGAACATGGATGGCGGCAGCTTTTTCAACACCAGCTGCAGCATCGGGCGCTAGGGGTCAAGTGGCAGTAGCGGGTTCCCGCCAGGGCGGGAGACCGGCGTGCGTGCTGCCCGGGTTTGAGCATCAAAAAGGCCTCCAGCCCCCGTGCAGCAAGCGCTGGCAGCTATCAATTCGATAGTGTTGGATAGTCGGTGTAACCCTTTTCGCGGCCGCCGTAAAAGGTGGTCTTGTCGGGCGTGTTCAGCGCCGCGCCGGTTTTGAGGCGCTCCACCAGATCCGGATTGGCGATGTAAGGCCGGCCGAAGGCCACCAGGTCGGCGCCATCGGCCACGGCTTTTTCTGCCAGTGCCTTGTCGTAGCCGTTGTTGACCATCCAGGCGCCCTTGCCACCCGCGCTTCGGTAGGCTGCTTTCAGCGCGGCGTAGTCGAAGGGCCGGTCGTCCATGCTGCGTGGGCCGCCGGTGGCGCCTTCAATGATGTGGATGTAGGCCAGGTTCATTGTGGCCAGTTGCTTGACCACGTATTCGAACAAGGGCTGGGGATTGGAGTCATTCGCGTCGTTGGCAGGCGTGACGGGCGACAGGCGGATGCCGGTCTTGCCGCCGCCGATGTCGCCGGCGATGCCGCGGACGATCTCCAGCAGCAGGCGGGCGCGGTTTTCGATGCTGCCGCCGTAGTCGTCCGTGCGTTTGTTCGAGCCGTCTTTCAGGAACTGGTCGAGCAGGTAGCCGTTGGCGCCGTGGATCTCGACGCCGTCAAAGCCGGCGGTCTCGACGGCATTGCGGGCCGCGGCCTGGAAGCTGTGCACGATGCCCGGGATTTCACCGGCGTCGAGCGCGCGCGGCTCGGAGGTGTCAACAAACGCCGGCACGCCGTCCTTGATCAGCACGGTTTTGGTTTTGGCGGTGATGGCCGAAGGCGCCACCGGCTTGCCGCCTTCAGGCTGCAGCTCGGTGTGCGAGACACGGCCCACATGCCACAGCTGGACCACAATCTTGCCGCCCTTGTCATGCACGGCCTGCGTGACTTTCTTCCAGCTGTCGAGCTGCTCGGTGCCGTAGAGGCCGGGCACGTCCGAATACCCCTGGCCCTGGTGGCTGATTGCGGTGGCCTCGGTGATCAGCAGGCCTGCGCTGGCGCGCTGCGCGTAATAGGTCTGCGCAATGTCGGGCGGGATGGCGTTGGGCGACCGGTTGCGCGTGAGCGGCGCCATGACGATGCGGTTGGCAAGTTTCAGGTCACCGGCTTGGGTGGGGTCGAAGAGGGTAGGCATGGTTTGTTGGTTTTTAGGTTGTTGGGAAGCTGCAGTGTGGGGGCAGTTCAATTGGCTTGTGCGGGACGGGTTGCTGGATTCGTGATAGTTGCAGATGGGGCTTGTTTCGAGATCTCCAAGATCTCGCATCACGTCGCATCGCTGCGGCTGCGGTGTTGCCTGGGCCTGCAGGCCGGGGGTTGCCCGGCGGCAAGTAACTTTCTTTTGCTTCGCCAAAAGAAAGTCA
>CAMLDT010000061.1 GCA_946479075.1 uncultured Polaromonas sp.
GGTCCTGCTCGCGGCGCAAATAGGCCACGGCAAACTGGCGGATCGCGTCGAGGTCCTCGATGTCGCCCGATGCTGTGAATTCGCGGTCGTCGGACTTGACGGTTTTTTTCGCCATGAAGTCGGCGGCGATGTCGGCGATGTAGTCGCCGTTGTAGGCCGGCTCGGGCCAGCCGGCATCACCGGGTTTCAGGCCCCGGGCGCGTGCCTGCGTGCTGGTGGCCAGCGTGTGGATCTGCACACCCGCGTCGTTGTAATAAAACTCGCGATACACGTCCTGGCCCTGCGTGGCAAACAGGTTGCAGATGGCATCGCCGAGTGCCGCCTGCCGGCCGTGGCCCACATGCAGCGGCCCGGTCGGGTTGGCCGAAACGAACTCAACCAGCACGCGTTGCCCGGCCTGCAGCGGCTTGGTGCCGTACAGGCCGGCCGCGTTCAGCACCTCGCGCACGGTCTGCTGCTTGGCTTCGGGCTTGAGCCGGAAATTGATGAAGCCGGGGCCGGCGACCTCGATGTCATCGACCCAGCGCTGGTACACCGGCGTGGCCAGCAGCGCGGCTTTCAGGCCGTCGGCCACCTGGCGCGGATTGAGCTTGAGCGGCTTGGCCAGCTGCATGGCCGCGGTCGAGGCGAAGTCGCCGTGGGCCGCCACCTTGGGCGACTCGAAGGCCGCCTTCTGGCCGGCGCCGGGGGACAGTTTGTCCAGCTCGGCAGCCAGAGCGGCGAGCAATTCTTGTTTGACGAGGAGCATGGCCTGATTTTACGGGGCCGGACCCCGGCGCCCTGGTGTCCGTTGTTTGCTATGAAATAGGTAGCTGGTGGCGCCCGCTGGACAAGGGCTGCAAGCCTTTTTTGCTTGCAAGCGGCGGACCTGCCCGCCTCAAGCCTTGCGCGCGCCGCCCCAGAACGCCGGCTGGCTGTAGCTGTGCTTGAGGAAGTCGATCCACAGCCGCACCCGCAGCGGCAGGTGCTTGCGCTGCGGAAACACGGCGTAGATGCCGTTGGCGGGCGCGTTGAACTCGTCGAGCACCGTCACCAGCCGGCCCGCAGCGATTTCGGCCTCGACTTCCCAGGTGCTGCGCCAGGCGATGCCGTAACCGTCCAGGCACCAGTCGTGCAGCACCTGACCGTCCGAGCAGTCGAGCGGGCCGCCGGGTTTGAGATGAATTACTTCACCCTCGACTTGGAATGCCCAGCCGCGCGTCTGTGAGGCATCGCTGGACAGGGTCAGGCAGGCAAATTTGGCCAGGTCGGTCGGGTGTTTGGGCGTGCCGTGGCGCTGCAAATAGGCCGGCGAGGCCACACACAGGCGGCGGTTGTCGGCCATGCGCACGCTGACCAGCGAAGAGTCGGGCATTTCGCCGACCCGCACCGCGCAGTCGAAGCCTTCGCCGGCCACATCAACCACGCGGTCGCTGAGGTTCAGCGAAATGGTGACGTCGGCATGCAGTTCGCGGAATTTGGGCACCAGCGGCGCCACGTGGCGGCGGCCAAAGCCGGCCGGCGCGGTGATGCGCAAATGCCCGCTGGCCTTAACACCACCGGCCGAAACGCTGGCTTCGGCATTGGCCACGTCCACCAGCAGGCGCTGGCAATCTTCCAGAAACGCGCTGCCTTCATGGGTCAGCGACATGCGGCGGGTGGTGCGCACCAGCAGCTTGACGCCCAGGCGTTCTTCCAGCGCGTCGAGGCGCCGCCCCATGATGGCCGGGGCCACGCCTTCGGCCTTGGCCGCCGCCGTCAGGCTGCCGCGGGTGGCGACCGAAACAAAGGATTCGAGCTGCTTGAGTTTGTCCATGCGCTGTGATTATGCGCATGAAAGGTGCTAATCGCCACCCGAAAGACCTCGATTACACCTCTGCTAATCGGGGGCTCCGGCTGCGCCAACCGCATCCACGGCGCCCACCACGCCCTTCGCCAGCAGGCCTTCCACCTCCGCTTGCGAATACGCCAGGGCGGCGAGCAACTCGCGGGTATGTTCGCCCAGCGCCGGCGGGTCCAGCCGCACACCCGGGCGCTGGCCGTCCAGTGTCAGCGGCAGCAAAGGCACGGTAGCGGCCCGGCCGTCCGGCAGTTTCAGCGGGGCCAGCCCGCCCGTCTGTTGCAGGTGCGGATCCTCGAACAGTTCCTGCGGCCGCGTGATGGGCGCAAAAGGCAGGCCTTTCGCCTCAAAGATGCCGCTGAGTTCGCCAGCCGTGTGGGCGGCCAGCCGTTCCCGCAGCAGCGGCAGCAGCCAGTCACGGGCGCGCACCCGGTCGTTGTTGGTCGCCAGCCGCGTGTCGGCACGCAGGTCGGCAAAACCGAAAGCCTCACAAAACAGCAGCCACTGGGTATCGCTGACCACCGCCAGAAAAACCTGCGCGCCATCCCGCACGGTGAACACGTCGTAAATGCCCCAGGCTGAAATGCGATCCGGCATGGGCGCGGCCGGCTGGCCGGTCACGGCGAACTGCATCATGTGCTGGGCCACCAGAAAGACGTTGTTTTCAAACAGCGCGGCCTGCACCTCCTGGCCTTGCCCGGTCTTCTCACGGGCGGCTAGCGCGGCCATCGCACCGATGGCGCCGAACATGCCGCCCATGATGTCGTTGACGCTGCTGCCGGCGCGCAGCGGGTCGCCGGGCCGGCCCGTCATGTAGGCCAGCCCGCCCATCATCTGCACCACCTCGTCGAGTGCGGTGCGGTGGTCGTAAGGGCCCGGCAAAAAGCCCTTGTGGCTCACGTAAATCAGGCGCGGGTTCAGGCGCGACAGGCTGAGGTAGTCCAGGCCCAGCCGGGCCATGGTCGCGGGCTTGAAGTTTTCGCTGACGATGTCGGCGGTGGCAATGAGCCGCAGCACCAGTTCGCGCCCTTCGGCCTTCTGCAGGTCCACCGCGATGCTTTTCTTGTTGCGGTTGAACAGCGGAAAAAAACCGGCGCCCGAGCCAAGCAGCCGGCGTGTGTTGTCGCCGGCCAGCGGCTCGACCTTGATGACTTCGGCCCCCAGGTCGGCCAGCACCATGCCGCATGTCGGGCCCATCACCATGTGGGTGAATTCGATGACGCGCAGGCCGGCCAGCGGCAGCGTGGCGTGCGGCTGGCCCGATGGCTTGTCTTCAGTCATGCAGATCTTTCTGGCGGGTGTTCTCGCGCGGTGCTTGCGCTGGCCCGCCGGGTCAGGCTTGGGAAATCACGGTCCGGCCGGTGCGCTGGCCTGCATCATATCGATGCGCTCACCAGCCGGATTCAGCCTTGCCTGGGGATGGCTTCAACGCGCCACTGGATGGAGAGCGCCAGTTGCTCCCCCTGGCCGAGGACGCGCAGGCCCGGCCGGCCCGGCAGATGAAACGCATCAATCGGCTGCGTGATCGGCTCGAAGCAAAAGGCCGGGCCTTGTGGTGGCCGGTAAACCAGGCAGAAGTGCTGAGGCGCGCCCCCATCGCGCTCGAAGTCCGGCATGTGGGCAGTGAGCTGCAAGCCGCGCTCGGGCCAGGAGATAGCGGCCTGCCCACCCCAGCCGGTGTAGCCGTTGTCGATCAGCGGGCCGTTGGCAGGGGCACCGCTGTTGAGATTCCAGCCTGGCGGAAAATCGCGGGTATGCGCGACCGGCAGCGGGTCTTGGCCGCACAGCCACACGCCCTCCACGGGCGCGCTGATGCGTGTGCCGGGCGTGCGGGGAAACCAGGGATGGACGCCCAGGCCATATGGCAAAGGCTGCGTACCGAGGTGGCGGACCCGCAGTTGCTGGTCCAGCCCGCCCTTCACCAGCCGGAGCGTCTGCACCGCTTCATAGTGATAAGGATTGCCGGCGAAGCCGCGCGACACCAGTGTCATGACCAGGGTGTCGTCATGGGGTTGCGCCATGTCCCAGGACTGCAACCACCCATCGCCATGGATGGGGTAGGGCTCACCGCTGCGGTTGGGCTGCATGGGGTAAAACTGCCCGCCGTGGGTGAAACCGCCACCGCTGATGCGGTTGGACCAGGGCACCATGGCAAACGAGGCCGTCTGGTAGAGGTCCTCGGTGTGGCCGTCCCAGGGCCGCCACAGGTCCAGCCGGCCTTGGGGTGTGTCGAGTTGCCAGGCAGCCACGCTGCCGCCCAGCGAGGGGATCAGCCCCAGGTGCTGATCGGCATGGTGCAACCAGACAACGGCGTGCGCAGGGTGGGTCATGGAGGCGCTTTCACGGATGAGGCCGCGGGTTTTGGCGGCAGGGGACAGGGGGGACCATGGCCTTAGCCGTGAAACAGGCCGGCCGGCAGGCCCGGCGCGTCCATCTCGACGGCAAACAGGGCGCCGGCCAGAGGCTCTGCAGCAAGCTGGGCCGGCGTCAGTCCGGTGCAGGCGCTGCTGATGAACAGTGTTCGCAAGTCCCTGCCGCCAAAAGCACAGTTGGTCACCTGGCTTGCTGGCAGAGAAATGCGGCAGAGTTCCTGTGTGGTCACAGGGTCATGGCAAGTGACACAGGCGCCACCCCAGTGCGCTATCCACAGGCGGCCGGCAGCGTCCGTGGTCATGCCATCGGGCACGCCGTCGCCTTGCGCAAAAGCCAGCCAGAGCCGCTTGTTCGACAGGCTGCCGCTGGCCCCGTCGAAGTCATAGGCGTGGATGTGGCCGTTGACCGTGTCGTTGAAATACAGGGTTCGGCCATCGGCCGACCAGGTGGGGCCGTTGGTGACCGCAAAACCTGCTTCGTGACGCGAGCAACGGCCATCCGGGTCGTACCGGTAGAGCGACCCCGAGGGCGAGACACATCCGGCGTCCATCGTGCCTGCCCAAAACCGGCCTTGCGCATCACATTTGCCATCGTTGAAGCGGTTGCCCGGCAATGCGGGCTCCGGCTGGTGCAGGTAGCGCGGTTCGCGGTCCGACGCTGGGTCAAACAGCGCGAAGCCGCGGCGCAGGGCCACGATCAGCCCGGGGGCGCCGGCGCGTTCTGCCAGGGCTGAAATTTCCTCGGCAAACGGCCAGCTCTGGCGTTCGCCCGTGGCAGGGTGCAGCCGGTGCAGGCGGCAGGCCAGGATGTCCACCCAATACAGCGCCTGCTCGCGGCTTGACCACAAGACGCCCTCGCCCAGCTGCGCTCCGGGCGGGTGCACGCAGCGCACCTCCCCCGGCTGAGGCGCCGGCGGCAAGGCAGCGGCTGCGGGACGCTTCGAAAGTTGTTTCACGGGCGGAGTCCTGAGCTGTCTTGGCGTGAATCGGGTGGTGCGGTCGGGTGGGGCTTGACGCGGTGGATGATAGCAATGCATAGTGATGCTTGAAACTAATTTATTTCGTATAAATCAATATACAAATTGCAATGAATCAACATATTCACGCCATGCCCATGCGACCCGTGCCTGTAGCCGACCGGCAGGCGGTTTTTCCGAGCCTGAAGCAACGTTCGGTGTTTGTGACCGGTGGCGGCAGCGGCATTGGCGCGGCCATCGTGACGGCATTTGCCCAGCAGGGCGCGCGGGTGGCCTTTGTGGACGTGGCCACCGAGGCGAGTGATGCCCTGGCCCATCAACTGGAAGGTGCGGGCCTGGCCCGCCCCTGGTGGCGCGCCTGCGATGTACGCGATGTGGGTGCCCTGCAGTCGGCCATCGCCGAGGCTGCCGCTGAACTCGGTGATTTCTCGGTGCTGGTCAACAACGTTGCCAGTGACGACCGGCACAGCCTGGAGTCCGTCACGCCAGCCTATTACGATGACCGCATCGCCATCAATGAGCGGCCCGCCTTTTTTGCGATCCAGGCTGCCGTGCCAGGCATGCGGCGGCTGGGTGGCGGAGCCATCATCAACCTGGGCTCCACCGGCTGGCAGGGCAAGGGCGCCGGTTACCCCTGTTATGCCATCGCCAAGTCCTCGGTCAACGGTCTCACCCGCGGGCTGGCCAAAACCCTGGGACAGGACCGTATCCGCATCAACACCGTGTCGCCCGGATGGGTCATGACAGAGCGGCAGATCAAGCTGTGGCTGGATGCCGAAGGCGAGAAGGAACTCCAGCGCAACCAGTGCCTGCCGGACAAGCTGCAGCCGCATGACATTGCCGGCATGGTGCTGTTCCTCGCCTCCGACGATGCCGCCATGTGCACGGCGCAGGAATTCAAGGTGGACGCCGGCTGGGTCTAGGTCGCCTCCCCCCCGAAGCGCCTTCGGCGCCTCCCCCTCCAGGGGGCGACACCAGCGGCCCAGCAAAGCCGGTTCCGCGGTGTCCTTGGCCTGGTCGCGCAGGTTTAGTCTGCCTCCAGCCTGCGTCCATACAGCGTCAGGCTCGCGGTTTTGAGGGCCTTCATCATCACCTTGGCGGCGGGGGAGGGCAGGCGGTCGGTGCGCGTGATGATGCCGAAGGCGTCCATATGACACGGCATGTCCAGCGGAAGTATCGACACAATCCCATGCGCCGCATAGTAGCGGGCCACGTCCGCGGCGGCCACGGCCAGCATGTCACTTTGTTGCAGCATGCGGGTAATGAACAGCAACGCCGATGACTCGACCATATTGATCGGAGGCGCAAGCCCATCCTCCTGGAACATCAGCTCGAACCTGTGCCGGAGCACACTTCCCGCGGGCGGAACAATCCAGGCTGCAGACACCACGTCCCGCAAGGTGAGCCCTGTGACGCCCAGCAGGGGGTGGCCCGGCCGTGCCATGGCGCACACCGGTTCCTCGACCAGCGGCTCATAACGCAGGCTGGTTTTGTCGTGCTCGGCAAAAAGGCGGGCCACCAGGATGTCCAGCTTGCCCTGCTCAAGCCGCTCCAGCAATACGGGGCTGGTCTCGATGTCCAGTGAAATGCGCAAGGTCGGGTGCTCTTGCTTGACCACGGCCACTGCCGGGGGCAGCAGGGCCAGCCCTGGCGAGGTGATCGCGCCTATGCCCACATGGCCGAAATGGCCGGTCTTCAAGGCATTGAGCTCGTCGTGCGCCTGGTTCAGGCTGGCCAGCGCCATGCGGGCGTGGCGGATCATGCTTTCACCGTACCAGGTGGGCCGCATGCCCCGCGGCAGCCGCTCGAAAAGCGGGACTTCCAGAACGTCTTCCAGATCCTTGAGCAGCTTGGAGGCAGCCGGCTGCGTCATGCTCAGTACCTGTGCCGCGCGGTGAATGTTGCCTTCTTCAGCCAGGGCCACCAGCAGCAGCAACTGCCGGGTTTTCAGCCGCGCACGAATGAACCAGTGGTTGTAGGTGCTCATGGGGTTTTCCAGAATGTTTAGACAGATATCTATTTTGTCAAAAAAACGATTGGATCGATATCAAAAAGAAATCTAGACTGCAGCATCTCCAACGAGGGCCCCATGAAATTTGGCGAGTTGCAGCACAACGCCCGGAACTACATCAACGGGCGATGGGAAACCGGCATCACCACCGGCGTCAGCACCAATCCCTCGGACACGCGGGAAGTGGTCAGCGAATATGCGCGCGCCGACCGCAACCAGGCGGAGCTGGCCATTCGCGCCGCCTGCGACGCGCTGCCGCACTGGAGCCACAGCACCCCGCAGCGCCGTGCCGATGTGCTTGATCAGATCGGCGGTGAAATCCTGGCGCGCAAGGACGAGCTGGGCCGGCTGCTGGCGCGTGAAGAAGGGAAAACATTGCCGGAGGGCGTGGCAGAAGCCGCGCGTGCGGGCCAGATCTTCAGGTTTTTCGCGGGCGAGGCCCTGCGGATTCAGGGCGAGACCATGGCCTCGGTCCGTCCCGGCATCCAGGTCGATGTGACGCGTGAGCCCGTGGGTGTGGTGGGAATCATCGCGCCCTGGAATTTCCCGCTGGCCATCCCGGCCTGGAAAATCGCGCCCGCACTGGCCTATGGCAACACGGTGGTTTTCAAACCTGCCGAGCTGGTGCCAACCTGCGGCTGGGCGCTGGCAGAAATCATCAGCCGCTGCGGCTTGCCGGCAGGGGTATTCAACCTTGTCATGGGCAGTGGCCGTGAGGTCGGGCAGGCCCTGGCTGAGCACCCCATGGTGGATGCACTCACCTTCACAGGCTCGGTCGCGACAGGTGGGCAGATCCTTCAGGCCACCTCGGCTCGCCGTGGCAAGGTGCAGCTTGAGATGGGCGGAAAAAACCCCCTGGTGGTTCTGGCCGACGCCGATCTCGACCAGGCCGTGGACTGTGCCATCCAGGGCGCCTATTTTTCCACCGGCCAGCGTTGCACCGCCTCCAGCCGCCTGATCGTGGAAGCGCCGGTGCATGATGCCTTTGTGGCGCGCATGCGCCATCGCCTGGCGGCGCTCAAGGTCGGCCACGCGCTGGAGCCGGGCATCGAAATCGGTCCGGTGGCCGACAGCGGCCAGCTCGCGCAAAACCAGTCCTATCTGGACATTGGCCGCAGCGAAGGTGCCGAACATGTCTGGGGCGGTGAGCTGATGGAGCGCCCAACGCCTGGCCATTACATGAGGCCGGCTTTGTTCCTGGCGCGGCCGGAACACCGGATCGCGCGCGAGGAAATTTTCGGGCCGGTGGCCTGCGTGTTGCAGGCCGACGACTTTGATCACGCACTGGCCCTCGCCAACGACACGCCGTTTGGGCTGTGTGCGGGCATTTGCACCACCTCGCTCAAACACGCCATGCAGTTCAAGCGGCGCGCTGAAGTCGGCATGACCATGGTGAACCTGCCGACCGCGGGGGTGGACTATCACGTGCCATTCGGCGGCCGCAAGGCATCCAGCCATGGCCCGCGTGAACAGGGCCGTTATGCCGCCGAGTTTTATACAACCGTGAAGACCGGCTACATGCTGGCCTGAGCCGCAAGAGTCACCCGTTCGCCGAGCAACATTTCAACCCAGGAGACAACATGAAGATCCATCGTCGCACCCTCGCCATTGCCCTTGCCTGCGCGCCTCTGGCGGGCATGCTCCCAATCACCGCCCGCGCGCAAAAGCCCATTGTGCTGGGTTTCAGCCAGGTGGGCGCCGAAAGTGAATGGCGCACCGCCAACACCGAATCCATCAAGTCGGCGGCCAAGGAGGCCGGCATTGAGCTCAAATTCTCGGATGCCCAGCAGAAGCAGGAAAACCAGATCAAGGCCATCCGTTCCTTCATTGCGCAAAAAGTGGACGTGATCGCGTTCTCGCCGGTCGTCGAGTCCGGCTGGGAAACCGTGCTGCGCGAGGCCAAGGCCGCGAAAATTCCGGTGGTTCTGACCGACCGCTCGGTCAATGTCAAGGACGACAGCCTGTATGTCTCCTTCATGGGCTCGGACTTTGTCGAGGAGGGGCGCAAGGCCGGCCGCTGGCTGGTTGACAAAATGAAGGGCAGCAGTGCGCCGGTCAACATCGTCGAGTTGCAGGGCACGGTCGGCTCGGCGCCGGCCATTGACCGCAAGAAAGGCTTTGAAGAAATCATCAAGGCCGACCCGAAGTTCAAGATCATTCGCTCACAAACGGGGGACTTCACGCGCGCCAAGGGCAAGGAGGTGATGGAAGCCTTCCTCAAGGCCGAAGGCAAAAAGATCAACGTGCTTTATGCGCACAACGACGACATGGCCATCGGCGCGATCCAGGCGATTGAAGAGGCGGGCATGAAGCCGGCCAAGGACATCACCATCATCTCGATTGACGGCGTCAAGGGGGCCTTTGAAGCCATGATGGCCGGCAAACTCAATGTGTCGGTGGAGTGCAGTCCCCTGCTTGGACCGCAACTGATGTCGGCCGTGAAGGACATCAAGGCGGGCAAACCGCTGCAAAAACGCATCGTCACGGAAGAGGGCATTTTCCCGATGGAAGTGGCGGCCAAAGAATTTCCCAAGCGCAAGTATTGAACCAGGCCGGCGGCGGCGCGCGATACCGGAGCGCCATTCACAACACTGAGGGGACAACTCATGACGCGTTTTTTTCTGAAGGCCGTGCTGTGCGGCATGGCGTGGGGCGCTCTGACCATCGCGCCGCTGGCCCAGGCCCAGGACAAGGGCAGCATCGGCATCTCCATGCCGACGAAATCCTCGGCGCGCTGGATTGCCGACGGCGACAACATGGTCAAGGTGCTCAGGGAGCGTGGCTACAAAACCGACCTGCAGTATGCCGAGGATGACATTCCCAATCAGCTGGCCCAGATCGAAAACATGATCACCAAAGGCGCGAAAGTGCTGGTCATCGCCTCCATCGACGGCACCACCCTGTCAAGGGCGCTGCAAAGTGCGGCCGACAAGGGCATCAAGGTCATTGCCTACGACCGTCTGATCAAGGGTTCGAAAAATGTGGACTACTACGCCACGTTTGACAACTTTCAGGTCGGCGTGCTGCAGGCCACATCGATTGTCGACAAGCTGGGATTGAAGCAGGGCAAGGGCCCTTTCAACATCGAGCTGTTCGGCGGCTCGCCCGATGACAACAACGCCTTTTTCTTCTACGACGGCGCCATGAGCGTGCTCAAGCCCTACCTGGACAGCGGCAAGCTGGTGGTGCGCAGCAAGCAGATGGGCATGAACAAGGTGGGTACCCTGCGTTGGGACGGTGCGGTGGCGCAGGCGCGCATGGACAACCTGCTGTCGGCCTACTATGGCAAGGACAGGGTCCATGCGGTCCTGTCGCCTTATGACGGCCTGTCCATCGGCATCTTGTCTTCTCTCAAGGGGGTGGGCTATTGCACCGCGCAGCAGCCCTGTCCGGTGGTCAGCGGCCAGGATGCAGAAATTGCGTCCGTCAAGTCCATCCTCAAAGGCGAGCAATATTCCACCGTCTTCAAGGACACACGTGAGCTGGCCAAGGTGACGGCCAACATGGTGGATGCCATGCTGTCCGGCAAAACGCCCGAGGTCAACGACACGAAAACCTACAACAATGGGGTGAAAGTCGTGCCGTCCTACCTGCTCAAGCCTGTGGCGGTGGACGCCTCCAACTGGAACCAGGTGCTGATCGGCAGCGGCTACTACAAGGAATCGCAAATCAGGTAAGCCGCATGAGGCCCGGGCAGTCGCGCGTCGCGGAACGCGAGACGGATTGCACGCAGCGGTGCGAAACCGCCTGCACCAGAGGACAGGCATTGGAAACGATTCTCGAAATGCGCGACATCCGCAAGACCTTTCCGGGGGTGGTCGCACTGGACAAGGTCAACCTGCGTGTGCGCGCGGGCGAAATCCACGCGCTGGTGGGTGAAAACGGCGCCGGAAAATCAACCCTGATGAAGGTTCTCTCCGGGGTCCACCCGCATGGTTCCTACAGCGGCGAGATTGTGTTCGATGGCCAGGAGCGCCGCTTCACGGGCATCCACGACAGCGAGGAACTGGGCGTCATCATCATTCACCAGGAACTGGCACTGGTGCCGCTGCTGTCGATTGCGGAAAACATCTTCCTGGGCAAGGAGACCGCCAGGCACGGCGTGATCGACTGGATGGCCGCACACGGCAAAACACAGGCGCTGCTGAAAAAAGTGGGTCTGAGGGAGTCGCCTGCCACCCTGGTCACTGACATCGGCGTGGGCAAGCAGCAACTTGTGGAAATCGCCAAGGCCCTGTCCCGGCAGGTGAAGCTGCTCATTCTCGATGAGCCCACCGCCAGCCTCAACGAAAACGACAGCCAGGCGCTGCTCGATCTGCTGCTCGATCTCAAGGCGCAGGGCATCACCTGCATCCTGATCTCGCACAAGCTCAATGAAATTTCGCGCGTGGCAGACGCCATCACCATCCTGCGAGACGGCAGCACCGTCGAGACACTCGACTGCCGCGCAGAGGCCGTGAGCGAAGACCGCGTGATTCGCGGCATGGTGGGGCGCGAGATGGCCGACCGTTATCCACCGCGGCAGCCGGACATTGGTGAGCCGGTGTTCGAGGTGCGTGACTGGACGGCCTACCATCCGCTGCATGCCGACACACCCTTCATCAAGGGCGTCAACCTTCTGGTGCGGCGCGGCGAAGTCGTGGGCATCGCCGGGCTGATGGGCGCAGGCCGGACCGAGCTGGCGATGAGTATTTTTGGACGGTCCTGGGGACGCCGCATCCGTGGCCAGATCCTGCTGGACGGCCGGCCGGTGGATGTCAGCACGGTGGAAAAGGCCGTGCATCACGGCCTGGCCTACGTGACCGAGGACCGCAAGGGCAACGGGCTGGTCCTGAACCAGGATATCCAGTTCAACATGTCGCTGGCCAATCTCGCCGGCGTGTCCACGGCGGCGGTGATCGACCCGGGACGCGAATACCAGGTGGCGCTCCACTATCGCGAGAAGCTTCGCATCCGTTGCTCCAGCGTGGGCCAGAAGGCGCTCAATCTTTCCGGAGGCAACCAGCAGAAAGTGGTGCTCGGCAAGTGGCTTTTTGCCGACCCCGAGGTGCTCATTCTGGATGAGCCCACACGCGGCATCGATGTGGGCGCCAAATACGAGATTTACAGCCTGATCGCCCAGCTCGCGGCGGAGGGCAAATGCATCATCCTCATTTCTTCGGAGATGCCCGAACTGCTGGGCATGTCGGACCGCATTTACGTCATGAACGAAGGCCGCTTTGTTGCTGAAATGCCCACCGCCGAGGCCTCCCAGGAAAAGATCATGCGCGCCATCATGAAAGCCAGCTGACATGGATCATCCGCCTTCTTCTGCCGCGGCTCCGGGCCAGTGCTCCGCCAGCGACAAGTCTGCGCTGGACTACCTCAAGCACAACTTCCGCGAATACGGCATGCTGATCACGCTGGTGGCCATCATGGCCTTCTTCCAGTACATGACCGGCGGCACATTGATGCAGCCCCTGAACCTGACCAATCTGCTGCTGCAGAACAGCTATATCGTCATCATGGCGCTGGGGATGCTGCTGGTCATCGTTGCGGGACATATTGACCTGTCGGTAGGCTCTGTGTGCGGCTTCATTGGCGCCCTGGCCGCCGTACTGATGGTCGAGCACGGCTGGCACTTCATTCCGGCGTCCCTCGTGTGCCTCGCCTGTGGGGCGCTGATCGGGGCCATGCAGGGATGGTTCGTGGCGTTTTTCCGCATTCCCTCCTTCATCGTCACGCTGGCGGGCATGCTGGTGTTCAAAGGCCTGGCGCTGGCGTTATTGCAGGGCCAATCGGTGGGGCCCTTTCCCGAGTCTTTTCAGAAGCTCAGTTCCGGCTTCATGCCAGGGCTGTGGGGCAGCACGGGCCTGCGGATGACCTCCCTGCTGCTGGGCGTGGTGCTGGCTGCAGCGCTGGCGGTGACCAGCCTGCGCGCCCGCACCAGCCAGATACGGCACCGCATGCCGGTCGAACCCGTGCCTTTCTTCTTCGCAAAAATGCTGGTGTTTGGTGCCCTGTTGATCTACTTCAGCTACCTGCTGGCGTCCTACCGGGGGTTGCCCAATGTGCTGATCGTGATGGCCCTGCTGATTTTCCTGTTCCACTTCGTCACCGCGCGCACCGTCGTCGGGCGGCGTGTTTATGCCCTGGGGGGCAATGAAAAGGCAGCCAGGCTGTCGGGTATCAAGACCGAGCGGCTGACCTTCTACACCTTCGTGAACATGGGTGTCCTGGCGGCCCTCGCCGGGCTGGTGTTCGCTGCGCGCCTGAATACCGCCACACCCAAGGCCGGACTGGGCTTTGAACTCGATGTCATTGCCGCCTGCTTCATCGGCGGCGCTTCTGCATCGGGCGGCGTCGGCAAGGTGATGGGCGCGGTCATCGGCGCGTTTGTCATGGGCGTGATGAACAACGGCATGTCCATCCTGGGCGTTGGCATTGACTACCAGCAGGTGATCAAGGGCGTGGTGCTGCTCGCTGCCGTGTTTGTTGACGTCTACAACAAGAACAAGGCATGAACCCGCCCAGCCCCCCGCCCGTGCTTGAACTGGCAGGCATCCACAAGCAGTTCGCCGGCATTGCGGTGCTGGAGGACGTGCGCTTGCGGCTGTATCCCGGAGAAATCCACGCCTTGATGGGCCAGAACGGTGCCGGCAAATCCACGCTGATCAAGGTGCTCACCGGTGTGCTTGCGCCCGGTGGCGGCCAGATGCTGCTGGCCGGCCGGCCGGTCTGGCCCGGGTCACCGCTGGAGGCCCAGCGGCTGGGCATCAGCACGGTGTACCAGGAGGTCAACCTCTGCCCCAACCTCTCGGTGGCAGAAAACATCTTTGCAGGGCGTTACCCGCGGCGCGGCGCGTGGCAGGGCTGGCGCATCGATGGTGCCACGATGAACCGCCGTGCGCATGCCCTGGTCGCGCGCATGGGGCTGGACATCGACGTGACACGCCTGCTGTCCAGCTATCCGGTGGCGGTGCAGCAACTGGTGGCCATAGCGCGTGCCCTCAGCATCGAATCGAAAGTGCTGATCCTCGACGAGCCAACTTCCAGTCTGGACGACGAAGAGGTGCAAAAACTCTTTGACGTGTTGCGGCGTCTGCGCGCCGAGGGGCTGGCCATTGTGTTCGTGACCCATTTCCTCAACCAGGTTTATGCGGTGTCGGACCGCATCACCGTGCTGCGCAACGGTGGCTGGGTGGGTGAATGGCGGGCCAGCGAACTGGGGCCACAGGCCCTGATTGCCGCCATGATCGGCAAGGAGCTGGCGGCACCTTCGGCCAGTACGGCCAGCGCTGTCAATTTCGACGAGTCTGTTCGCCCGCTTTTGCAGGCGGAAGGCCTGGGACAAACGGGCCAACTGCAGCCGGTGGACCTGGGTGTGCGTGCCGGCGAAGTGGTGGGCCTGGCCGGCCTGCTGGGCGCGGGACGCACGGAACTGGCGCGCCTGCTGTTTGGCCTGGAAGCCCCTGATCGCGGCGCGCTGAAAATCGACGGCCAGCCGGTCACCTTTTCCAGCCCGGCAGATGCCATTCGGGAGGGACTGGCACTTTGCCCGGAAGAGCGCAAGACCGACGGCATTGTGGCCGAGCTGTCGCTGTGCGAAAACATTGCGCTGGCTCTGCAGGCCCGCATGGGATTGCGGCGGTTTTTGAGCCGGGCCGAACAGGCCGCCCTGGCTGAGCGGTTTGTGCAGTCCCTGGGGATCAAGACGGCAAGTATTCACACCCCCGTAGGCCTCTTGTCAGGGGGCAACCAGCAAAAGGCCATGATCGCGCGCTGGCTGGCCACTGACCCACGGCTGCTGATCCTGGATGAACCGACGCGCGGGATCGACGTGGCGGCCAAGCAGGAAATCATGGAGCAGATTCTGCGGCTCGCGCAGGACGGCATGGCTGTGGTTTTCATTTCTTCGGAGATGAGCGAGGTGGTGCGCGTGGCGCATCGCATCGCGGTGCTGCGTGACCGGCGCAAGGTGGGCGAGCTGCCCGCCGGCAGCAGCGAAGACACCATCTATGAACTCATTGCATCCGAACATGTCTGAAAAATTGCGCGACCTCATCGGGGGGCAGCTTCATTTCATGCGGCACCGCCTGGCCTGGCCGCTGTTGACGCTGTTCCTGCTGCTGGCGGTGAACACCGCGTTCAATGCCAGTTTCCTGCATCTGGAGTGGCGCGACGGGCACCTGTACGGCAGCCTCATTGACATTCTCAACCGCGCGGCGCCGCTGGTGTTGGTGTCGCTGGGAATGACGCTGGTGATCGCCACCCGCGGCATCGATATTTCGGTCGGGGCCGTGGTGGCCATTGCGGCCGCGGTGGCGGCCTGGATGATAGGCGGGTCGGTATCAGGCCATGTGAGCCGTTTTCCCCTGCCGCTGGCCATTCTGGGTGCGCTGGGGGCAGCGCTGGTCTGTGGTTTTTGGAATGGCCTGCTGGTCGCCAGGATCGGTATGCAGCCCATCATTGCCACCCTGATCCTGATGGTCGCCGGGCGCGGGATCGCGCAGCTGATCACCGACGGGCAGATCATCACCATCTACTACACCCCGTACTTTTTCCTGGGCGGCGGCTACCTGATGGGGATGCCCTTTTCGCTGTTCATTGCAGCAGCGGTGTTCGCCGCGCTTTACCTGGCAGTCACACGAACGGCGCTGGGGCTGTTCATTCAGGCTGTCGGCATCAACCCGACGGCAGCGCGCGTGGCTGGCGTGCAGGCCCGCCGCCTGATGGTTGGCGCCTATGCCTTCTGCGGATTTTGTGCGGGTGTGGCGGGTCTGCTGATCAGCTCCAACGTCAAGAGTGCGGACGGGAACAATGCGGGCCAGCTGCTGGAGCTCGATGCCATCCTGGCGGTCACCCTGGGCGGGACCGCGCTGACCGGCGGACGCTTCAGCCTGGTGGGCAGCGTCATTGGTGCGCTGATCATCCAGACGCTGACGTATGCCATTTATTCGCTGGGCGTGCCGCCCGAAATCAACCTGGTCGTCAAGGCGGTGGTGGTGTTTGTGGTGGTGCTGCTGCAGTCGCCGGAATTCCGTTCCCAGGCCGGCGCTTTGGTACGCCGGCCGCCGACGCGGGGGATGTTGCCATGAGCACGGACGCATCCGTATCAGTGCGGTCTGAAAAATCCATCGCCGCCGGGCCGGCGCCACGGTGGGCGGGGCCCCGCTTCAATCGCAAGTACCTTCCGCTGGCCGCCACCATATCGCTGTTTCTAGCCATGGCCACTACCGGCTCGGTGCTCTACAGCGGATTTTTTTCGGCGCAGGTGTTTCTCAACCTGCTGATCGACAACGCCTTCCTCATCATCGTTGCGGTGGGCATGACCTTTGTCATTCTGTCGGGAGGCATC
>CAMLDT010000062.1 GCA_946479075.1 uncultured Polaromonas sp.
TGTTCGGGCCGGTGACGTACTCGCCGTACTCTGCATTGTTGGAGATCGAATAGTTCATGTTGGCGATGCCGCCCTCATAGATCAGGTCAACAATCAGTTTGAGTTCGTGCAGGCACTCGAAGTAGGCCATTTCCGGCGCATAACCGGCTTCCACGAGCGTTTCGAAACCAGCCTTGATCAGCTCGACCGTACCGCCGCACAGAACCGCCTGTTCGCCGAAGAGGTCGGTTTCGGTTTCTTCGCGGAAATTGGTCTCGATGATGCCGGCCTTGCCGCCGCCGTTGGCCATGGCGTAGCTCAGGGCCAGGTCACGCGCCTTGCCGCTCTTGTCCTGATGGACCGCGACCAGGTGAGGCACGCCGCCGCCCTGGGAGTAAGTGCTGCGCACCGTGTGGCCCGGGGCCTTGGGCGCCACCATCCAGACATCGAGGTCGGCGCGCGGGATCACGGCGCCGTAGTGCACGTTGAAGCCGTGGGCAAACACGAGTGAAGCGCCCTGCTTGATGTTGGGGGCGACATCGTTGGCGTAGACCGAACCGATCTGCTCATCGGGCAGCAGAATCATCACGACATCCGCGGATTTGACGGCATCGGCGACTTCAGCCACCTTGAGGCCGGCCTTCTCGACCTTGGGCCACGAAGCGCCGCCTTTGCGCAGGCCGACCACGACCTTGACGCCGCTGTCGTTCAGATTTTGCGCATGGGCATGGCCCTGGCTGCCGTAACCGATGATGGCCACGGTTTTGCCCTTGATCAGGCTCAGGTCGCAGTCTTTGTCGTAATAAACTTTCATTTCTCTCTCCGTAAATAGCGTTGATGGTTCTGGCGAAAATGCCCTTCGACAGGCTGAGGGCGAACGGTAAACACACATCGCCACTTCCGTCCGTTCGCGCCCCGCCTGTCGAAAACGCGCGCACGGACTACTGAAAAATCAGACCCTGAGAATCCTCTCGCCGCGGCCAATGCCGCTGGAGCCGGTGCGCACCGTTTCCAGGATCGCGCTGCGGTCAATCGCTTCCAGGAAGGCGTCGTTTTTGGACTGGTCCCCGGTCAATTCGATGGTGTAGCTTTTCTCCGTCACGTCGATGATCCGCCCGCGGAATATATCAGCCATGCGCTTCATCTCCTCGCGCTCCTTGCCGACAGCCCGGACCTTGACCATCATCAATTCGCGTTCGGTGTAAGCGCCTTCGGTCAGGTCCACCACTTTGACGACTTCAATGAGCCGATTCAGGTGTTTGGTGATCTGCTCGATCACGTCGTCCGACCCCGTGGTCTGGATGGTCATGCGCGACAGGCTGGCGTCCTCGGTGGGTGCGACGGTCAGGCTTTCGATGTTGTAGCCGCGGGCTGAGAACAGGCCCACCACGCGGGACAAGGCGCCCGGCTCGTTTTCGAGCAACACGGCAATGATGTGTTTCATAAGAAGATTCCTCTTTTCGCTGCCCTCCCCTGCGCACGGTAATGCGCAGGCTCGGCAGACAATAGATTCGTCAGGTGACGGTTAAAAAATGGTGTGCGCCGCTTACAGGTCTTCAGACCCGAGCAGCATTTCGGTGATGCCCTTGCCGGCCTGGACCATCGGGAACACGTTCTCGGTGGGGTCCGTGCGGAAGTCCATGAACACCGTGCGGTCCTTGAGCTTGCGCGCCTCGCGCAGCGCAGGCTCCACGTCCTCCGGTTTTTCGATCAGCATGCCGACGTGACCATAGGCCTCGGCCAGCTTCACGAAATTGGGCAGTGCGTCCATGTAGCTGCTGCTGTAGCGGCCGGCGTATTCGACTTCCTGCCACTGCCGCACCATGCCCAGGTAACGGTTGTTCAAGGAGATGACCTTGATCGGTGTGTTGTACTGCAGGCAGGTGGAGAGTTCCTGGATACACATCTGCACCGAACCTTCACCGGTGATGCAATACACCTCGCTGTCCGGCTTGGCCAGCTTGATGCCCATGGCGTAAGGGATGCCCACACCCATGGTGCCCAGACCGCCGGAGTTGATCCAGCGGCGCGGTTCGTCGAACTTGTAATACTGCGCCGCCCACATCTGGTGCTGGCCAACGTCGGACGTGATGTAGGTGTCAGCGTCTTTGGTCATGTTCCAGAGCGTTTCCACCACATACTGCGGCTTGATCACATCGCCCTTGCCAAGGCTGTACTTCATGCAGTCACGCTTGCGCCAGCCCTCGATGGTTTCCCACCAGCCGCCCAGCGCGTTGCTGTCGGGCTTGAGCCCGGATTCCCTGATCATCGCGATCAGTTCGGTCAGCACATCCTTGACATCGCCGACGATGGGAATGTCCACCCTGACGCGTTTGGAGATGCTCGACGGATCAATGTCGATGTGGATGATCTTGCGCTCGTTCTGCGCGAAGTGTTTTGGATTGCCGATCACGCGGTCATCGAAACGTGCACCGACAGCCAGCAGCACGTCGCAGTTCTGCATGGCATTGTTGGCTTCGATGGTGCCGTGCATGCCCAGCATGCCCAGGAATTTTTTGTCGCTGGCCGGATAAGCGCCCAGGCCCATCAGGGTATTGGTGCAGGGGTAGCCCAGCATGTCCACCAGGGTGCGCAGCTCCTGCGAAGCATTGCTCAGCAACACACCGCCGCCGGTGTAGATGTAAGGCCGTTTGGCCGCCATCAGCAGTTGCAACGCCTTGCGGATCTGGCCGCCGTGGCCCTTGCGCACCGGGTTGTAAGAGCGCATTTCAACGCTTTGCGGGTAACCGGTGTACATCACCTTGTTGAAGGACACGTCCTTGGGGATGTCCACCACCACCGGGCCGGGGCGTCCGCTACGGGCAATGTGGAAAGCCTTTTTCAAGGTCTCGGCCATCAGCCGCGCGTCCTTGACCAGGAAGTTGTGCTTGACGATGGGCCGCGTGATGCCGACGGTGTCGCACTCCTGGAAAGCGTCCAGGCCAATCGCATGCGTGGGCACCTGGCCGGTGATGATCACCATCGGGATGCTGTCCATATAGGCGGTGGCAATGCCCGTCACCGCGTTGGTCACGCCCGGCCCGGAAGTCACCAGCGCAACGCCAACCTCGCCGGTCGCGCGCGCATAACCGTCGGCGGCATGCACGGCCGCCTGCTCATGGCGCACCAGCACATGCTGAATGGTGTCCTGCTTGTAAAACGCGTCGTAAATATGCAGCACAGCGCCGCCCGGATAACCCCAGACGTGTTTGACGCCTTCGGCCTGCAGGGCCTTGATGAGGATTTCCGCGCCGCGGAGTTCTTGCGGGGTTGAGGGGGCAGAGGCTGCCGCCGCTGCCGAAGCGAGTTCGGCCTTTGTGATTTCCATGATGAACCTTTGTGAATTTCTCTAACGAAATACCTTGGGTGCCTCTTCACCCACTCTTGTGGAGTAGCGTCGAGACTTGAGGCCAGAACCATGGGCGGAAACATAAACCGCCGGGTCATGACCCGTTTGCTGTTTGAATTGCAGCGGAAATTATAGGGCAAGGCAGGCACGCGGCTGCGGACGGCCGTCAAGTCAGGCGACCACCGCTTGATGCGATAATTTTGCAGCAGTCAGATGCCGTGACAGGGCCAGCCGGGCCACGCGGGGCAGCCGCCTTATAAAAACAGTGCCGGGACAAACCGAAATCAACCGTTGGCCACCGAACAAGAACTTTCCGACTTCCTGAAAAGCGTTGAAAAACGCGCTTTCAAGCGCAGCGTTTACCACGTGCGGGACGACGAAGCCGCGCTGGACATCGTTCAGGACAGCATGATGAAGCTGGCGCAGCACTATGGCGACAAACCGGCCGCCGAGCTGCCCATGCTGTTTCAGCGCATCCTGTCCAACAGCACGCTGGACTGGTTTCGCCGGCGCAAGACACGCAATGCGCTGTTTTCCAACATGAGCGATTTTGAATCCGCCGGTGACGACGGGGATTTTGATCTGCTGGAGACGCTGGAATCCTCCGCCAACTCGGAAGGCACGGAAAGCGCCCAGGATGCAACGGAGCGGGCACAGATCCTGCGGCAGATCGAGGTTGAGATCAGGGAGCTGCCCGGGCGTCAACGGGAAGCCTTTCTCATGCGTTACTGGGAGGAGATGGACGTGGCTGAAACCGCTGCGGCCATGGGTTGCTCCGAAGGTAGCGTGAAAACGCATTGTTCACGCGCAGTCCATGCGCTCAGCAAGGCTTTGTCCGCCAGGGGAATCAAACTATGAACCGCTCACCACAAAACCGCACCGATATCCTGCAGGACCGCTACGGCCTGAAAGCTGCCTCTTACCTGTCGGCCGGCACAGCCGATTTGCCCTACGACATTTCCGAGCGTTTGCGGGCGGCCCGCACCCAGGCCGTGGCGGCGCGCCGTGTCGCCAGGACGCAATCGGCGCCAGCCGCCGCCAGCGCACGCAGCGGATCCACCCTGACTTGGGGTTCGGACGAAGGCTTCAGCCTCTGGAGCCGGATCGGGGCCGTACTGCCGCTGATCGCGCTGGTGGCCGGCCTGCTGGTCATCAATTCCCTGCAGACCGACAAGATGGTGCACGAGCTGGCCGAAGTGGATTCTGCCTTGCTGACCGACGACCTGCCGCCTGATGCGTTTGCCGACCCCGGCTTCGTCCAGTTCCTCAAAACCACACTTTGAGCCGGCGCTGCCGCCCAAGTCCCCCAACCTGCCCCCACTGCCCATGCCTGTGTTCAGCTTCCGTCCCGCCGCCCCGGTGGTTGGCCCCATCGGCAAAATTCGCTGGCGCCTGGCCGCCCGGTGTGCGCCGCTGCTTGTGCTCGCGGGTTGGACCCTCGCCAGCGCCCAGCAGGCGACAACCGCCGCCCCACCCGCAAAAACCGTGGTGGCGCAGTCCTTTGCCGGACCGGGCTGGAATGAATTGAGCCCGGCGCAGCGCGATATCCTGCAGCCGCTGGCCTCGGCCTGGCCATCCCTGAGCCAGAGCCACAAGCGCAAATGGCTTGAGATGGCCCGCGGTTACCGCTCGCTGTCGCCCGAAGAGCAGGCCAAAATGCAGGGCCGGATGAAAGACTGGGTCGCGCTCAGCCCACAGCAGCGCACCCAGGCGCGCCTGAACTTCGCAAAAACCCGCGAACTCTCCAAAAAGCTCACGGCAGAAGAAAGAAAAGCCAAGTGGGAGGCTTATCAGGCGCTCAGCACCGAGGAAAAACGCAAACTTGCCGCCAAGGCACCGGCCAAACCGGTGGGCGCCGCACCCGCGTCCAAGCCCGTTGCCAAACAAAAGCTGGCGACCATTCCTTCTGCAGCCGAGCAGGCCAGACCCAAGCCCCAAGCCGCGCCTAAAATCACGGTTTCGCAGCCGGCGGATGGCGCTGGGGGCACAGCGCCCACAGTCCCACCCGCAGGTCCCGGCAGCACGGCCGGCCAGCCCCGCTAGCCGTTCCTGCCGCGGCCTGCGGGCCGGCGCGTTGTGAGTCAAATAGTGCGCCAGCCCTTGTCCCCACTCGTTTAATCGCTACCAAATTGATAGTAAATACTGCTTCCCCGGCGTCCACGCCATCGCTGCGCAGGCGCATGGCCTGCTGGATGTACGAAGGCCTGCTGATGTTTGGTGTGGTGTTTATCGCCGGCTACCTGTTCAGCACACTGAGCCAGACCCGCAACGCCATGGACAACCGCCACGCCCAGCAGGCCTTTCTGTTCGTCGTGTTCGGCATCTACTTTGTCTGGTTCTGGGCCCGGGGCCAGACGCTGGCCATGAAAACCTGGAACATTCGCGTGGTGGACAAACACGGCGCCCCCCTCACGCAAAAACGCGCATTGCTGCGTTACGTGCTGAGCTGGCTGTGGTTTTTGCCGCCGCTGGTGCTGAGCTGGGCGCTGGCGCTGCCGGTCCGGGAAGCCGCCGTGCTGGCCCTCGGCTGGGTGCCGATCTGGGCCATCCTGGCGCGCTTTCACCCGCAGCGGCAGTTCTGGCATGACGCCCTGGCGGGAACCCGCCTGGTCACCAGCCTGCCGGCCGCACCGCCACCCAAAACCGCCTGAGCCCGCCGCAGCATGCCGGCGTCACATCAAAATGCCACAGAGCTGCAGGACAATGCCCTGATGACCGATTCTGCCTCCCTGCGCGTGCCCGAAACCGATGCTCCGGCCCCGCCCTCCCCCGTCAACCCCCAGAAAGACCGCAAGGGTCTGAACCGCGTCTGGCACGCACTGGGCTACTCCCTGGCCGGCCTGCGCGCCGGCTGGCAGGAAACCGCCTTTCGCCAGGAGGCCATCACCTCGCTGTTGCTGCTGCCTGCCGCTTTCTGGCTGGGCCGCAGCTGGGTCGAAACCGTGCTGCTGGCCGGCTCGGTCATCCTGGTGATGGTCATCGAACTACTCAACACCGGCATCGAGACCGCCATCGACCGCATCGGCCCCGAGTGGCACGACTTGTCCAAACGCGCCAAGGACATGGGCAGCGCTGCCGTGCTGCTGAGCCTGCTGCTGTGCGCCGGCACCTGGGCGCTGGCGCTGTTTCACCGGTTTGTGGCATGAGTCCGGCGTTTTCCCTTTGCGTTTATTGCGGCTCACGTCCCGGCGCAGAGCCGGTTTTTGCCGACACCGCACGCACGGTCGGCACGTGGATCGGCCGGCACGGCGGGCAACTGGTGTACGGCGGTGGGCGCAACGGCCTGATGGGCATCGTGGCCGACGCCACGCTGGCGGCCGGCGGCCGCGTCGTCGGTGTGATCCCGAAGGCGCTGGTCGAAAAGGAATGGGCGCATACCGGCTGCACCGAGCTGCACATCGTCGAGACCATGCATGAGCGCAAACGCATCATGGCCGAACACGCCGACGCCTTTTTGTCGCTGCCCGGCGGCATCGGCACACTCGAAGAATTTTTTGAAGTCTGGACTTGGCGCCAGCTCGGCTACCACGCCAAGCCGGTCGGCCTGCTCAACCTGGGCGGCTATTACACCGAGCTGCTGGCCTTCCTGGCCTCATCGGTCAAAGCCGGCTTCATGAGCGACTGGCAGATGGAACTGATCCATGTCGGCAGCGAACCCGGGGTTTTGCTGGAGCAACTGGTGCAAACCGCAGGCATGGCTCCTGAAGGACAGCGGCTGGACCAGATTTGAGATCCACGCCGTCCTGGAGCGTCTTGTTCAGATCGCGGTTTCGTCCTCTTCACCGGTGCGGATGCGCACCACCCGCTCGACGCTGGTGACGAAAATCTTGCCGTCGCCGATCTTGCCGGTGCGCGCAGCACGCACGATGGCCTCCACGCAGCGGTCCACGTCCTCGGTTTTCACAACCACCTCGACCTTGACCTTGGGCAGGAAATCGACCACATACTCGGCGCCACGGTACAGCTCGGTGTGGCCCTTCTGGCGGCCGAAACCCTTGACTTCGGTGACGGTCAGGCCGGTCACGCCGCATTCGGCCAGGGCTTCGCGGACTTCTTCGAGTTTGAAGGGTTTGAGGACGGCGGTGATTTGTTTCACTGAATATCTCCGTTGGTTCTTGAAATAAGCTGCGGTCGTGCGCGCGGCTAGGCTCGAAATTTACTGGTAATAGGATAGCGCCAATCCTTGCCGAAGCTGCGGTGGCTAACCCGGATACCCACCGGGGCTTGCCGGCGTTTGTACTCGTTGATCTTGATCAGCCGCGTCACGCGCTCGACCACCGCGGCGTCAAAGCCCGCGGCAATGATGCTCTCGATGCTTTCGTCGTTTTCCATGTAGCGCCGCAAAATCGCGTCCAGTACCTCGTAGGGCGGCAGGCTGTCCTGGTCGGTCTGGTCTGCACGCAGCTCGGCGCTCGGTGGCCGCGTGATGATGCGCTCGGGGATCGGGCTCTTGCCGGTGCCGTAAGGGTCGTTCGCATTGCGCCACTCGGCCAGGCGAAACACGGTGGTTTTCAGCAGGTCCTTGATCACCGCAAAGCCGCCGGCCATGTCGCCGTACAGGGTGCAGTAACCGGTGGCCATCTCGCTCTTGTTGCCGGTGGTCAGCACGATAGAGCCGAACTTGTTGGACAGCGCCATCAAAAACACGCCGCGGATGCGTGCCTGAATGTTTTCCTCGGTGGTGTCTTCCGGCAGGCCCTTGAACTCGCCAGCCAACGAGGCCTTGAACGCCTCGAACTCGGGGATGATGGAAATCTCGTCGTAACGCACCTTCATCCGCGCCGCCATCTCGCGCGCATCAATCCAGGAAATGTCGGCGGTGTAAGGCGAAGGCATCATCACGGTGCGCACCTTGTCGGCGCCCAGTGCATCGACCGCAATCGCCAGCACCAGCGCCGAATCGATGCCGCCCGACAAGCCCAGGATAGCGCCGGGGAAGCCGTTTTTGCCCAAGTAGTCGCGCACGCCCAGCACCAGCGCGTCCCACAGGTCCGCTTCCGCACTTCGCTCGGGCTCGATGGATGCTACCAATTTGATAGCTGCTTGCGCCCGCTGCGCCTGGGCGACAAACAGATTCTCCTTGAAACTTTCGGCGCGCCCGGCAACCACACCGTCGGCCTGCAGCGCAAACGAATGGCCTTCAAACACAATTTCATCCTGCCCGCCGACCAGATGCGCATACACCATGGGCAGGCCGGTGGCCAGCACGCGCTGGCGCATCATCAGCTCACGCTCGCCGCCCTTGCCCACGTGAAAGGGCGAGGCGTTGATGACGGCCAGCATCTCGGCGCCGGCCTCTTTGGCCAGCCGGGCCGGCTCCTCGAACCAGGCGTCCTCACAGATCAGCAGGCCGATGCGCACCGCGTCGGCGCCCTCGCCGGCCTCAAACACACAGACGCCCTGGCCCGGCGTGAAATAACGCCGCTCGTCAAAAACCTGGTAGTTGGGCAGCTCGCGCTTGGCATAACTGGCGATCACCGCGCCTTCCCGCAGCACCCGGGCGGCGTTGTGGCGCTGCTGCACCTCGACGCTTTTGGTGCGCAGCGCCTTGCCTGTGTCGCCATGCGTCGGCGTGCCGACCACCACCGTCAGGCCCTTTAACCCGGCCAGCTCACGGGCGATGTCATTCACGGCATCATCACAGGCTTCAATGAAGGAACGGCGCAGAAACAGGTCTTCGGCCGCGTAGCCGCAAATCGCCATCTCGGGCGTGAGCAGCAGGCGCACGCCATCGGCGTAAGCGGTACGCGCGGCGGCGATGATTTTTTGCGCGTTGCCCGGCATGTCGCCAACGCAGTAGTTCAATTGGGCAACGCAGATTTTGAGAGTCATGGAAAAAGAAAAACGGTGGGTGCTGTGACTGAAAACGATTATGTCATCCGAGTGCTGGACACCCCGGCGCAGATCGATGGCGCGGCCTGGAATGCCCTGCTCGCGCAGCAGGACCCGGACGGCGGGCTCAACCCCTTCATGCGCCACGAGTACCTGTGCGCCATGCACGAAAGCGGCAGCGCCACGCCCGCCACCGGCTGGACACCGCGTTTCATCACACTCTGGCATGGCGATGCGCTGGCCGGTGCCTGCGCGCTCTACCTCAAGGATCACTCCTACGGTGAATACGTCTTCGACCACGCCTGGGCCAACGCCTACCATCAGCATGGCCTGAGTTATTACCCGAAAGCGCTGGTGGCGCCGCCCTTCACGCCGGTGCCCGGCCCGCGCCTGCTGGCACGTGACGCGGCGACCCGCCTGCTGCTGGTGCAGGCGCTGGTGGCCTGGTGCGGCGAAGAGGGGCTGTCGTCCCTGCACCTGCTGTTCACCAGCGATGCGGATGTGGCGGCGTGTGAGGAAGCCGGTCTCATGCTGCGGCACAACGTGCAATTTCACTGGACAAACAAAACTTTTTTGCCGCCTGAATCCCTGAGCGTTCGCCCTGAGTCGCCTGTCCTGAGCTCCGTCGAAGGGGTCGAAGGGTGCGCCGGGGCTTCGACAGGCTCAGCCCGAACGGAGCTGGCACCTGGCTACCGCGATTTCAACGATTTCCTGATGTCGCTGAGCCAGGACAAGCGCAAGAAGATCCGCCAGGAACGGCGCAAGGTGGCGGACGCTGGCGTGACCTTTCGCTGGTCACTGGGAAAGGATATCTCCGCAGCCGACTGGGACTTTTTCTACAGCTGTTACGAGCGCACCTATTACGAACACGGCAACGCGCCGTACCTGAGCCGCGACTTCTTCCAGCGCATGGCCGACACCATGCCTGAGAACTGGCTGCTCTTTGTAGGAGAGCGATCAGGCAGTCCAATTGCTACCAGTTTGATAGCTGTCTGCGCAGGCGGGACGGGGGCTGGAGTCCAATTTGGCACTGAGTCCCCAGCCAAAATCGCCTACGGCCGTTACTGGGGCGCCACCGAACGTGTGGACTGCCTGCACTTTGAAGCCTGTTATTACCAGCCACTGCAATGGTGCATAGACCACGGCTACCAGCGCTTCGAAGGCGGCGCCCAGGGTGAACACAAGATGGCGCGCGCCCTGCTTCCGGTCAAGACCACCAGCGCGCACTGGCTGGCGCATCCGGCGTTCGCCGATGCGGTCGAGCGTTTCCTCGAACGCGAAGGCGAAGGCATTGCCGGCTACATGGACGAACTGGAGCGGCGCAACCCCTTCCGGCAAGCCGGCGGCAACTGAGGGTTGCTTCACTATTGATAGCAGGCCACGAACGGCCAGCGTGGGCTGGAGCCCGATTTGGCTTATGAACCACCTTGTTTTAAGCTGCGAGCCTGAATCGCGCCTTTTTCAGCATGTTTGAACCCACCGCCATCCTTTCTGACGCCCCGCCCGCGGCCAACGTGCCCACGCCACTCGGCAAGACCCACGCACGCCGCCTGCGCGAAATCTACCGCTCGGCCGGCTGGCCTTGCCAGGATCTGATCGAGATTGAACTGTTGGCGGGCGGCATGTTGCAGCGCGTGGCCGGTCCGGCAGGCCATGAAACACTGCGCGTCACCGATGCCGGTGTCAGCTACCTCGCCGCCACACTGGTGCGCAACCGCTCGGCGCTGTCGGCGCATGAAGCGCTGGTCGAGCAAGTGGCCTGCGAGATGGTGCGCGCCGGCCGCATCACCTGGCGCGGCCTGGGCTTGCGCGCGCAATTGCCGCCGCTGGAAAAAGACGGCAAGGTGCGCTGGTGCATCGCCCGTCCTGACGTCTTCTCGATCCGCAATACCTCGGTCGCCGAGTACGTGGACCCCATCGTCCACGAGATCAAGGTGCACCGCTCCGACCTGCTCGGCGATTTGAAGCGCCCCGACAAACGCGCCGCCTACCTGGACCTGGGTGGCGAGTGCTGGTATGTGCTGGGCTGCGATGCGAAAGGACGCTGCATCGCTGATCCCGGCGAGGTGCCGTCCGAGTGCGGTGTGATGGTGGTGGAGAACGGGCGCCTGGTGGTGGCGAAGGCAGCGCCACGGCGTTCCCGGCAGTCCCTGCCGCTGGGGGTGTGGATGGCGCTGGCGAAAGCAACGCCAGTGGCCGGGCTGAATGAGGACGAGCAGGCCTTGTTGGGTGGTCCGCAGAGCTGCGGATCCTGAACGCCTACCCCGATTGCAGGACGACAAGGGCCGCGGCAGGCGTTAGCATGGCGCCGCGCGAAGCCATTGGCTGCCATGTCCATCGAACAGACGCCTGGCGGCTCACGCACGAAAGGACAGACATGAGCAGTTTCACACCGGCGCAGTGGCAATTGCTCGCAGGCGCGGGGGCTTGCGAAGCCGTGCCGCTGCATCAGGCCGATCTGGACCGGTCCTTTGTCTACCTCCGGGATGCCGGTGTTTTTTACTGCAACGCCGGCCGGCACCGGCTGACCATGTCGCTGCTTCTGGCGTTTGCCCACGGCTACGACGATGCCGCCGAAGCCGCGGAAGAAATGGGACTGGATTTTCCTGACGCAACCGCCGACTGCTGGCTGGAACATACGCCCGGCGCCGCGTTTCGAAGTTCGGTGGGCGGAAAGGTCCAAGCAGGCAAACGCGGGCACCTCACCCTGGTGGAAAAACGCTGGCTCGGTGAGATCGTCTATCTGTTCGACGACTGAGCGCTGTCCGCAGGCTTCCCCGGCAAACCCTAGTGCCCGCAGCCTGTCGCCTCGGTTAACGTGTCTGCCACGGAGACACGATAACCATGAAATCCCTGACCGGCCTCGACGCCACCTTTCTCTACCTCGAAACCCCCGAAATGCCCATGCATGTAGGCTCACTCAACCTGTGTGAGCTGCCGCCGGGCTTCAAGGGCAGTTTTCACAAGGCCGTCACTCGCCATATCGCCAGCCGCATGCACCTGGCACCGGTGTTCAGCCGCAAGCTGGTGGCCATGCCGCTGGATTTGGGGCATCCCTTGTGGGTCGAGGCAGACGAGGTCGACATCGGTTTCCACATCCGCAAGGCTGATCTGGTGAAAAAGGGAGCAGCGCCCATGACGCTGGCGGCGGTGCACAAGCTGTGCGCGAAGTTGCATGGTGAACGGATAGACCGCAACTTCCCGCTCTGGGAGTTCCATATCTTCGACCGCATCCAGTTACCGGCCGCCATGGGCGGCAAGGTGGTCGCCGGCTCTTTCTCGAAGATCCATCACGCGGCCCTCGATGGCAAGGGCGGCGTGATGCTGGCCAACGCCATGCTGGACATGGGGCCGGTGCCGCGCGAAGTGGCGCCACCCGACCCCGCGCGCCGGCGCAAGCTGGAAGCCGACCTCCAGCTCGGCAAGATGATTGGATCGGTGTTTTCCAGCTCGCTCGGGCAGCTTGCCAAGCTGGCGAAAACGCTGCCGTCGGCCGCCAGCACCCTGGGCAGCACGCTGGCCCGGCAAACCGTGGCCGCGTCGCCAGCCGGTGGGCGGCCCAGGATGCCGGTGAAGCTGGCGCCGGCCACCCCGTTCAATACCGGCATCACGGCCGAGCGCGTGTTCGTCACCGCCACCTTGCCGCTGGCCGACTGCAAGGCCATGGGCAAGGCGGTGGGCGGATCGTTCAATGACGTGGTGCTGTGGGTCTGCTCGACCGCGCTGCGCAGCTACCTGAGCGATCACCACACGCTGCCCAAAAAGTCGCTGGTGGCCGCCATGCCGGTGTCGCTGCGTGAGGCGGGCGCCACGGATGCTGCCAACCTGGGCAACCAGGTCAGCATGAGCCTGGTGGAGCTGGGCACGCATCTGGCCAACCCGCTCAAACGCATGAACGCCATCATGGCGTCCACGTCCAAGGTGAAGTCCTCGGTCGGTGCGCTCAAGGGCCTGCTGCCGACCGACTACCCTTCCCTGCTGGCGCCCTGGCTGGTGGGCGGTGCCGCCAAAATGGCGCTGAATGCCTACGGCAAAAGCGGTATGGCCAGCCGCCTGCCCATGGTGGCCAACCTGGCGATCTCCAATGTGCCCGGCCCGCCGGTGCCGCTTTATCTGGCGGGCGCGCGCTTCCTGACCTTTCATCCGCTGTCCATCGTCATGCACGGGCTGGCGCTGAACATCACCATCCAGACCTATGCCGGCCAGGTGGATTTCGGCATCGTGGCCGGCAAACAGGCCTTGCCACATGCCAAAGATCTGGCGGCAGCCATAACGAACGCTTTCCGCGAGGCGCAAGCGCTGCTGGGTGCGGTTGCAGCACCGGCCGCCACGCCTGCGGCCGCCCCGGTAAAAACCCGCAGGGCCGGCGTCACCTCGGCGACGGCTTTAGAGAAGTCTCCCTCTGTGAAGCGCGCCGCCCGGCCCAAGATAATCAGTACCGAGAACAAATCAAAAACATCCAATGCATCCAGCCATGGCACACCCCCCCGTCCGACCGTCCGCAGCAGCGCAAAAACAAAATCGAAACCCAAAGCAGGCGCTGCACGACGGACCGCCGCCTAACGCTTGGCTGCTGGCGCTGGAATTCCGGGCGTTCTGGGAGTTCGGCGCCTTGCTTCCAAGCTGGCCGGTACTGGCGCGGGCGCCGCGCGGCGATGGCCATGGCGTGGTGGTTTTCCCCGGCCTGTCGGCCAATGACGGCTCCACCCTGCCGCTACGGCGCTACCTCGACTCGCTGGGTTACGCCACCAGCGGCTGGGAGCAGGGTTTCAACTTCGGGCCGCGCGCCGGCGTGCTGGAGACGGCGCGGGCGCAGGTCAAACGCGCCTTTGACGAGAGCGGCCGCAAGGTCAGCCTGATCGGCTGGAGCCTGGGCGGTGTCTACGCACGTGAGCTGGCCAAGGAATTGCCGCACATGGTGCGTGGCGTCATCACGCTGGGCACGCCGTTTGCAGGCTCGCACCGCTCCACCAACGCCTGGCGCATTTACGAGCTGGCCAGTGGCCGCAAGGTCGAGCGTGAAACGGAAAACTACGACCTGCCCGCCGCGCCGCCGGTGCCGACCACCAGCATCTACTCGCGCAGCGACGGCATCGTGGCCTGGCAAGGCAGCATCCAGAAACCGGCCGCGCACAACCCGCACACCGAAAACGTCGAGGTCATCGCCAGCCATGTCGGGCTGGGTGTCAATCCAAGCGCCTGGTGGACCGTGGCCAACCGGCTGGCCCAGGCCGAGGGCCACTGGCAGCCCTTCGAGCGCAAGGGCACGTTTTTGCACGGGCTGATTTTTCCGGACCCGGCCCGCGCCGGCTGAAAACCGGCCCGTCGCCCAAACAAAAGCGCCTGCGGCTTTCGCCGCAGGCGCTCTTTTTTTGATAGCTGCTCACGCCCGACAGACAAGGGCCAGAGCACCAAAATGCTTCAAACTCAAGCCGCTTCCGGGTGTTCCTTGCGGTAGTTGGCGATGCCGTCGGTGATTTCCTTGCGGGCAGCCTCTGTGCCTTCCCAGCCATTGATCTTGACCCACTTGCCTTCTTCCAGGTCCTTGTAGTGCTCGAAGAAGTGCGCAATGGTTTTCAGGCGCAGCGGGTTCAGGTCTTCAGGCTTTTGCCACTGGGTGTAAAGCGAGCATTTCTTGTCAACAGGCACGGCCAGCACCTTGCCGTCTTCGCCGGCTTCATCGGTCATCTTGAGGATGCCGATGGCGCGGCAGGTCACCACCACACCGGGGATCAGCGGCACCGGCGTGATCACCAGCACATCGACCGGGTCGCCATCGCCGCTCAGGGTCTTGGGCACATAACCGTAGTTGGTCGGGTAGTGCATGGACGTGCTCATGAAGCGGTCCACAAAAATCGCGCCGGATTCCTTGTCCACTTCGTATTTCACGGGGTCGGCGTTCATCGGGATTTCGATGATGACGTTGAAAGCGTCGGGGGCGTTTTTGCCGGGGGTAACTTTATCGAGGGACATGGTCGCTTTGCGTGGGAGTAATGAAAAAGGGGTGAGCAGGTGCTCAGTATTTACCCTCATTTTAGGGCTTGCGACCCTGGGCTTCGCGAACTTGTCACGTTTTGGCGTTAAATTTCGCGAGTTGGCCAATCGTCTCCGCGCATGTTGAGAGCGACGAGGAAGCAACGCAGCGGGGGCACCGCTAGCGTGGCGCCCCCTCCAAGCGAAAAACAACGTAGGAGATTTTTATGACAGGCAACTCAGCGCTCATCCTTGCGCTCGTTTGCGGATTCGTCGCCGTGGGATACGGCTTCTGGGCCCGCAGCTGGATTCTTTCCCAAGACGCGGGCAACCCCCGCATGCAGGAGATCGCCGCGGCGATCCAGACTGGCGCTGCCGCTTACCTGGCGCGCCAATACAAAACCATTGCCATCGTCGGCGTCGTGCTGGCGGTATTGATCGGCATCTTCCTCGACGTCCCCAGCGCCATCGGCTTCGTCGTCGGCGCGGTGCTGTCCGGGGCCTGCGGCTTCATCGGCATGAATGTGTCGGTGCGCGCCAACGTGCGCACCGCACAGGCCGCCACCCGCGGCATTGGCCCCGCGCTGGACGTTGCCTTCCGCGGCGGCGCCATCACCGGCATGCTGGTGGTCGGCCTGGGCCTGCTGGGCGTCACGGCTTTTTACTGGTTCCTGGTCGGCAACGGCAACTACAAACCCGACAGCAACCTGGCCGGTCTGCTGAACCCGCTGATCGGTTTTGCTTTCGGCTCCTCGCTGATTTCCATCTTTGCGCGCCTGGGCGGCGGCATCTTCACCAAGGGCGCCGACGTGGGCGCCGACCTGGTGGGCAAGGTCGAAGCCGGCATTCCGGAAGACGACCCGCGCAACCCCGCGGTGATTGCCGACAACGTCGGTGACAACGTCGGCGACTGCGCCGGCATGGCGGCCGACCTGTTCGAGACCTATGCCGTGACGCTGATCGCCACCATGGTGCTGGGCGCGCTGATGATCACCGGTGCAGGCACCAGCGCCGTGGTGTATCCGCTGGCGCTGGGCGCGGTGTCCATCATCGCCTCCATCATCGGCTGCTTCTTCGTCAAAGCCTCGCCCGGCATGACCAACGTGATGCCCGCGCTCTACAAGGGCCTGGCTGTCGCCGGCGTGCTGTCGCTGATCGCCTTCTACTTCGTCACCACCTGGCTGATTCCCGACAACGCCATCAAGGCCGCAGGCACACAGATGGCGCTGTTCGGCGCCTGCGCCGTGGGCCTGGTGCTGACCGGCGCGCTGGTCTGGGTCACCGAGTACTACACCGGTACACAGTACGCGCCAGTCAAGCACATCGCGCAGGCATCGACCACCGGCCACGGCACCAACATCATCGCCGG
>CAMLDT010000063.1 GCA_946479075.1 uncultured Polaromonas sp.
AAAAATCTTCGGCCATGGACTTGGCCGCGCCGTCGATCAGGCGCTGGCCGAGTTGCGCCACCTTGCCGCCCACCGAGGCGTGCACCGTGTAAGCCAGTTCGCAGCCATCGTCATTGGGCGTCAAGCTCACTTCGGCGCTGCCCTTGCCAAAACCGGCCACACCGCCCTGCCCGTCGAAAGACAGCTTGTAGCTCGCCGGCGGGTTCATCTCGGTGAGCGAGATCTTGCCAGTGAATTTGGCTGACACCGGGCCGATCTTCAGCGCCATCGCAATGGCGTACTGGTTTTCGCCGGTGACTTCGACCTTGTCGCAGCCCGGAATACAGGCCTTGAGGACGGCCGGGTCGTTGAGCGCGTCCCAGGCCTGTTGTTGTGTGACCGCGAGTTGCCGGCTTCCCTGCATGTCCATATTGAGTTCCCTTTGTGATTTGTTGATTATTGATTTACTGAATCCGTTCGCCTTGAGCCTGTCGAAAGGCTTCGACAGGCTCAGCCCGAACGGTGAGAGGTTCATTTCTTCATCAGAGCCGCCAGGCTGGCCGCGAGTTCCTCCAGCTTGCTCAAGTTGTGCACCGCCAGCATGCCGTGGGCGTGCGCATGCAGCACGGCGGCCCCGCGCGCCAGCGGCGCGTAGCCGTCAAAACGCAGCAGCGGGTTGAGCCACAGCAGGCGGCGGCTGCGCCGGCGAAGCCAGGCCAGTTCACCCGCCAGCTCCGCCGGCTCGCCGGTGTCCAGCCCATCGGTGATGATCAATACGATGGTACGCCGGCCCACCAGCTTGCGTGCGTGGCCTTCGCGCAGGCTGGCGAGCGAGACGCCGAGCTGGGTGCCGCCGGCAAAATCTTCAATCGCCAGGCTGGCATGGGCCAGCATCTCGTCGGTATCGGCCAGGCGAAAGGCCGGCGTCAGATCCGTCAGGTGCATGCCAAAGGCAAACACATCGCGCTGCGGATGCCGCCGGGTCGCGGCGTGCAAAAAAGCCAGCAGCAATCGCGCATAACGCTCCATGGAGCCCGACACATCGACCAGCACCAGCAAGGGCAAGGCCTGCTCGCGCCGCTGCAGCCGCGGCAGCTGCAACAACTCGCCACAGGTAGCAGCCGCCTGGTGCATCACGCCCGGCCAGTGCATGCGCGCGCCGGTGCCGGCGGGGCGCGTGCGGCGCGAGGCAAACGTGGGCAGCGGCAAGCGGATGTCTCGCGCCAGCCGCTCGACCAGCCGGTACTCGGTGGCCGACAGCGCGTTGAAGTCAGCATGGTGCAGGCGTTCGATGTCACTGGCGGTCATGGCCGCGTCAAACTCGACCTTCTGGTCTTCTTTGGCGGGAGCGGCCTGCTGGCCGAAGGATTGCTGCGGCGCCAGGGCTTCGCGCACGCGCGGGCGGCGCTTGCTGGGCTCGGCCTTGCCTTCGGCGCTGGGCAGCAGTTGCGCCAGCAGCTTGTTGGCAACTTTCGGGTCCTGGAAATACACGTCGAAGAGCTCACGAAACACCAGCCGGTCCTGCTCGCGGCTGACCATCACGGCTTCAAAGGCGGCGCTCAGGTCGTCCTTCTCGTTGATACCGACGGCCAGTGCGGCTTCCTTGGCCAGGGCTATGCGCTGGCTGTCCACCTTGACACCGGCGCGGCGCAAGGCGCGGCCAAAGCCGGCGATGTTGTCGGCGAGTTTGCCGGCTCTTGAATCACCTAACAGCACGGGCTCGCCTCATACGGCCTCACTCAGCCGCAGCCTCTTCAGGCTTGAGCAGATCCACCGCCAGCGCATGCGTGAGTGCCGCCACGTCTTCACGCTGCTTGAACAAAATGCCGGCCGTGTCGGCCACCACTTCCGGGTCCACCACCAGCGTGTCCAGCGCCACCAGCGCTTTGGCCCATTCGACACTTTCGGCGATGCCGGGCGCGCGCTGGAAGGCGTTGCCGAAGGGCGAGCGGCGCAGCCTGTCCACAAAGGCGGCGACCTGCGCCGAGAGTTGTTCGCCGGCTTCCGGCACCTGGGCACGGATGATGGCCAGCTCGCGGTCACGGTCCGGGTAGTCCAGCCAGTGATACAGGCAACGCCGCTTGACCGCGTCATTGAGCTCGCGCGTGCGGTTGCTGGTCAGGAGGGTGACGGGCGTGATCTGGGCGCTGATCGTGCCGATTTCCGGAATGCTGACCTGGTACTCGCCGAGGTATTCGAGCAGAAAGGCCTCGAAGGGTTCATCGGCGCGGTCCACCTCGTCGATCAGCAGCACAGCGCCAGGTGCAGGCGTCTGCAGGGCCTGCAGCAGCGGCCGGCGGATCAAATAGCGGTCTTGATAGACCTCGCGCTCCACATCGTCGCCGCCAGTTTTGCCTTCCACAGCACGCATATGCAGCAGCTGCGCCGCGTAATTCCACTCGTAAAGCGCCTCACGTTGCTCCAGACCGTCATAACACTGCAGGCGGATCAGCTGGCGCTGCAGCGCCAGTGACAGCGCCTTGGCGAGTTCGGTCTTGCCGACGCCGGGCTCGCCTTCGAGCAGCAGCGGGCGCTGCAGCTTCAGCGCCAGAAACACGGCGGTCGCCAGCCGCCGGTCGGCAAAGTACCCGGCCTGCTTCAGGGTCTCTGCCAGGGCGTCTATGGTGGGAAAAAGTGTCATCAGATCAGTTTAGCCTGCGCCTTGATCGCTATCAATTCAGGAGCTGCTTGCGCCCGCCAGTCGGGGGCTGGAGGCATAAAGCGCTTGAAAAACCTCCGGAAGGCCGACGGCAGACCGGAGGTGGGGCCCATCAGCCCAGCGCCTTCGCCACACCGCGCTGCGTCTGCACGCTGATCAGGTTGGCGCGGTAGGCCGCCGTCGCATGGATGTCGCTGTTCAGGTCGCTGGCGTCAATCTTCACGGCGGCCGCGGCTTCGGGGGTGAAGCTCTTGCTGAGCGCCGCTTCCAGCCCGGCATGGCGGAACACGCCGCTGGAGGCGCCCGTGACCGCCACGCGCGCACCGGCGTCGAACTGCGCCACAAACACCCCGACCAGCGCAAAGCGCGAGGCGGGCTGCTTGAACTTCATGTAAGCCGCGCGTTTCGGGATCGGGAAGCTGATCGCCGTGATGAGTTCGCCGTCATTGAGCGCCGTGGAAAACATGCCCTGAAAAAAATCGTCGGCAGCAATCTTGCGCGTCGTGGTGTGGATGGTGGCGCCCAGCGCCAGCACCGCGCTGGGGTAACAGGCCGAAGGATCGTTGTTGGCCACCGACCCGCCCAGCGTACCCATGGCGCGCACCTGGCGGTCGCCAATGTTGGCAGCCAGGTCGGCCAGCGCGGGCAGCGCGGATTTCACGTCAGCGCTATTGGCGACATCGAGGTGGCGCGTCATCGCGCCGATGACGAGGTTGTTGCCCTCGCGCTTGATGCCGGTCAGTTCCTTGATGCCGCTGAGGTCGGCGAGCTGCTCGGGGCTGGACAGGCGCAGCTTCATCGAAGCCAGCAGGGTTTGCCCGCCGGCCAGCGGTTTGGCGCCGGCCGCAGCCAGTTTGCTCGCGTCGGCCAGCGAGGTGGGGCGTTCCAGGGTGAAGGGATACATGGTGTTTTCTCCTTGCGCTGTGTTATTGCTTTTTGGCCGACTGGATGGCTTCCCAGACGCGGGCGGAAGACGCGGGCATGTCGAAGTCGGTGACGCCCAGCGGGCGCAGCGCGTCCAGCACGGCGTTGATGACAGCCGGCGGCGAACCGATGGCGCCGGCCTCGCCGCAGCCCTTGGCACCCAGCGGGTTGTGGCTGCAGGGCGTGCACAAGGTGTCCAGCTTGAAACTGGGCATGTCGTCCGCACGCGGCATGGCGTAGTCCATGAAGGAGCCGGTCAGCAGCTGGCCCGATTCGGGGTCGTACACACAGTTTTCAAGCAAGGCCTGGCCGATGCCCTGCACCAGCCCGCCATGCACCTGGCCTTCGACAATCATCGGGTTGATGATGTTGCCGAAATCATCGACCGCGGTGAAGCTGTCCACCCGCACCCCACCGGTGGCGGGATCAACCTCCACCTCGCAGATGTAGGTGCCGGCCGGGAAGGTGAAGTTCGTCGGGTCGTAAAACGCAGTTTCGTTCAGGCCCGGTTCCAGCTTGTCGAGCGGGTAGTTGTGCGGCACATACGCCGTCAGCGCCACCTGGCCGAAAGTCACTTTCTTGTCGGTGCCCTTGATGGTGAACTCGCCATTGGCAAATTCGACATCGGCGTCGCTGGCCTCCATCAGGTGCGCGGCGATTTTCTTGGCCTTGGTCTCGATCTTGTCGAGCGCCTTCATGATGGCCGTGCCGCCCACCGACAGCGAGCGCGAGCCGTAGGTACCCATGCCGAAAGGCACACGCCCGGTGTCGCCGTGCACCACATCCACCGCATCCACCGAGATGCCCAGGCGCGCGGCCACCACCTGCGCAAAGGTGGTTTCGTGCCCCTGGCCGTGGCTGTGGGAACCGGTGAACACCGTCACGCTGCCGGTCGGGTGCACACGCACCTCGCCGCATTCAAACAGGCCGGCACGTGCACCGAGCGCGCCGGCAATATTGCTGGGCGCCAGGCCGCAGGCCTCGATGTAGCAGGAATAACCAATGCCGCGCAGCAGGCCTTTGGCGGCCGAGGCGGTCTTGCGCTTTTCAAACCCCGCCACATCGGCCAGTTCGTTGCCGCGCTTGAGCAGCGCATGGAAGTCGCCCACGTCGTATTGCAGCGCCACCGGCGTCTGGTAAGGAAAGTCCTTCACGAAGTTGCGGCGGCGAATCTCGTCCTGCGGCAGGCCGAGTTCCCAGGCACAGCGCGACACCAGCCGCTCCAGCAGGTAAGTCGCCTCGGGCCGGCCGGCGCCGCGGTAGGCATCGACCGGCGCGGTGTTGGTGAACCAGGCATCGACCTCGACATAAATCTGCGGGCAGGTGTACTGGCCAGCCAGCAGGGTCGCGTAGAGGATGGTCGGCACCGCCGGCGCAAAGGTCGAGAGGTAGGCGCCCATGTTGGCGTCGGTATGCACCCGCATCGCCAGGAACTTGCCGTCCTTGTCCATCGCCATTTCCGCGTGGCTGGCGTGGTCGCGGCCATGTGCATCGCTGACAAAAGCCTCGCTGCGGTCGGCCGTCCACTTGATGTTGCGGTTGAGCTTTTTGGAGGCCCAGGTCAGGCACACGTCTTCGGCATACAGATAAATCTTGGAGCCAAAGCCGCCGCCCACATCGGGCGCAATCACCCGCACCTTGTGTTCAGGCAGGCCCATCACAAAGGCCGTCATCAGCAGGCGCTCGACGTGCGGATTCTGGTTCGACACATACAGCACGTATTCGTCGGTCGCGCGGCTGTAGGAGCCAATCGCCGCGCGCGGCTCCATGGCGTTCGGGATCAGGCGGTTGTTGGTCAGGTCCAGCTTGGTGACATGCGCGGCGTTGGCAAACACCGCATCGACCTGGCCCTTGTCGCCAATCGCCCATTTGTAGCAATGGTTGTCCGGCGCGGCTTCATGCAGGGCGGCGGCTTTGGCGGCGTCGGTGACACGCACCACGGCGCTGAGCACCTCGTAATCGACCTCGACCAGTTCGGCGGCGTTTTTGGCCTGCTCCAGCGTCTCGGCCACCACCATGGCGACGTGGTCGCCGACGTAGCGCACCTTGCCCTGGGCCAGGATGGGATGTGGCGGCTCTTTCATCGGGTTGCCGTCGGTGCTGGTGATCAGCCACCCGCAAGGCAGGCCGTTGATCTTGTCGGCCGCCACGTCCTCCCCCACAAACACATCGAGCACGCCCGGCGCCGCCTTGGCGGCCGCGGTGTTGATGCTGTTGATCTTGGCGTGCGCGTGCGGTGAACGCACAAACACGGCGTAGCTCTGGTTGGCCAGCGTGATGTCGTCGGTGTACTGGCCGCCGCCGGTCAGAAAGCGGTAGTCCTCCTTGCGGCGGACCGAGCTGCCGATGTTCGGCAGATTGACAAAGTCGGATGCACCCATGTGTGTACTCCTGAAAGATGGATGGAAGCCGGGGGCGGGCACGCCGCCAGCGGGCCGGGAATGGGGGAAGCGGCGCTCAGGCCGCCATGGCGGCAGCACCCTGCTGCACCGCCTTGACGATGTTCTGGTAACCGGTGCAGCGGCAGATGTTGCCTTCGAGCAGCTCGCGGATCTCGCCTTCGCTGGCCTTGGGGTGGTGCTTGCACAAATCCACCGCGCTCATCACCATGCCGGTGGTGCAGAAGCCGCATTGCAGGCCGTGGCATTCCTTGAAGGCCGCCTGCATCGGGTGCATGGTGCCGTCGGCAGCGGCCAGCCCTTCGATGGTGGTGATGTCGGCGCCCTCGGCCTGCGCCGCCAGGATGTTGCAGGACTTGACCGCGCGGCCATTCATCAGCACGGTGCAGGCGCCGCACTGGGCGGTGTCGCAACCCACGTGGGTGCCGGTCATCTGAAGCTGCTCGCGCAGCACCTGGACCAGAAAGGTGGCGGGCGGCGTCTCCACGCTTTTGGCCTTGCCGTTGACTTTGAACTGAACTTGCATGGGCTTGTCTCCTGATGGCTTTTAGGGTGGCTACGGATCGAACAGGTCATTGTTGAAGTGCCCCTCCCCCGCCGGCCTAGGTTAAACCCTAGCTGCTTGCCAAAGCGCTGTGAAATTCTCAAAATGAAACATTCCGGTACTGGCCCACCTCGCTGCACGCGGCGGCTGGCTCTGGTAGGCTGCGACCACCATTCCCCACGCCCATGTTGACCGTCCTCCCCTCTTCCCCTGAACAACGCCTGCAGCAGATTGCGCATGCACGGCAGGCCGTGCTGCGCGATGGCCAGGGGCTGTCCGGCCTGCTGGCCGAACCCTGGATAGAACGCTCCTGGCAGCGCTGCCTGGCCAGCGGCAAGACGCCGGACCAGGGCGTCGATTTTGATGTGCTGGCCCCGCAGGCCCTGCGCCGCACCGAGGAAGCCAACCACGTGCTGGTGCAGGCCGCCCGGCCGGTGCTTGAAAAACTCGGCGCCGCCATTGCCAGCACCCGCTACTTCGCCATCCTGACCAACGCGCAAGGGGTGGTCGTTGATGTCAACGGCGCCATCGACCGGCACGACCGGCGCGCCGACCTGATCACCCGCATCGGCGTGGACCTGTCCGAGGGCAGCGTGGGCACCACCGCCATCGGCGCCGCGCTGGCCGAGCTGCAGCCGGTCTGGCTGCACCGCGGGGAGCATTTTTTCAATGCCAATTCGGCCTACAGCTGCGCCGGCGCGCCCCTCTTCGGCCCCGACGGCCAGTGCGCCGGCATGCTGGACCTGACCGGCGTGGACACGGTGGAGCGGCCCGAACTCAAGCACCTGGTGGTGCAGTCGGCGCGCAGCATCGAAAACGCCCTGCTGCAAACCCGTCCGCACAGCCTGCTGATCCGTTTGAACTGGTCCAGCCACAGCCTGGGCGACGACATGGACGGCCTGGTCGGTCTGGACCCGGACGGCTGGGTCACGGGCGCCAACCCCGCCGCCCGGCAGATGGTGCCCGCCCTGCAAACCGGCAGCCCGGCCGCGGTGCATTGCAGCGACCTGTTCGCCATGCCGTATGAAACGCTGTTTGACGCCGCCAGAAGCGGCACGCTTGGCGACCCGCAAGCCATGGAAGTGCCCCTGTGGTCAGGCCTGCGGCTGCACGCGCTGCCGCTGGTGCGCGGCCAGGCCATGCGGGCGAACCGGCTGGGCGAGCGGGCGGCAGCGCCCGCACTGCCGCTCAAGGACGTGGAAACCGCGCTGATCCGCAAGGCCGTGAACGAAGCCAGGGGCAACGTCATGAAAGCCGCCCGGGCCCTGGGCATCAGCCGCGCCACGGTTTACCGGCGGCTGGGCGGCAAGGCCAAATAGTCAGTGCTTGTGGCCGCCGGCATGATCCGGCATCGCGCCGCCAGGCGCCATCGCGGCCACCGGCAACTTCAGCTCGACCTTGCTCTCCTGGCCTTTGGCGTCCTTGAACACCAGGGTCAGCGGCACGGTGCTGCCCTTGGGCAAGGCCTGCTTGAGCTCCGTCAGCATCACGTGGTAACCGCCCGGCTTCAGTTCCACCGTCTTGCCGGCCGGCAAATCCAGTGCCGGCACGGCGCGCATGCGCATCACGTCGCCTTCCATTTTCATTTCGTGCACCTCGGCCAGACCGGCCACCGGCGACGATGCGCCCACCAGTTTGGCGCCGTCTTTGGCCGTGATGGCCATGAAGGCGCCGGTGCCCGACTGGCCGGCCACCGCGGTGCGGACCCAGGCGTTTTTGACTTCCACCGTCTGGGCGTGGGCGAAGCCGGCGAAGGCGAGCAATGCGCTGATGAGGGTAACTTTCATGGTGTTTCCTTTTGAAGTGAGATCGAAGGGGTGGGCAAGAGTTCAGTGGTGATGGTGTGGCGCTTCGGCGGGACCGACTTGCAGCAGCACGGCCGGCGCTTTCAGTCCCTGTGTGGACGTGCCTGTGGCGGGAATCTCGCGCCATTCGGTGCTGCCGCTTTCGCAAGTCTGCAGCACCTTGAACCAGAGCGGGCCGGCCTCATCCGGCGTTTTACCGCGCAGCACGAATTCGTCGGAAAAAGCGTTCGGCAAGGCGGCCTCGCGGCTCGCCGCCTTCCAGCTCACCAGCGTCACGTCGTCAGTCACCTGGCGGCCGTGGCTTTCATAAGGCCGGGCCAGTTTTTCACGCTGCGTCGTCACCGTCCAGCCCGGCTTGGGATAGGGTTTGGCGCCCAGGAAGCCGGTCGGGATCTGCACGGCCATGCCGGTGGTCGCCGAGCCCTGGCAGCCGTGGCCGACCACGAACACCGCCTTGTAGCTGCTTGCGGCCGGTGCGCTGTTGTTCTCCAGAACTATATGGGAAAAAGCGGGTGTAGCCCACGCCAGCAAAGCGCAAGCAGCTATGGATGTGATAGCAGAAGAGGAAGTCATGAAACGCCTTTCGGTGAGGGGGAGGTATGGCTTCACAGGTCCACCTTCAGCTCGGCCATGAAGGTGCGCTGCGGGTAGGGATGGAAGTTCCAGTACTGGTAGTTGTTGAGGTTGTCGATGCCGAAGGCCGCGGTCCACTGCCGGTTGACCTTGTAGTGGAAGCGCACGTCGGTGACGAAATACTTGCTGGTACCCATGTAGGCAAAGCCATTGACGTCCGCGTTGTCCAGGCTGGAGAACTGCCGGCCGCTGTAACGCGCAGCAAAGGTGCCGGTCCAGGCGGGATCAAAGCGGTAGCTGACCAGCGCCGTGGCACGCCAGACCGGCACGCGTGGCTGGTACTTGCCCACGGTGTCGCCGGGCGTGACCACAAAGCCGCTGTTTTCCTTGATGCGCGAATCCGCATAGGTCACGCTGCCGCTGAAGCCCAGACCCTTGCCGATGCTGCCAGCCATCAAGTCCGTGCCGTTGAACGCCACCTCCAGCCCGTTGGTCTTGATGCGCCCGACGTTCTGCACCCGGCTGATGTTGCTGTTGGCCGCCGGGTCGAAGGTGAGCTGCGAATACAGGGAGTCGCGCGTGTTCTCGGTGAACAGCGTGAATCGCAGCACGGCATTGCCCAGGTCTTTTTCGGCCGTCAGTTCGCTGGTCCAGGATTTTTCCGGCTTGAGGTTTGGATCGTTGATGTACTGCGCGTTGACGGTGCTGGTGGCGCCGTAGAGTTCCCCCACGGTGGGGAAACGCACGGCGCGGCCGGTCGAGGCCTTGAGTGTGGTATCGGCCGACCACTGGTACGACAGCGCGGCCTTCGGTGACACCGCAGTCTCGCTGCGTGCGGCATACGCGGCGTTGGCCGGGTTGCCCGGTGCGAAGGTGGTGAAACCGCTGGAAGCGTTCCAGTTCTCGACGCGCGCGCCCAGCACGGTTTTCCATTTCGGCGCAAAGGCCCAGGCGTCCTGCGCGTACAGGCTGCGCAGTTGCGTGCGGCCGCCGACCTCGCTGACCAGCGTCCCGGCGCCGCCGCTCAGCCAGTTGCCCAGGGTGTTCGACTTGAGGATGCGCAGCCGGTAGCTGTCCTGCTGGTAGCCGAAGTCAACGATGTGCGCGCCCTGCATGCCCTGGGGCCGCCAGATGCCTTTGAGCGCGAGGTTGTTCCAGCCGGTCCCGTCCTGGTCCTGCAGCGTGCCTGCACCGCCATTGAGGGAGCCCGGCTGGGCCGTGGTCGAGGCGCGGATCTGGTCGGTCTGGTAGTCGTACACACTGGCCGCCACTTCCCAGTCGAACACGCCCTGGGTGTGGGACTTGACCGAGAGGCCGTGCATCACATGGGTCAGCACCTCGTTGCTCACGCCAAAGTCGGTGGCGCCCAGGCTGTAGCCGCGTCCATTGATGCTGACGTTGCCGCTGTACACCGGCGCGCCGGCTGCGTTGCGCAAATAACTCTCGGAGCGGTTCTGCGAACTGTTGTCCCAGTAGCCCAGGGTGTAGCTGGCACGCACCGTGGGTGAAAAGTCATACGCCACCTTGAGCTTGACGTGTTCCTGCTCGGTCTCGTACTGGGTGGCGCCGCCAATCAGCAGCCAGGGCACGTTGCGCGTGTTCAGGCCGGGCACGGCACCGGTGACCGGCACCGCCCCGGCGGCAGGCGCGGCCGTGCTCAGGGTTTTGGTCGTGAAGGTCAGCGGCTGGCCGGCGCTTTTGGTACGGTTGGCGTTGATGAACCAGGACCAGTCGCCGCTCTTGTTGCCCAGCGATGCGCTGGCCTGGCTGCCGCCGTAACTGCTGTCGGTGCCGTACAGCTTGAAGTTCTGGTTGAAGGCGCTGATCTTGGCGTGGCCCTCGAACTGCGTCGGCATGCGTGTGACGTAGTCCACCACCGCGCCCACCGAGTTGCCCGGATAGGCTGCGGAAAACGGGCCGTAGAGCACATCAACACGCTCGATTTCTTCCGGCGTCACCAGGCCCCAGCGCGGCGCGTAGTTGGTGCCGTTGGCAATGCCGTTGCCCAGGTAGTTGGACAGCAGGATGCCGTCGGCATAGACCGCCGAACGCGCGCTGTTGCCGGTGCCCGAAGCGCGGCTGGACAGGATGGCGTGGTTGTAGTCGCCGATGTAGCGCTTGCGCACCAGCAGGCTGGGCAGGTACTTGAGCGCGTCCTCGCTGTCGGTGGCGTTGATGCCTTCTTCCATCTGCTCGCGCGTCACGCCTTCGATGGTGGTGGGGATCTGCGTCGGCAGCGACGTGGGCTGGCCGCCGGTCACAGTGACCATACCCAGGGATTTGGCGGGAGGCCCGGTTTGGGCGAAGGCCGGGATCGCAAAAAGCATGGCCGCGGGGAGCGCGCCCAGGGGAAACGCACGGCGTGCGCGTGAAGATGTCATGGAATCACACTTTGAAAAATGAAAGAACACGGCGCGCCATCCGTTGGACAGCACGCAGGCAACCTCGTCAGAGGCAGTTTTTCAGTTCAAAGTGCAGGGGGGCCGCGGCTGAAAGGCAGCCCCGGCGAAGACGCCGAGCGAACGGCGTCCTTGAAAACAAAGGCCATCGCGGGAATGGCGCAGGTTCCGGCCGCCACCTGCTCCATCGGCGGCAAGGCCAGACCGGCTGAGCCGCACAGGTCACAGTGGCCTTTGGCTGGCGCGCCGTCGTCGCCAGCCGGCTGGCCGCCGCTGCCGACGCTGCACAGCCCGCCGAGCTGGCCGGTGCGCACGTCCTCGGCCAGCGTGGCGATGGGCGTGATCAGGGCGGCGAAGACGGCCACCAACCCCAGCCACGCGGCAAGGCGGGCCCAGAGCGGGCGAGAGGATGGGTTGGCTGGCACGGGGCTGATTATAGGGAGCGGCGCAAGGTCGGCACAAAATGCTACAAAATCAGGAGCTAGATACGCCCGCTGGACAAGGGCTGGAGGCCGATTTGATTCATAATTGGCAGCGAAAGCGCCCACGCCACATGCTCCCGCACCAACTCACTGGCATGATCCCGCCGCGCCAGCAGGGCGGCCCTCAGCGCGCCCTCCCCGTCCGCGCCGGCCTGGATGGCGTTGCCCAGGCCGACCGCAATATTGCGCAGCCAGCGCTCATGGCCGATGCGCCGGATCGCGCTGCCTTCGGTGTAGCGCAAGAACGCCTCTTCGGTCCACGCAAACAGCGTGACCAGTTGCTGGCCGCTCAGGCCTTCGCGCTCGTCGAAGTCGGGCAAGGCGCTGCGCTGTGCGAACTTGTTCCAGGGGCAGATCAGCTGGCAGTCGTCGCAGCCATAAATGCGGTTGCCAATCAGCGGGCGCAGCTCCAGGGGAATGGACCCCGAATGTTCGATGGTCAGGTAAGAGATGCAGCGGCGTGCATCGAGCCGGTGCGGCGCGACGATGGCCCGGGTCGGGCAAATGTCGATGCAGGCGCTGCAACTGCCGCAATGCGGCGTCACCGCTTCGCTGGGCGGCAAGGCCACATTCACATAAATTTCGCCGAGAAAAAACATGGAACCGGCTTCGCGGTTGAGCAGCAGTGTGTGTTTGCCGCGCCAGCCCTGGCCGCTGCGCGAGGCCAGCTCGGCTTCCAGCACGGGGGCCGAGTCGGTGAAAGCGCGGTGGCCCAGCGGCTGCACATGGGCGGCAATGCGCTCAGCCAGTTTTTGCAGGCGCGTGCGCATGACCTTGTGGTAGTCCCGGCCGCGTGCATACACCGAGACGATGGCTTCGCCTGGCCGCTCCAGCCGCGCCAGCTCCGCCGCCTGCCACTGGCCGGGCTGCTCCGCCGTGTCTCGCGGCAGGTAGTCCATGCGCGCGGTGATCACACTGACGGTGCCGGGCACCAGCTCGGCCGGCCGCGCACGCTTCAAACCGTGCGCCGCCATGTAATTCATGTCGCCATGAAAACCGGCCGCAAGCCAGGCCGATAATCCGGGTTCCGCCGATGAAAGATCAACGCCTGTTATGCCAATTTGCGAAAATCCAAGCTCACGCGCCCACGTTTGAAGTTGAGACACGAATTGATGGCTATTGACGATCACCCGCTCATTGTAAAAAGTATTGCCTGGGCGACCGAGGCCGACACCCAGGCTTTCGCCGCTGCGCTCGCAGGCAGGCTGCAGCGCAGCGATGGCGGCGGCAATGTGCTGATCGAACTGCATGGCGACCTGGGCAGCGGCAAGACCACCTTCGTGCGCCACCTGCTCAAGGCGCTGGGGGTCGCGGGCCGCGTCAAGAGCCCGACCTATGCGGTGGTGGAGCCTTACACCGTTGACGATGCGCCTGGGGGCGCGCTCCACATCTGGCACTTCGACTTCTACCGCTTCAACGACCCCGACGAATGGGAAGAAGCCGGCTTTCGCGACATCTTTGCCAGCCCGGGCCTGAAGCTGGTCGAGTGGCCGGAGAAAGCCGGTGAACACCTGCCCCCTGCCGATCTCGACATCGCGCTGGCGCTGCAGGACGGCGACAGCCGCAGCGTCACCCTCACCGCCCGCAGCGACGCCGGCAAGGCGTTGTTGCCATGAGCAGCGACAACAACGGACTGAGCCGGCGCAGCGCGCTGCAGATGGGCAGCCTGGTGCTGTTGCTGGGCGTGCAGCAGATCGCGCGCGGCCTGACCATCATGGCGGTGCGGGTCTGGCCGTCCAAGGATTACAGCCGCGTCACCATCGAGTCCGACGCCGGGCTGAAGACCAAGTATTACTTCGTCGCCGAGCCGCCGCGGCTGGCGGTGGACATCGAAGGCATCGACCTGATCCCCGCACTGCGTGAGCTGGTGGCCAAGGTCAAGCCCGACGACCCGAACATTTCGGGCATTCGCGTCGGGCAAAACGCGCCCGGTGTGGTGCGCCTGGTGGTGGAACTCAAGCAGCCCATGATGCCGCAGGTGTTCAGCCTGAAGCCGGTGGCGGCCTACCAGCACCGGCTGGTGTTCGACCTGTACCCGACGCAGGTGGCCGATCCGCTGGAGGCGCTGATTGCCGACCGCCTGAAGGACAAGCCGCCGGCCGCTGCCGCGCAAGCCGCCGACCCGCTGGGCGAGCTGATGGCCAAACACGCCGACCGCGCAGCGCCGGCGCCATCCCCGGCAACCTCACCGCCGCCCGCAGCGGGCGAAGAAAAGCCGCCGGTGGTGGCTGCCGCGCCCAAGCCGCCCCCTGAAACCGTGGGCGCGGGCGCGGGCAACCGCAACAAGACCGACCGCCTCATCATCGTGGCGCTGGATCCGGGCCACGGCGGCGAAGACCCGGGCGCTGTCGGCCCCGGCGGCACGCGCGAAAAAGACGTGGTGCTGCAGATCGCGCTGCGCCTGCGCGACCGCATCAACGCCATCCCCAACATGCGTGCCTACCTGACGCGCGATGCCGATTTTTTTGTGCCGCTGCACATCCGCGTGCAAAAAGCCCGGCGCGTGCAGGCTGACCTCTTCATCAGCATCCACGCCGATGCGTTTTTCACGCCCCGGCCGCAAGGCGCCAGCGTGTTTGCGCTCAGCGAAAAAGGCGCATCCAGCAGCGCGGCCCGCTGGATCGCCGACAAGGAAAATTCGGCCGACCTGGTGGGCGGCGTCAATGTCAAGGCCAAGGACGCGCAGGTGCAAAAGGCCTTGCTGGACATGAGCACGACGGCGCAGATCAACGACAGCCTCAAGCTCGGTGGCGCCATGCTGGGCGAGATCGGCAATGTGGGCAAGCTGCACAAGGCGCGTGTCGAGCAGGCCGGGTTTGCCGTGCTGAAGGCGCCGGACATTCCCAGCGTGCTGGTGGAAACCGCCTTCATCAGCAATCCCGACGAAGAAGCCAAGCTGCGCAGCGAGGCCTACCAGGTGCAACTGGCCGATGCACTGATGCGCGGCATCGGCCGCTACTTCGCGAAAAATCCGCCGCTGGCACGCAATCGCCCGGTGTGAGGCGCTTGCCAGCACGCGAAGACGCAGCGAGACGACATTCGCCTTGGCCTGTTTCCTACAGGCCGGCCGGGGGTTCGCACCTACAGTGAAGTCACAGGCAGTGAAGGCCAACCCGCTCGATCCGGTGCCTGCAACTCAATCAAAAGGTGAAACCAATGAAGACCACGACCATTTTTCTGACCGCTGCAGCTGCCTCCCTGATTGCACTGACAGGTTGCAGCACCAACCCTTCTGGCGCCCAGATTGGCACCGCCACAGGCGCCGTGCTGGGCGGTGCGGCTGGCAGCGCGCTGGGCGGCGGCACGCTGGGAACCGTGGGCGGTGCAGCGGCCGGTGCGCTGATCGGCAACGAAGTCGGCAAGCGCCAGGACCAGAAGCGCTAAGCGTTTGTAAAACCCGGCGGGCCTGACCCGTGAACACCGCCAAGCACCCTTCTGTGGCCGGACCCGGGCACAGAAGGGTTTTTATTGCGCGTTTTTGATGTGGCAATTGGCGCTCTGCTCTTTTTCTTGAGCGCGCCTGAGCGCGTCACACCGGGTAGATCAGCGAGTTGAGGATCATCTCGCTGTCATAGACGCAGCGCCGCGCCTGAAACTTCAGGCCCTGCGGCGTCCGGACGATCTCATCGATATAACGCCCGACGTTGTAAACCTCGCTGGCGCCCGCCGGCCGGGTGCGGAACACCGCATAGTTGGCCTGCGCCATGACCACCTCGCCGGCACTGGTCACGATGCGTGCCGGGCTCACCACATGCCGCGTGTAATACGGCCCGTGGTAAATCGTCTGCGTGATGCCATAAACGCGGTCTTTCATCATGCCGCGGCTTTCCAGGTCCATCAGCGCGAGCGGCAGGCCGCGGTCAAAGTTCTCGCGCGCCTGCACGGTGTAGCGCCCGTCCTCGACAAAAAAATCCGGCCAGGCTTCGAAGTTTTTCTCATCGAGCACCGCGGCGTAGGCCGCATTCAGCTGATCGACCGCGTGTTGCAGTTGCAGGATTTCGAGTGTGACGACGCCAATGGTGCCAGGCCCCTCGCCAGGTGCGCTCATACCGCCATCACTTTCTTCCAGTAGGCATACATGCTGCGGATCAGGGTTTCGGTGACCATGTGTTCGGTCATCTCGGTGCCGGTGCCGCCCAGTTCGCACAGGGTTTCACCCGCTTCGCCCCATTGCGCAAAGCCGGCCTGGCTGAACTCGATCACCTCGCCGTCATCGGCGCTGACAAAACCGGCCGGACCGAACAGGTTGGCCTGGCGCAGGCGGCGCCGCGTCATCTCCGGCGTGTCGTCGGCAAAACCGAAGTGGGTCCAGACAAAATCAAACTCGCCGGGCCCGCGCGGCACGATGTGGCGCGTGCTCAGCGAATTGACCTGCTGCTGGATGATCAGGCTGGGGAACAGCGTGATCATGGTGACCGTCGGCATGATGCCGGTGCCGGGATTGGACGGGTCATCGACCTTCCACCAGGCTTCGGGCACCACGTCGAGCAGGCGGTCATCCTGCAGCGCCATGTTGGCCTTGAACGAGGTCACGCCTTCGGTCACGGCCGCGTTTTGCCCGCCCTCGTTGCGGCGCGAGATCATGACGGCGTGGCGGCCGTGTGCATCCATCACCATCCGGCTTTTCTGGTCGGCGCGCCACAGGCCGAAGGTCACAAACCAGGTGTGCAGCAG
>CAMLDT010000064.1 GCA_946479075.1 uncultured Polaromonas sp.
AGGCCTGACCGATCTGGTCAACACCATCAAGCAGGTGCACGCCAACCTCAACAAGGACCTGGCCATCATCGGTTTGCTGCGTGTGATGTTCGATCCGCGCATCACCCTGCAGCAGCAGGTCAGCGACCAGCTCAAGGAGCATTTCGGCGACAAGGTCTTCAACACCGTGATCCCGCGCAACGTGCGCCTGGCCGAAGCACCGAGTTACGGCCTGCCCGGCGTGGTGTTTGACCCGGCCTCCAAAGGCGCGCTGGCCTTCGTGAGCTTTGCCGAAGAGATGGTCCAGCGCATCAAGGTGATGTGAGCATGATTTACAAGCCAAATCGGCCTCCAGCCCTTATGCAGCAAGCGCTGGCAGCTACCAAAATAATAGCAAACGGACCGCAGGCCCGATGAAACCGGCGAATGTGCTGATCCTGCCGGGCTGGCAAAACAGCGGCGCCGGCCACTGGCAAACCTTGTGGGAAGCCGCGCACGGCTACCGGCGCGTGGAGCAGCACGACTGGATGCAGCCGCTGCGTGGCGACTGGATCGCCCGGCTGGAGGAAGTGATCCTGGACAGCGACGAGCCCGTCGTGCTGGTCGCGCACAGCCTGGGCTGCATCCTGACGGCTGCCTGGGCTGCACATTCGCGCAACACCCATCGCGTCAATGGCGCGCTGCTGGTGGCGCCGCCCGATGTGGACCGCGAGGAGGTACGCCAGATGCTGACGAGCTGGGCGCCGGTGCCGATGAACCGGCTGCCGTTTGCATCGGTGGTCATCGCCAGCAGCCGCGACCCGTATTGCCGCCCCGACCGCGCGCGTGAATTCGCCGCCGCCTGGGGTGCTGAACTCGTCGATGCCGGACCGCTGGGCCACCTCAACGCCGACAGCGGCCTGGGCGACTGGCCCGCCGCCCATGAACAACTGCAGGCGCTGATGAGCCGCGCTGCGCCCCCCTGAACCAACCCCGAAAGACAAGACAACCATGGTCACCAAAAAACCAAAAGGTCTGGGCCGCGGCCTGCAGGCGCTGCTGGGCCCCACCGTAGGCGAGTCTGCCAACGTGCTTGAAAACGGCGCCAACACCGCCAGCCCCGGCACGCCGGCTTCGCTGCTGCTGACCGACCTGGTGGCCGGCCAGTACCAGCCGCGCACCCGCATGGACGAAGGTGCGCTTTACGAGCTGGCTGAAAGCATCAAGGTGCAGGGCATCATGCAGCCGATCCTGGTGCGCCGCCTGAGCTCGGGCGCCAACGACGGCAAGTACGAAATCATTGCCGGCGAACGGCGTTTCCGCGCCGCCAAAATTGCCGGCCTGGACAGCGTGCCGGTGCTGGTGCGCGATGTGCCGGACGAGTCGGCCGCGGCGATGGCGCTGATCGAAAACATCCAGCGCGAGGACCTCAATCCGCTGGAAGAAGCGCAAGGGCTGCAGCGCCTGGTGAAAGAGTTCGGCCTGACACACGAGCTGGCAGCGCAAGCCGTGGGACGCTCGCGCAGCGCGGCCTCCAACCTGCTGCGCCTGCTCAACCTGGCCGACCCGGTGCAGACCATGCTGATGGCCGGCGACATCGACATGGGCCATGCCCGCGCGCTGCTGGCGCTGGACCGTGCCACCCAGATCACCGCCGGCAACCAGATCGCCGCCAAAAAACTCTCGGTGCGCGAGGCCGAAAGCCTGGTCAGGAAACTCAGCGCCGAGTTTTCGCTGAAGCCGCAAAAAGCCACCAAGGAAAAGTCGCGCGACACCCGCCGTGTCGAAGAGGAGCTGGCCGACCTGCTGATGGCCGATGTCGAGGTGCGCGTGAAGAAACAGGTCAAGCGCAACGGCCGGCGCGAGGACATGGGCGAGGTGGCGATCCAGTTCGCTTCGCTCGATGAACTCAACGGCCTGATCGAGCGGCTGCGCGGCGGCAAGGGCGCTTGAGCACGGCCCAGACACACGTCGCGCGCCCCGCTGGCATGTTCATGAAAATGACGCTGGTCCTTGTGTCACGGGCGTGAGTAGCTATAAAGAAGATAGCAAAAGAAGGGCAAAGACACGGGACGCCACCCGGTACCGGTCCGAACGCCGGCAATGGCCCTGGCCCTCGCACTGCGGGGCAAAAATCAGGTGACGCGGCGCGGGGCGGCCAGGTAGCCAAGTATGCTGGGGGACATGAACCCAGACTACGACCCCGACAAGCCGCATCACCGTCCCGATGGTTTCCAGAACGTCCACACGGCGTTCACCCCGAAAAGTCTGGCCGAGGTCTTGCGCTGGCGCTGGAATGCCTCGCGCCGGGGCCTGCCCTTACCGCCCGAGGCGCCGATCCCCACGCAGTTGCCCGACCTCGACTTTCTGCACCGCAATGCGGGGGCGGCGGCGCAGATGAAGCCCGCGGTGACATGGATAGGGCATGCAACGGTCATGGCGCAGCTGGGCGGGCTGACTTTGCTGACCGACCCGGTTTTCTCTGAGCGCGCTTCGCCGGTTTCCTTTGTGGGCCCGAAGCGGCACCAGCCCCCCGGTATTGCGCTGCGTGACTTGCCGCATGTGGACCTGGTGCTGGCCTCGCACAATCACTATGACCATCTGGACGAGGCTTCGGTGCAGGCGCTGAATGCTCAGCCCGGCGTCCCGCCCCTGTTTCTGGTGCCGCTTGGCCTCAAGTCCTGGCTGGCCGAGCGTGGGATTGACCATGCGGTGGAACTCGACTGGTGGCAAAGCCACAAGGTCCCGGCAGCGCAGGGCGATGTGGAGGTCATGCTGGTGCCGGCCCAGCACTGGTCGGCGCGCGGACTGACGGACAGGATGGCGACGCTGTGGGGCGGCTTTTGCGTTTTTGCGCCGGACTGCCACCTCTTTTATGCGGGCGATACCGGTTATTCGCGGGACTTCACCGACATGCGGGAACGATTCGCGCAACGGCAGACGGCGGCGCAAGGCGGCGGTTTTGACATCGCCCTCATTCCCATTGGTGCGTATGAGCCGCGCTGGTTCATGGTGACGCAACACGTGAATGCGGAGGAAGCCGTGAAAATCCACCGCGACCTCGGCGCCAAACAATCGCTCGGCGTGCACTGGGGCACCTTCGAGTTGAGCGACGAGTCGCTGGACGCACCGCCCAAAGCCCTGGCGGCGCAGCGAAGCGCCCAGGGCTTGCCGGACGAGGCGTTTTTTGTCATGGCGATTGGTGAGACGCGGGTGCTCAAGCCGCGACCCGCCACCCTCGAAGGCTAAAGCGCCGCACCGGGCTTGAGGATCACCAGCAGCGCAATTGCCGTGATCGCAAGCACTGTGAAGGCCGGTGCCCAGCGCGCGGCCGGCGGTTGCGTGGCCTCGCCGGCCAGCCAGCGCCGCAAGCCGGCCGACTGATTCCCATGCAGAGCCGACAGCGCAGTCACGATCACCAATTTGCCCCAGAACCAGGGCGCGCTGTACCAGCCGCCCATCACCACCAGCGCGATGCCCAGCAGCCAGACCAGGCCCAGGGCCGGTGTCGTGACGCGCCGGTCCCAGCGGTGAATGGCGTTCAGAAGTGGCTGCGCGCCAGCGCCGCCGGAGTGGCCAGACGCGGTGAGCGCAAGCGCCAGTGCCAGCATGCCGCCGGCCCAGGTCAGGACGGCCGCGAGATGAAAGGCTTTGAGGAACAGATAAAACATGACCCGCACCGTAGATAAAAACAGGGACGCAGGCCAGGACGGCCTGCCGTGTGAAGTGTAAAGACGGACGCTGGCTCCGCGGCTGTGACATCTGTCACGCCTGCGCCGCTGCGCAGCGGGCCGACCCCGTGATCACGGGGGTGACGCGTCGGAGGCGGTCCGCTATCGTCACCAACTGTTACGTTTCCCGTCGAGGCCTGTCATGAATCCCTGGTTCCCCCGTTTGCTCGCGCTGGGCGCGCTGTCTGTTTGCTGTGGCGCATCCGCCCAGACGATAGAACGTGTCAAGCTGACCGACAACGAGCTGAGCTGCCAGCAGATGTATGCAGAGGCCCAGCAAATGGAGGATGTCATCAAGCTGGCCGGACCCGGCCTGCCGCAGGTGGCGGCTCCCGCCGTGGCGGCTGCGCCGCTGGCGCCGGCGATGCCGCTGTCGGCGACGCAGCAGGCGGTGCTCAACCATCCCAGCAATGCCAACCTCACGCCAGAGCAGAAGGCAACGCTGATCGCCCAGACCGGCATGGCCGAAGCGCGTGGCAATGCCGCCCTTGGCGCGTTATATGCCGGCGCGCCCAGCGCCGCCGCGCTGCATGGCGCCGTGGCCAGTGATCCCGGCGTGCAGGCAGCCATCGCGCGGGCGCGGGCCTCGGGCATGTCAGAAGCGCAGATCGCCGCCACCGTCGGTCTGGGCATGCAGCGTAGCGGCCTGCCCGCGCCACTGCTGGCGGGTGCGGTCCCCGCTCAGGCCGGCGGCCTGGCCAGCATGTTCGGTGCGCTGGCCGGCATGGGCGCCGCCAGTCCGGCGGCGGCTGCCCGGCCTGCGGCAGCGCCCGCACCCGTGCCGGGCCAGGCCGGTCTGGGCGCCCAGGCTGCGGCACGCAAGGCCCACCTGACCAGCCTTTTTCTCGCGCGGGGCTGCAAGCTGGCCGATGTTGGCAAGTGAGCCCCCGCTTTTCCTTTCCATCCCTTTTTTTGAAAGACTTGCCATGAAACTGCTTCCTCTTGCCGCCGCCCTGCTGCTTGGCAGCGCCGCCGCCCAGGCCCAGACCATCGAACGCGTGAAGATGGGCGACAACGACCTGAGCTGCCAGCAGGTGTATGACGAGATCAAGCAGATGGAGGCGGTGGTTGCCCGCGTGACCACGCCGACCCCGGGCGCCGCCGCGGACCCGGCTGCCGCCAACTCCGCCGTTGGCGCGCAGATGGCCGGGGCCGTGGCGCAGCAGGCGCTGGCGACCGGTGGCTTTGGCGGTTTCGGGGGTTTTGGTGGCATGCTCAGCGGGCTGGTGCAGGCCGCCGGCGCGCAGCAAGCCCAGCAGCAGGCCGCTGCCCAGCAAAGCGGCGCCCTGCAGGCGCAGCAAAATGCGGTGTTGATGCAACAGGCCCAGGGCCGCAAGGAACACCTGACCACGGTGTTCCTTTCCAAAGGGTGCAAGATGAGCGAGATCGCCAAATAGACCTGCCATGCTGACTTCTGCCACACCGGCCAGCTCCGGTTCCTTGTTGCCGCCGCCCGCCAGCGCGGAGCCGCCGGTGTTGTCCAGCGATGGCCTGTTCGAGCGCGCGCTGATCGTCGAGGACCTCGACGAGCCGCGCGAATGGCTGGCCGACCTGCTGCCGCGCGCCTTGCCCAGCGTCCGGCAGGTTGACGCGGTGGCGACGCTGGCGCTGGCGCGCGAACGCATGCAGGAACACGCATACGGCCTGGCGCTGGTGGACTGGGGCCTGCCCGACGGCACCAGCGAAGGCCTGATCGCCGAACTGGTGGCGGCGCGGCCCGGCGCCGTGGTCATCGTGGCGACCATCCACGACGACGACATGCATGTGTTTCCGGCGCTGCGCGCGGGCGCGTCGGGCTACATCCTCAAATCGCAGCCGCAGGCGGTGGTGATGGCGCAGTTGCGGCGCATCGAACTCGGCGAGCCGGCGCTGTCGCCGTCGATTGCCGTGCGGGTGCTGCAGCACTTTCGCGCCGTGCAGGAACCGGTGCCGGTGGCTGCCGCCGCGTCCGGCGCCGAACTGCGCCAGCTGACCGACCGCGAGGTGGACGTGCTGCGCCTGATCGCCAAGGGGTACAAGGCGCCCGAAGTGGCGGTGTTGCTGGGGCTGACCGCGCACACGGTGAGCAGCTACGTGCGCGACATCTACCGCAAGCTGGGCATCTCCTCGCGGGCGGAGGCCACGCTGGAAGCGGCGCGGCGCGGCCTGGTGGCCTGAAGCGCCGGCCTCGTCGCTGTCTTGTCCCCGCCGCGTCCCCGGTTCGTTCCGGCGTGTCAGGCCGGCATCGGCAGCACCAGCCGCACCAGGCAGCCGGTAGCGGGCGGCGGGCGGTTGCCCACTTCCAGCCGCGCCCCGATCTGGCTGGCGCGGTAGCCCATGTTTTTCAGGCCGCGCGCGCCGCTGCGTGCGGCTTCGCCCGACAAGCCTGCGCCGTCGTCGGTCAACTCGATGTGCAGGGCTTTTTCCCCATCGGCCCCCGGGTGAACGCCAGCACGCAGCACCATGCGTTCGGCGCGCGAATGCTTGACGACATTGGTGGTGGCTTCCTGCAGGATGCGCATGACGTGGAGCGCGGCCTCATTGCCGAGGGTCACCGCTTCGAGCGAATCGTCCATCTGCCATTCGAGCTGGACGCCGGCGGCCGCCAGGCGTGCATCCCAGCGGTTGCGCCAGGCGGCCAGCGCGGCGGGCAGGTAGTGGCTGGTGTCGGTGCTGTCCATCAGCAGGCGCAGCTCGTCCAGGCCGTCCTGCAGCGATTGCGCGAGCTGCTCGCGGCTCAGCGCGCCGCGCTCGACACCACGCAGTGCCGTCATCAGCTGCGCGCCCAGGCCGTCGTGCATCTCGCGCAGCAGGCGTTCGCGCTCCTGGGCGCGTGCCGCTTCACGCGCGCCGGAGATCTCGGTGTTGCGCAGCCGGGTGTAGCTGGCCTCCAGCTCGCCCGACTTGGCGGCCACGCGCCGCTCCAGCTCCTCGTTGCTGCGTTCGGCGCGGGTCAGCGTCATCACGACGTATTCGCCGGACAACAGGGCATAACCGACCAGCACCGCCACAAAACCCCAGAACACATAAGCGTTGGAGGTCGGCGGCAGGGTGCCGCTGACCACCAGCAGGTCGTGGACCACACAGCTCACCAGCACGACCAGACAGGCCATCAGGGCAATCACGTGGCGCCTGGCCACCAGGCGGCGGCGGCGCCAGATCTCCACGCCGAGCCAGCACACCATGCCGGTGCCGGCCACCTGCGCGACGCTTCGCGCAATGATGGCGCCGTCCCCGGCCAGTTCTGCCGCGCCAAACCCCCCCAGCGCCAGCAGTGTGACGCCGGCCAGCACCGACATGTACATCCGCTTGCTGAAGTGCAGCAGATGCAGCACCGCCGCAGCAATCGTTGCTGCGGCCAGCAGGGCGTTAACGGCGTTGAGCTGTTCATAGATCAGCGGCCGGCCCGGGACGGTGTTGTCGTAATAAATCAGGCCGCGCACGCCCCATAGCGCGCAGGCTGCGGCCATCCACAGCAAATTGAGGTCACTGCGCCGCGGCAGCCACAGCAAAAATGCCATCAACCCCAGCACCAGCACCACGCCCGAGGCGGCATCGGCATAACCGACGACCTCGCGCACGGCATCGGTGTGTTGCGGCAGCAGGGCATGCGTGGGACCAAGGGCGAGCTGCACCAGGCCGGTGGCGATGTAGGGCAGGGTCTGCAATTCGATGGAGACCCGGGTGGCGCCCGCCGGCAGCGCAAACAGCGCCGGAATGCGGCCGTTGTAGGTGCTCTCCGCCGCGGGATCTTCCGCCGGCTTGCCCGGTCCGGTCCGGGCGCGCTGGTTGGCGCTGAGCAGGGGCAAGGCTTGCCCGGCGACCTTCACCCGGTAAGGCGCGCCTGCGCGAAAAATCCACAGGGCTGCCGCCGGGACGTCGGCGCAGGCGCTGACATCAATCTCGTAATGGATATGCAGCTGCTCGCTGCGCAGGGCCAGCGGCAGGTGATCGGGCACGGCCACCGTTTGGGGGGCCGCCGCCGCGGGGCTGCCATCGGCCGGCAGCACACTGCGCTGCGCCTCGGCCACCGCCTGCGTGCCGGTGCAGGCCGGCGCTGCGGCAAAAGCGCTGCCGGCCGCCAGCCATGCACAGGCGAGGCCCGCGAGCAGCGCTGAACAGCGGCGAGCGGCCAGCGCCACGGCTTACAGCGTAAAAATCTTGCCCGGGTTCATGATGTTTTGCGGATCGAGCGCGCGTTTGATGGTGCGCATCATGGCCACCGCGCCGTCGCCGGCTTCGGTGACCAGGAAGTCCATCTTGTGCAGGCCGACGCCGTGTTCACCGGTGCAGGTGCCTTCGAGGTCCAGCGCGCGCTGCACCAGCTTGTGGTTCAGCGCCTCGGCGACTTCACGTTCCTTCGGCAAGGCCGGGTCGATCAGGTAACCGAAGTGGAAATTGCCGTCGCCGACATGGCCGACCAGGAAGTAGGGGATGCCGCTGGCATCGGCTTCGCTGACCGAATCGAGCAGGCAATCCGCCAGGCGCGAGATCGGCACGCAGGTGTCGGTGGAAATCGCCTTGCAGCCCGGCCGCGACTGGATCGCTGCGAAGTAGGCGTTGTGCCGCGCCGTCCACAGCCGCGTGCGCTCTTCCGGCGTGCTGGCCCACTCGAAGGCCTTGCCGCCAAATTCGGAGGCAATCTCCTGCACAGTTTCGGCCTGCTCCTTGACGCCGGCGGGCGAGCCGTGAAACTCCATCAGCAGCATGGGTTCCTCGCGCAGGCCCAGCTTGCTGTGGGCGTTGACCATGCGCACGGTGTTGTGGTCGATCAGCTCGACCCGCGCAATCGGCACGCCGAGCTGGATCACCTGGATGGTGGTGCGCACGGCGGCCTCGATGCTCGGGAAAGAGCAGATGGCGGCCGAGATCGCTTCGGGGAGCGGGTAAAGCTTGACGGTGACTTCCGTGATCACGCCCAGTGTGCCTTCGCTGCCCACCATCAGGCGCGTCAGGTCGTAACCGGCCGATGATTTTTTGGCGCGGGTACCGGTGCGGATGACGCTGCCGTCAGCGGTCACCACTTCCAGCGCCAGCACGTTCTCGCGCATGGTGCCGTAACGCACGGCATTGGTGCCGCTGGCGCGCGTGGCGCTCATGCCGCCCAGGGTGGCGTCGGCGCCCGGATCGATCGGGAAAAACAGGCCGGTGCTTTTGACTTCTTCGTTGAGCTGCTTGCGCGTCACGCCGGGTTGCACCGTGACCGTCAGGTCCTCGGCGTTGATGGACAGCACCTTGTTCATGCGGCTCACGTCGATGCTGATGCCGCCCTGCACGGCCAGCAGATGGCCTTCGAGCGAGGTGCCCACACCAAACGGAATCACCGGCACGTTGAACTGCGCGGCCAGCTTGACGGCATCGGCCACATCCTGCGTGTTTTCGGCGAACACCACGGCGGCCGGCGGCGGCACCGCAAACGAGGATTCGTCACGGCCGTGCTGCTCGCGCACCACCAGGGCGGTGGAGCAGCGTTCGGCAAAACGCGCTTTCAGCGCATCGATCAGCGCCGACGGCGTTTCACGCTGGTGGATTTCAGGAAGCAGGTGGTGGGGCAGGGGTGCGTTCATGGGTGTCTCCGGAGGGCAGGCGCACAGTTTACGACGTGTGCCGCATGCTGTCCCGGCGACCCGGCCCCGCGGCTCAGGAGTTTGCCGCCCGGCTGAACTCTTCCAGCGAGATAAAGCCGTCGCGATTGCTGTCGATGTGTGCGAAGCGTTGCGCCACGGCGGGGAAACGTTCGGCCTCCTGGGGCGTGAGTTTGCCGTCCTGGTTGTTGTCGGCGCGTTTGAAGGCGGCTTCCAGGTCTTGCGATGTGGCGCGGTTCGCCGGGATCGCCGCGCCGGGCGCCGCCTGTGCGCGCACGGCCGCGGCAGTTCCCAGGGTGAGCAGCGCCAGCAACAGCACGCTGCGCACTTCGAAGTTGAAGAACTTGGGAATAGAATGTTTTTGAACCCGCATGCCGTCGTCCTTGAGATGAATGAGGCGCCATTGCATCGCAGCCGCTCTGGCGCCGCCAGTACTTTTGCAGGGCGTTGCATCGCTGACATCCGGACCGAGCCGCACACATTTTCTTGCTTCACGTAACGCGGCCCGAGGGCCTCGCTGCCATCACCACGCGACACACCATGGCCAACCGACTTTCACAAATCGCCACCCGCACCGGGGACAAGGGCACGACCGGCCTGGGCGACAACACCCGGGTTTCCAAGAACAGCCTGCGTGTGCATGCCATGGGCGATGTGGACGAACTCAACTCCCACATTGGCGTGCTGCTGTGCGAAGACATGCCGGCGGATGTGCGCGAACTGCTGGTGGAAGTGCAGCACCAGCTCTTCAACCTCGGCGGTGAGCTGTCAATCCCCGGCTTCGAGCTGCTCAAGCCGGAAGCGGTCATTCGGCTCGACGAAGCGCTGGAAACCTACAACGCAGCGCTGCCGCGCCTGGCTGAGTTCATTTTGCCCGCCGGCTCGCGCGCTGCCGCGCTGGCGCATGTCTGCCGCACCGTGGCGCGCCGCGCCGAGCGCGCGGTGGTCGCGCTGGACCAGGCCGAAACCCTGAAGGAATCACCGCGCCAGTACCTGAACCGCCTGAGCGACCTGCTGTTTGTGCTGTCGCGTGTCCTCAACCGCATGAACGGCGGCGACGACGTTTACTGGAAAAGCGAACGCATGGCCCGGGCGGCCACGGAATAAATCGAATCGCTATCTTATTGATAGCTGTTTGCGCCCGTCCGTAAAGGGCCAGGGGCCGATTTGACTCTTGTTATTGGGGAATCAGCATGGCCATGGTGATGCGCGACACGCAGGTCAGCTCACCGGCGTCGTTGCGCAGCTCGATGGCCCAGACCTGGGTGCTGCGGCCGATGTGCACCGGGCGTGTGATGCCGGTGACCCAGCCGCTGGTCGTGCCCTTGAGGTGATTCGCATTGATGTCCAGGCCCACGGTGCGGTGACCCTCGGGCGCAGCAAAGGCCGCGCCGCAGGAGCCCAGGGTCTCAGCCAGCACCACCGACACACCGCCGTGCAGCAGGCCATAGGGCTGACGTGTGCGTTCATCCACCGGCACACGGGCGCGGATGAAATCGTCGCCAACCTCCAGGAACTCGATGCCCAGGTGCGTGACGGCACTGTGGGCGTTGTTCAGGGTCAGCAGTTCGACGGAGATGGGGCGTTTCCAGACAGGCATGGGAGAAAATTCCAGAAGGCTTGAAAACACCCACTATAAAGAGATTGCCGCCTACAGCGCCTGCTGCATCCCGCTGGTTAGGATGACGCTGGGGCCGGGCTGGAGACAACCGAAAGACATCGATGCAATCTCGAAACAAATGGAAGGTGGCCGGCGCCGTTGTGCTCGCCTTGCTGCTGGCCGGCTGGGTGGCGCTGAAGGTGCTGATTCCCAGCGATGCGGAGCTCGCGGCCCGGGCCTCGGCGGAGCTTGAAAAACAACTCGGCGTGCCGGTGGCCGTCGGTGCGTTGCACTGGCGGCTGTTGCCGGTGCCTGCCGTGGTGGTGGAAGAGGTGGCCACCCGCCAGCCCGAGCCGGTCACTGTGCGCCGCCTGACGGTTTTCCCGAGCCTGCCGGCCCTGCTCGACGGCCGGCTGCATCTCGACAGCGCCGAGCTGGACGGCGCCGTGATACCGCAACTGTCGCTGCGCGCCCTCGACAAGGGGCCGGGCGTGGCGCAGGCCAGGCCCGATGCGACTTTGCTGGCGCGCCTGGTGTTTCGTGATGTGACCTGGGTCTCGCGCCGCGGCGTGGCGCTGGTGTACGAGGGCGAGGCCGATTTCGACCCGGCCTGGCGCCCGCGGCAGGCGCAGTTGCGCCGGCCCGGCGTGCAGCCCGCAACCGATCTGATGCTGACCCGGCAGGGCCAGGAAGACCGCTGGACCACACAAATCAGGGTCGGCGGCGGCACGGCGGATGGCGAGGTTCAGCTCACCACGCGCGACAAGGGCCGGCTGCGGCTGGAAGGCATACTCAAGCCGCAAGGCGTGGAAGTGGCCAGCGCCATGGCGGCCTTCAACCGCCGCTCGGTGATCTCCGGCGAGGCCTCGGGCGACACCTCGCTGCTGGCCGACGGCGACACGATTGGTGAGCTGGCGCGCACCCTGCACACCAAAACCGTCTTCAGCATGCGCCGTGCCACGCTGCTGCGTTTTGACCTCGACAAGGCGGTGCGCAGCCTGGGCAAGGAGCACGCCGGGCAGACGCCGCTGGACACGCTCACTGGCCAGATGGACACGCAAAACACGGCGCAGGGCATGGTGGTGACCTACACCGGCCTCAAGGCGACGTCCGGCGCGCTCACCGCCTCCGGGCAGGCGCGTGTGGCCAACCGGCAGATCGACGCCGAGCTGGCGGTTGATCTGGTCGATGGTGTGGTGGGCGTGCCGCTGAAAATCTCCGGGCCGTTTGAAGATGTCAAGGTCTCCACGCCCGCAGGCGCAGTGGCCGGCGCGGTGGTGGGGACCGCGGTCTTGCCGGGCATAGGCACGGCCATAGGCGCGCGCATTGGTGCCACCCTGGGCAAAATTTTCGGTTCCGAGCCGGCGCCTCCCAAAACGGCGGCGCCACGCTCAGGAAAACCCTAGCGGCCCCGGGAAAACCTCGGGACCCTGCGGGACTTTCCCGCAGCGCGGTGCGGCGCGGAATGCTATATTGGCCGCCGTTGAACCCCGCTGCCCTGGGGCCGGTGTCTCTTTCCTGCCCCTTCAGCTTTACCGCGTGCCCGCCATGTCCCAGCCAAAGTCTTCCGATTCCTCCGCAGCCACCTCGCTTGAGCGCGCGCTCGACCAGAATGAGGCGGTCAAGGGCACGGTGGAACAATCGGCCAATGAGCTGCTGGTGATCAATACCGTGCTCAAGCAGGAGCTGCCCGAGGAAGCCAAGACCGGCGAAGTGGCCCAGGCGCTGCGCAAGACCGACGAGCTGGAAACCCAGATCCAGGAGTCGGCTGAAGACCTTGCGCAGGTCAACCAGGTGCTGGCGCAGGAAATCGGTGAGCGGGCCGACCTGGAGCGCGAGCTGGAAAAAACCCGGGCCGCCCTCGCCAAAGCCAAAGCCGGCCAGCCCTGAGCCGGCGCCGGGTCAGGCCGCCTGGCGCGGTGGCTTATTTCCTTCGGTTCAACAGCGCATACAGCAGCACTGCGCCGAAAGTTGCGGTGCCGATGCCGCCCAGCGCAAACTGGCCGAATTTCAGCGTGAAGTCCCCGGTGCCCAGCACCAGCGTGATGGCGGCCACCAGCAGGTTCTTGTTGTCCGAAAAATCCACCCGGTTGTCCACCCAGATCTTGGCGCCAGCCACCGCGATCAGGCCGAACACCACGATGCTCACGCCGCCCATCACCGGCAGCGGAATCGCCTGGATCAGCGCACCGAACTTGGGGCTGAAACCCAGCAGCAGCGCGATCAGCGCCGCCACCAGAAACACCGCCGTGGAGTAGATGCGGGTCGCGGCCATCACGCCGATGTTTTCTGCATAGGTGGTGACGCCGGTGCCGCCGGCCGCACCGGACACCATGGTGGCCACGCCGTCACCGATGAAGGCGCGGCCCATGTAGCGGTCCAGGTTTTTGCCGGTCATGGCCGTCACGGCCTTGATGTGGCCCAGGTTTTCTGCCACCAGGATGACGGCCACCGGCGCGATCAGCAGCATGGCGCTGGCCGTGAAGACCGGGGCGGTGAAGGTCGGCACGCCAAACCAGGCCGCGTTGGCGATGACCGACAGGTCCACCGGCTTGCCCAGGCCCATGCCGTTGGTCAGCAGTGCATAAATCAGCGTGGCCACGATCAGTCCGACCAGGATCAGCAGCCGCTGCACCATGCCGCGCGTCATCACCGCCACCAGCGCGACGCTGACGAAGGTGACGAGCTGCATCCAGGAATCAAAGTTGCTGGCCGCCATGTTCTTGACCGGGATGCTGGCCAGGTTCAGGCCGATCACGGCCACCACCGCGCCGGTCACCACGGGCGGCATGAAGCGTTCGATCCAGCCGGTGCCGACCATCTGCACCAGCGCGCCGATCAGGGCGTAGAGCAGGCCGCAGGCGATGATGCCGCCCAGCGCCACACCGATGTTGGTATTCGGCCCCTTGCCGGCATAGGCGGTGGCGGCAATTACCACGCCGATGAAGGCGAAGCTGGAGCCCAGGTAGCTGGGCACCTTGCCGCCGGTGATGGCAAAAAAGATCAGCGTGCCGATGCCGCTCATCAGGATCGCGATGTTGGGATCAAAGCCCATCAGGATGGGCGCCAGCACAGTGGCGCCAAACATCGCAATCACATGCTGCACACCCATCACCGCGGTCTGCGGCCAGGGCAGGCGCTCGTCGGGGGCAATCACGCCGCCCTGCGACAACACCGCGCTGCTTTTTTCTGTCCAGCTGAACATTCCCATCGCCGTCTCCTCTTGTTGAAGTGCGGCAATGATAGGCCCCCTGCACCCAATCGCACAACAATGGTGCGCACAGCGCGACAGGTCTCAGGCGAGAAAAGCCGCAAGCTCCTGCAGCACGGCTTCGTCTTTCAAAATGCGGCGGTGTCCCAGGTCCTGGGTCGCCAGCAAGCGCGCGCCGGCAATGGCCTCGCTGAAGGCCACGCCGTCGGCGAAGCGGTTGATGTTGTCGCGGCGGTCGTGCACCACCAGCGTGGGCAGGTGGATGCGCGGGCCGACCGCCTGCGGCTCGAATTGCGGCATCAACACGCCTTCGCGCGCCTCAAAGCGTTTTTGCATCGCTGCGCGTGTGCGCTCGCTCAGGCCAAACACCTGGGCAAACAGCCGCGTGTATTCATGCGGCGACGCCGGCGGCGCCAGCAGCACCAGCTTGCGCAGCGCGAGGCCACGGCTCGCGGCAAAAGCTGCGGCGTTGGCCCCCAGCGAATGCGCGACCACCGCGTCCAGCCGGAAGCCCTGCTGTTGCAGGCGGGCGGCCGCATAGTCGATGGCGCGCGCGAATTGCGGCAGGTTGCTGGTCACGCCGGCGCTGCGGCCGTGTGCCGGCATTTCAAGAATCACTGCGCACAGGCCCTGCGCCTCCAGGCGGTCAGCCAGCGCCAGCATCTGGCCGGCATGGCCGCCCCAGCCGTGCACCAGCAACACCACCGGCCCGTGCGGCGCCGCGGCACGCGCATACAGGGAGATGCTGGCGTTTTCAAACGGCCAGGCCGTCACCGTCCAATCGGCCGGCCAGGCGCGCCGCCGCGTCAGCCAGCGCGGGGGGAGCGGCGTTGCGAACAGGCGGCAGGCCGCGCGCACCGCCAGCGCCGGCCACAGGCGCTGTGAGGCGCCCAGGCCCCAGCGAAACAGGCGCGTTATGGGGCTGGTGTTGTAAAACGCGGCGGCGGCTTCGACAGAACTGCGGGTCATGGCGGCGTCCTTCCTTTCAGTACCAGACCCAGTCGCGGTTGCTGCGCGGGACGCCACGCAACGATTCACGCAGGGCGCGCAGCGTGCGCACGCCGACAAACAGGGCCAGGGGAATGATCAGGAGCAACATGGCATTTCCTTTTCTCCGCACACTCGTGCGAAATATGAACCAACAAAAAGCCCTCGTGGGCCACTTCTCGCCAGGTCTCAGGCCTGGTAACTGATTTTCAGGCGCTGCCAGGTGGCCTGCGCCCGCTCGGCGGCGCGCGGGTCCCGCAGAAAACGTGCGTCGTGCAACAGGCCCATGGCCAGGGCGCTGACTTCGCTGACCAGCTGTTCGGGGTCGGTGTCGGCCTTCAGGTGGCCGGCGTCGATGGCCTGCTGCACGGTGCGGCGCAGCGCGGCGCGCCAGCGCGTCACTTCCTGCAGCAAGACCTCGCGCAGTTCGCCGTCGCGGTCGTCAAGCTCGAAAGCGCCGGCGGTGTAGATGCAGCCCGACTTCACCTCCACATCGCGCATGCGGATGATCCAGCGCTGCATGATGGCGTCCAGCCGCGGCAGGCCCTTAGGCAACTGCATGGCCGGCACAAACACGTCGGCGATAAAGCGCCGGCCGAATTCCTCAATCACGGCCTTCTGCAAGGCCTCACGTGAACCGATGCGCGAAAACACACCGCTCTTGGACAAACCCAGCCGGTCGGCCACCGCCTGCAGGGTGATGGCCTCCAGCCCGTCCGCAGACGCAAAGTCGAGCGCCGCACCGACAATCGCGGCGCGGGTCATCTCGCTTTTCTGGGTTTTGGCGTCCATGGACAAATATTAGCACAACTGTGCTAAATAGTGCAAGAGCCGGCTAGCGCGGGTTCAGGCCTGCGAATCGCAGAGGATGAAGGCGACCTTGACCGGTTTGCCCGAACGGTTGGCCCAGGCGTGGGCGGTGCCGCGCTGGATCAGCACGTCGCCCTGGCGCATGAGGGTTTCGCCCTCGTCCATGATGGCGACGATTTCGCCTTCGAGCACGATGGCGTAATCCACGGTCTGGGTGGTGTGCATGCCGGGGTGTTCGCCGGGCTTGACGTCGCGGTGCGCGTCCGGGTACATGGCCGCAAAGGTCTTGTCCATCAGGCGGCGCAGCTCGGCCGGGTCTTCCGGTTCGGCCGGCCACTCGATGATGCGCAGCACGTTGCCGCCGGCCGGCGGCAACACGCCCTGGTGCGCGGCGATGCTGTC
>CAMLDT010000065.1 GCA_946479075.1 uncultured Polaromonas sp.
CCACGGGCATCAGCACCGGCGTCAGGATCAGGATGGTGGGCGTCATGTCCATCGCCGTGCCGACAGCCATGACCAGCACCATGATGGCGAACATCAGCAAAATGGGACTGCCCATGAAAGGCTTGAGCAGTTCCACCACCATGGCCGGCAGGTTGGCCACAGTGATCAGCCAGGCGCTGACCATGGCCGCCGCGATCAGGAACATGACAATGGCGCTGGTCTTGGCCGACGCCACGAACACATCGTAGAGCTGCGACAGCTTGAGTTCGCGGTAGATGACGGTGGAAACAAACAGGGCGTAGACGGCGGCCACCACGGCGGCCTCGGTCGGCGTGAACACGCCCATGCGCAGGCCGACCAGGATGATGACCGGGAGAAACAGCGCCCAGGTGGCGTCGCGGAAAGCCTTCATGATCTCGGCGCCGCTTTTGCGCGGCGGCGGCACGATGGCCTCGCGCCGCACCAGCCAGGCCCAGGTGAACCAGAGTGCGCCGCCGATCAGCAGGCCCGGCACAACGGCCGCGAAGAAGAGCTTGGAGATCGACACGTTGGCCGCCACGCCGAAGATCACCAGCCCGATGCTGGGCGGGATCACGGGGCCGATCACGCCCACGGATGCGATCAGGCCACCGGCGCGCGCCTTTTCGTGCCCGGCCTTGACCATCATCGGCAGCAGCAGCGCGGTGAGCGCCGCCGCATCGGCCACGGCCGAGCCCGACAGCGCCGAGAGCAGGCAACCCGCCATGATGGTGACGTAGCCCAGCCCGCCCTTGACGTGGCCGACCAGCGCCAGCGCCAGGTTGACGATGCGGCGCGACAGGCCGCCGACGTTCATGATCTCGCCGGCCAGCATGAAGAAGGGCACGGCCAGCAGCGGAAAGCTGTCGGCGCCACCGACCAGGTTCTGCGCCAGGATCTGCGAATCAAACAGCTGCAAATGCCACATCAGCGCGACACCGCTGGCCAGCAGCGCAAACGCAATGGGGATGCCCAGAGCCATGGCGGCCAGCAGCGAACCGATGAAGATGGCAATGGTCATGGGCGCGCTCCGGCAATGTGGTCTGTCTCGCGCGCATCGTCCAGCACCTGCTTGAGCTGCACCGCCTCTTCCGACTCCTGCACCATGACAAGCTGGTCGTCCGCCAGCTGGCCGCTGACGACCTTCCACAAGTCCAGCAGCAGCAGGCCGCACGCGAGCACGCCGAACACGAGGCCCGAGAGATAGACGATGGACATGGTCCAGCCGGTGGTCGGCGCCGTGACGTCCCAGTTGATCTTGACCTGCTCCCAGCTGCCCATGGCCAGCAACACCACAATGAAGATCATCAGTACGTGGCCGACGATCAGGCAGATCTTCTTGCCGACAACTGGCAGCCGCTCGACCACCATGTCAACGCCAAGGTGACCGTGTTCACGAAGCGCCACGAGGGCGCCGAGGAAGGTGCCCCAGATGAAGAGCCAGCGCGACACTTCTTCGGACACTGTGATGCCCGAGTTGAAGCCGTAGCGCAACACGACATTGCCGAAAACCAGCACGACCATGATGGCCAGGCCGAGCGCGATCAGGAACTCGATGCCCTTGCAGGCCTTGTCGGCAAACTTGTCCATGTCAGTTTGGCGCGGCAAGGGCCTGCGCTTCACGCGCGATCTCGGTCACGACCCGCAGGCCCTGCAGGTAGGAGCGCGGGCCGAAGCCCTGGATCGTGCCCTTCACAGCCGGCGAGATGATCGAATGGTGGCGCCAGGGCTCACGTGTCGCGAGGTTGGACATGTGCACCTCGATCACCGGGAAGGGCATGGCCTTGATGGCGTCATGCAGCGGCACGCCATGTTGTGTCAACCCGGCGGGGTTGACCAGCGCGCCCTGCGCCGTGTCGATGTGCTCGTGCAGGAAATCAATCAGCGCGCCTTCATGGTTGGACTGGAGGGTTTCGAGCGTGACGCCCATCTCCCCGGCCAGTTTTGCCAGCATGTCGTTGATCTGCGCGAGCGTCGTGGTGCCGTAGATATGTGGCTCGCGGCGGCCAAACAGGTTCAGGTTCGGCCCGTGAAGGACAAGTATTTTCATGGTGCTCAGAACTTCACCATCAGAACTTGGCGACGCGCTCCAGCTCGGACTTGAAGAGGGTCACGATGGCCGGGTCATAGGCGGCGGAGAACTTGTCATAGACGGGACGCACTTCGGCGCGCATCTTCGCGAGTTCGGCGGGCGGAACGTCGTTGTAGAGCATGCCTTTGGCCGTCAGCTCGCCCAGGGCCTTGGCCGAGACTTCACGGCTGACCACGCGCTGCCAGTTCTGTGCTTCGATGGCGGCGTCCGCCAGAATTTTCTGCTCGGTGGCCGAGAGCCGGTCCCAGAAGCGCTTGCTGATCTGGATCGGGTTGGTGGCGTAAACGTGATTGGTGCCGCTGACGTACTTCTGCACTTCGTAGAACTTGCTGGATGCGATGACCGCGAAGGGGTTTTCCTCGCCATCCACCGCCTTGCTCTCAAGCGCGCCGTACAGCTCGGCGAAGGGCATGGGAACGGGGTTGGCCTTGAAGGTCTTGAAGGTTTCGAGGAACACCGGGTTCGGGATCACGCGCAGCTTCAGACCTTCCAGATCGGAGCCCTTCATGATGGGGCGCTTGCTGTTGGTGACGTTGCGAAAGCCCAGGTCAAAAAAGCCCAGGACGACCACGCCTTTTTCCGGCAGTTTGGCACTGAGCATCTTGCCCAGCGGGCCGTCAACCAGCGCGTCAGCCTGCTTCGCATTGGCAAAAAGGAAGGGAAAGTCGAGCAGGCCGAATTCCTTGACGATGCCGTTCAGGGACGTGGTCGAGGCGACCAGCATTTCCTGCACGCCGCCCTGCAGCGCCGATTGCTGCTGCAGCTCGTTGCCGAGCTGGGAGGCCGCGAATTCCTGCACCTTGATCTTGCCGCCGGTCTTGGCGGCGACGATCTCGGCGAACTTGCGCACGCCCAGGCTGGTCGGGTGGTCGGGATTGTTCAGGTGGCCGAACTTGATGGTGCGTTCCTGGATGTCCTGCGCCATGGCAGCGGCAGGCAGACCCAACAGGGCGGCTGCGGCCAGGGCGAGGGTGCGGCGGGTCAAACGGAGGGAGGGCATCGACGTCATGGAAGGGTCCTTTTGTCTCGGATGAATAGTGGAAAGTGAGCAAACAGGTAGCGCCCATCAGCGCACCACCTTAAGGGGGGAACGATGGATCATCAATTAAATTGGAAAGTCTTTCCATTATGGAAAACCATTATCATTTTGTGTTTGAACCAGCCGCCAAGCGTGGCCAAATACCGCCATGCCTGTGCCTACAAAAATCGTTTTTCCATGAGTACCCTTCTCGAACGAAGCTTCAAGACCCTGGAGCATCTGGCCGTGCACCCCGAGGGGCAAACCGTCTCCATGCTGGCCGCCACCATCGACATGCCGCTCAGCGCCACCCACCGCCTGCTGGCCGAGCTGTGCCGCTGTGGTTATGTGCGCCAGGTGCGTGAGCAGGGCGAATACGTTCTGACCATCAAGCTTGTTTCGCTGGGCCTGGGCTTTTTGAGTGCCTCGGGTGTGGTCGATGTCGCGCAGCCGCTGCTCGACAGCCTGGCTGAAGAATCGGGCGAACTGGTGCGCCTGGCCGTGGTCGATGGTGACGACCTCACCTTTGTCGCCAAGGCGCAGGGCGCCCGGCGCGGCCTGCGTTATGACCCCGACATGGGCCTGTCGGTGCCCCTCTCGTGCAGCTCCGCCGGCCACGCCTGGTTGTCAACCATGAGCGACGAAGACGCGATTCGCCTCGTTGCCAGGCAGGGTTTTGCTTTGCCCAAAGACTTTGGCCCCAACGCCCCGACCACCATCAAGGCGCTGCTGGCCTATGTGCAGGCAGCACGCAAGCGCGGCTTCAGCATGATCAGCGAAGTGTTTGCACCGCAGATGACCGCGATGGCCGCACCGGTGATGTCACCCACGGGTGCGATAGGCGTGGTCACCATCGCCGGCCCGCTGGTGCGCCTGACCGAGGCACGCATGGAGGAATTGTCGGAAGCTTTGCTGGCCACGGCCGACGAGATTCGCGCGGCGAGCGGTGCGTCAGCCATGTTCAGGAAACGGGCCTGAGCAGCGCCGGGCGTCTGATGGTGTGGAATGCCTTCCAAATCTAACCCTCTGACGATGACTTCGGTTCACATAAACACCGCGTCGATGAACGCGGCCGGCGGCAAGCTGCTGGTCGGCCTGATCGGCGCCGGTATCCAGCGTTCGCTCACGCCCGCCATGCAGGAAGAAGAAGCGCGCCACCACGGCTTGCGTCTGCATTACCAGTTGATCGATCTGGACCGGACGGCCGGTGCGGTGCAGCAGTTGCCGGCCCTGCTGGCCTCGGCACGCATCATGGGGTTTGCCGGACTGAACATCACATATCCCTGCAAACAGGCGGTGCTGCCTTTGCTGGACGACCTGTCACCCGAAGCCGAGGCCATGGGCGCGGTGAACACGGTGGTGATCCGCGGTGGCCGCATGGTGGGGCACAACACCGATGGTTCAGGCTGGGCCTGGGGTTTGCGCCGCTCGCTTCCGGATGCCGACCTCGGCTGCGTGGTGCTGCTGGGCGCGGGCGGTGCAGGCTCGGCGATTGCCGACGCGGTGTTGCGTGGAGGTGCCGCCCAACTGCGCATCGTGGATACCGATGGCGTGCGCGCAGGCGCGCTTGCCGAGGCATTGAGCGCCCGCTTTGGCCAGCGCGTGCTGGCCTGCAACGCTGTGGCACAGGCGCTCGACGGCGCCACGGGTTTGATCCACGCCACACCCACCGGCATGGACAAATTACCCGGCCTGCCGCTGCCGGCCAGCTTGCTGCGGCCCTCGTTGTGGGTCTCGGAAATCGTCTATTTTCCAATCAACACCGGCCTGCTTCAGGCGGCGCGGGCCGCGGGCTGCCGCACCATGGACGGCGGCGCGATGGCGGTGGGCCAGGCCGTGGGTGCTTTCGAGCTGTTCACTGACCTGAAGGCCGATGCAGAACGCATGAGCCTGCATTTCCGGCAGCTGCTCGCGGCCCGGACCGAACAGGGATGAGCGGCCGCCGGGCTTGCGCCGGTCATGCCGCGCTCAAGCCACCGCAGGCAGTTTGTCCAGCAGCTTGTCCAGCGTGATGGGGTAGTCCCGCACGCGGATGCCCGTGGCGTTGTAGACGGCGTTGGCAATGGCGGCGCCGACACCGCAGATGCCAAGCTCGCCGACGCCTTTGGCTTTCATGGGCGAGGACATGGGATCGGTCTCGTCTAGAAAAACAACCTCCTGGTGCGGAATGTCGGCGTGCACCGGTACTTCATAACCGGCCAGATCGTGGTTGACGAAAAAACCGTGACGTTCGTCCACGGCAAGTTCTTCCATCAGTGCCGCGCCCACACCCATGGTCATGGCGCCGATCACCTGGCTGCGTGCCGACTTGGGATTGAGGATGCGGCCCGCTGCGCACACGGCCAGCATGCGGCGCACCCGGATTTCGCCCGTGGCCGCATCAACGCCCACCTCGACAAAATGCGCGCCAAAGGTGGACTGCTGGGCTTTTTTGCCGAGGTCGCCAAACGTGATGCTGTCCTCCGCCACCAGGCCCGCCGCCCCGGCGGCTTCGGCCAGCGTCATGCTGCGCCCGCTCGCCTGAACCAGGCCGTCTGCAAATACCGCGTCTGAAGCTGACATGCCGGCTTTGCTGGCGATGGCTTCACGCATCTTCATGCAGGCGGCGTACACGCCGGCGGTGGAGCTGTTGCCGCCCCATTGGCCACCGGAGCCCGACGACACGGGAAAAGCGGAGTCCCCGAGCCGCACAAACACCTTGTCCAGCGTGACTCCCAGCATCTCGGCTGCCGTTTGCGCAATGATGGTGTAGCTGCCGGTGCCGATGTCGGTCATGTCGGTCTCCACCGTGACCCGGCCGCGGGTGTCCAGACGGATGCGTGCGCCGGACTTCATCGTGAGGTTGTTTCGGAAGGCCGCGGCCATGCCGATGCCGACCAGCCAGCGGCCGTCGCGCACCTGGGCAGGTCGCGCCTGGCGCGCGGCCCAGCCGAACTTCGCGGCGCCGGTGCGCATGCACTCGATCAGTTGGCGCTGGGTAAAAGGTCGTGCAGGTTTTTCGGGATCGACCTGCGTGTCATTGATCGTGCGGAACTCAATGGGATCGATGCCCAGCCGCTCCGCCATCTCGTCCACCGCGATTTCCAGCGCCATCAGACCCGGTGCTTCGCCAGGTGCGCGCATGGCATTGCCTTCGGGCAGGTTCAGCACGGCCAGGCGGGTGGCTGTCATGCGGTGCGACCCGGCGTAAAGCAAACGCGTCTGGTTGACGGCGGTTTCGGGGCTGCCGCCCGGCAGGTCACCCGACCACCCCTCGTGCCCGATGGCGGTGATCTTCCCGTCGCGCGTGCAGCCGATGCGAATGCGCTGGATGGTGGCAGGGCGGTGGGTGGTGTTGTTGGCGGTCATGGGCCGGGCGAGCGCCACCTTGACCGGCTGGCCGGTGGCCTTCGCGCCCAGCGCCGCCAGCAAGGCATCGGCGCGAAGGAAGAGCTTGCCGCCAAAGCCGCCGCCGACAAAGGGCGAAACCAGCCGCACCCTGGCTTTGGGAATGCCCAGCGTCCTGGACAGGTCACCGACGGTCCAGTCAATCATCTGGTTGGTGGTCCACACGGTGAGTTGCTCGCCCTGCCATTCGGCAATCGAGGCATGCGGCTCCATCATCGCGTGGGATTGGTCGGGCGTGGTGTAAGTGACGTCTAGCTGAACAGCTGCACTGTCAAACGCGCCTTCGAAGTCCCCGACCCGGGTCTCTGACGGACCCTGGTCGCCCGGCTTGGCGACCGGCGCATCGTCGCGGGCTTTGGCCAGGCTGAACTTTCCGGGTGCCTGGGCGTACCGCACCTTCACCAGCAGGGCTGCGTCGCGCGCCTGTTCGAAGGTGTGCGCAACGACAAGTGCAATCGCCTGGTGGTAGTGCTCGATCTCCGGCCCGCCCAGCAGCCGGGCCGTGTTCATCTTGCCCTTGCCCAGCTTGCCTGCATTGCGGGCGGTGACGATGGTGATCACGCCCGGCGCCTTGCGCGCGGCGCTCAGATCCATCGAGGCGATGCGCCCCTTCGCGATGCCGGCGTGAACCACCTGGCCGTACACGGCCTGTGGCGCGACGTCATGCCTTTCATACGCATAGGGCGCGGTGCCGGTGGTCTTGAGCGGCCCATCAATGCGGTCGGTGGCTTTGCCGACGATCTTGAGCTGGTCAATCGGGTTGGTGGTGGCGGGGGTATCGAATTTCATGAGCTTGTCCTCGCCTGAGCCAGCACGGCCGCAAGCGTGCGCTCCACCAGCGGCAGTTTGAAGGCGTTGTGTTCGGTCGGCGCTGCCCCGGCGAGCAGCCGCGGCGTGACGGCTCGGGCCCCCTGGGGCATGGCGGCCTCGGCGGCCTCCACGCGCCAGGGCTTGTGTGCCACACCGCCCAGGGCGATCTGCCCCCTGCCGTCTTTTTGAACGATGGCGGCCACTGAGATCAGGGCAAAGGCGTAGGACGCGCGATCCCGAACCTTGCGGTAGATGTGCGTGCCGCTCGCGGGCGGCGGCAAGCTTACTGCGGTGATCAGCTCACCGGTTTCGAGCGCGGTTTCAATATGCGGCGTGCTGCCGGGCAGCTTGTGAAAGTCTGCAATCGGTATCACGCGCTGACGGCCATCGGCGCGCACCGTTTCGACCCGCGCATCGAGCACACGCATGGCGACGGCCATGTCGCTGGGGTGTGTGGCGATGCAGGCGTCGCTGGCCCCGACGATGGCATGCTGGCGCGTGATGCCGCCGATGGCGCTGCAGCCCGAACCGGGCTGGCGTTTGTTGCACGCTTGCTGGGTGTCATAAAAGTAGGGGCAGCGCGTGCGCTGCAGCAGGTTGCCTGCCGTCGTGGCCTTGTTGCGCAACTGACCCGAAGCGCCGGACAGCAGGGCGCGTGACAGGACGGCGTAGTTGCGCCGGACGGTGGCATGCGCCGCGAGATCGGTGTTTCGCACCAGCGCACCGATGCGCAGGCCGCCTTCGGGCGTGGGGAGCACCTGATCGAGGTTCAGGGCGTTGACATCCACCAGGTGCCCCGGCGTCTCGATCTGGAGCTTCATCAGATCGAGCAGATTGGTGCCACCGGCAATGAAACGGGCGCCGGGCTGGGCGGCGATGGCCGCCGCCGCCTCGGCCGGCGTGCGTGCGCGTTCGTACGTGAAGGGTTTCATGCCTTTCCCCCGGCCACTTCGGTGATGGCATCAACAATGTTGGAATACGCGCCGCAGCGGCAAATGTTGCCGCTCATGCGTTCACGCAGCTCTTCGGCGGACAGCAGGGGCTGCACCGTCAGGTCGCCGGTGACATGGCTGGGGACGCCGCGCCGGATTTCATCGAGCGTAGCGACCGCCGAGCAGATTTGCCCGGGCGTGCAATAACCGCACTGGTAACCGTCGTGCCTGACAAAGGCTGCCTGCATCGGGTGCAGCTTTTGCGGCGTGCCCAGGCCTTCGACGGTGGTGACGCTGGCCCCTTCATGCATGACCGCCAGCGTCAGGCAGGCGTTGATGCGGCGGCCATCAACGATGACGGTGCAGGCACCGCACTGCCCATGGTCGCAGCCTTTTTTGGTACCGGTCAACCGCAGGGTTTCGCGCAAGGCGTCAAGCAAGGTGGTGCGGTTGTCGAGGTCGAGTTGATGAGGCTGGCCGTTGACCTCCAGCGTCACCCTGGTCAGGGGATAGGCCGCGCTGGACGGGGTTGGCGCAGGCGCGCTGTGCACGCTGGGCGCAGTGGCTGCTGCCGCCGCGGCGCCCGACGCGGCCCCGGCGATCAACAGGCCGCGCCGGGAGATCGTGAGGCAGTCATGGAATGGCATGGGATGTCCTGTGGTGAATGAGGTTCAGCATCAGCAGCAGGGGCACCTGTGCCGGCGCAGCAGGCAGCGGCGATGGAATCACTGCCTGTTCTAGGGCCCGTTCTGCAAGCTGTAAAGCTTCAGCTTCCGCGCGGTGGCTGGCAGGCGGTGTAGGCCAACTTCCTGATTCACGACAGGCAAGAACCCTCCCGCTGGCCCGCGGCGGCCAGGCCTGTTGCGCCTGAAGGGGGCCGGCCTGGAAAGGTGGGCCAAAATTGCCCGCTTGCTATGAATTCAGTAGCTGACTACGTAACAAGGACGCGGGCCTGGCCCCGATTTGATGTGGAATCGGCGCGCCACCGGGAACTGTGCCTGACGCTGTGCCTATGCCGTTCGCACAGTCAGGCCCAAGCAGGCGCAGTCAGTCCTGGTCAGGGCGCGGCGCGCTGCGCGCGCACATGGGTGTGCGTGGTGTTGCGGTCCGCATCGAACACCAGTTGGGCCGGCCAGACCGGCCAGCGCACGCCCAGCGCTGGGTGGTTGGGATCGCCGGCGTGCGCAAACGCGCCCAGGCTTTTCATCATCTGCGCCGACAGTGCCAGCCGACCGGGCCGGTTGGCCTCGGTGAAGGAGATGCGCGCATACAGCGACGGCCCGAAGTTGCCAAAGATGAAGGGCAGGTCAAAGGTATGCGCCGCGCCGAAAATCACGTCGAAAGGCGCCGGCAGTTCGTCCCATTCGAACTGGTAGTTCCATACCGGCGTCTGGCGGGAGGACAGTGCATTGAGCACATCATCCCGGATGGCCGAAAACCAGATGCGGTTGAGCGCGTCGCTGCGTGCCGTGAATCCTGTCACCGGTGTCTGCGCCGGCAGGTAGGCAGGCGGCACCCAGTCTTCGATGCGGGTGGCCGGCGGCGCCTCGGGGTCATAACGGGAAGCCAGCGCAAACACCGCTGCATCGCCCAGCAGCCGCCCGCTCACACCGCCCAGCGCAGGGCGCAAGGCAAAGAGCTGGGGAAACAGTTTGGTTTCGTCGCGTGTGATGCCTGCGAGGACCGGCACCTTCACATACTGCCCGGCGCGGATACCGGCAATCGGATCGGCCACCACCACCTTCCCATCGGGGATGGGGTTGGAGGCCGCCATGCCCATCGGGGCCAGCCGTTTGGCGACCGTGCCCAGCAGTTCGTCCGGGGATTTGCCGCGCAAATAGGCGGCGAGCTGGGCCGGTGTGCGCTGGGCCGCAAGGGCTTTGGCCGCGGCTTCGTCGGCCGCGGTCCCGTCCGCCAGCAACGACTGCGTGAGCAGCGCATGGCCGCGGGCCGACCAGACGGCCAGCGGCAACACACCCGGTATCGAGCCGGGCGGAAGAGTGGCTGCCGAGGAAATGCCGCCGCTGAGGGCAACGACGCGATGGAACAGCGGCTTCGGCCGGGCGGCCATCATCGGCGAGGCCAGCAAGGCATACACATTGACGGCGCCGGCTGATTGCCCCATCAGCGTCACGCGCGCCGGGTCACCGCCAAAAGCGGCGATGTTGTTCTGCACAAACTCCAGCGACCGGGCGATGTCCATCAACGCGAAATTGCCGGAGTCGTCGGCCGCGTTGCCGGTTTTCAGGGCGGCCAGTTCGAGAAAACCGAAGATGCCGAGACGGTAGTTGACCGAGACCACGATGGCATCGGCCGTGCGGGCGAGATGGGCGCCGTCATACACCGGGTCGGCCGTATAGCCGGTGATGTTGCTGCCGCCGTGCACCCAGACGATGACCGGTCGCGGCCTGGCCGACGGGGCCGAAGGTTGCCAGATGTTCAGGTAGAGGCAATCTTCGGCGCCCAGCGTCTGGCCCAGGGTGCCGCCGATGGTGGCGTCGTAGCGGTTGTTCTGGCCCGGACCATACAGCCGGCCGGTCTGAACGCAGGCCGGCGCGAATGCCGTTGCAGTCTTCACGCCGGTCCAGGGCTGGGGCGGGAGCGGCGCCCTCCAGCGCAGCTCGCCGACAGGCGGACTGGCGAAGGGAACCCCTTTCCATGACAGCGTACCGCTGGCGGCTGAGTCGTCGCTGCCGGTGACGGGGCCGAAAGCGGTCTGGCGCAGCAGCGGCGAGCCGCCGGGTGCGTGTGCGCAGGCCTGCAGCAGTGCGCAGGTGAGGATGGCCAGCAACAGCCGGGACACCTTATTCACCCTTGATGCCCGACTGGCGGATCACCGCGGTCCACTTGCGGGTTTCGCTGTCGATGAAGGCCTGGAACTCCGCAGGTGTTCCGCCGCGCGGTTCCAGTCCCTGCGACAGGAATTTTTGCCGGACTTCGGGGTCCGACAGCGCGCGGTTGATCTCCGCCTGCAGGCGGGCCATCACCAGGCGCGATGTGCCACCTGGAACCATCATGCCGTACCAGCCGGATGCGACGACATTGGTCATGCCCTGTTCGCGCAGCGTCGGTGCATCGGGGTAGAGCGGGCTGCGCTGCGCCGAGGCGACGCCGAGCACGCGCAGTTTGCCGGCCTTGATGTGCGGCAACGCCGTGGTGATGGCGGTCAGGGTCGCGTCAATGCGGCCACCGAGCAGCTCGACGTAGGCGGGCGCGTCGCCGCGGAAATGCAGGATCTCGCCATTGAGCTTGGCATCCTTGAGGAACAGATCGGCGGCCAGGTTGGGCTGGGAGCCGGCACCCGGGGAGCCGAAGTTCAGGCCCGAGGAACGGGACTTGCCCAGGGCAATGAGTTCCCGCACGTTTTTCACGCCCGAATTGGCGTTGACGATCAGGAACAGCGGTGCCATGGCCACAAAGGTCACCGGCAGCAGGTCTTTTTTGATGTCGAACTTCTGCTTGCCGTAAAGCGCCTCGGCCGTGGCATAGGGTGCTGCGGCGTAAAGCATGGTGTAGCCATCCGGGGCGGTGTGGGCCACCATTTCGTTGGCCAGCCGTGTGCCTGCGCCAGGCTTGTTCTCGACGATCACCTGCTGGCCCAGGCTTTTGCTGAGGTGGTCGGCCAGCACCCGCGCCGAAATGTCGCTGGGTCCGCCGGGCGCATACGGGGCCACCAGCCGTATCGGCCGGGACGGCCAGTTGTCCTGGGCCAGGGCAAAGGGGGTGGGGCCGGCGGACAGCACGGCGGCGCCCGCCGTTCCGAGCAGATTTCTGCGTGTCATTTTCATGTTGTCTCCTCAAATTTCCGGGTTGGGAGCCGCAACGGTAGGTGTTGCCGACCCATAGGGCAAGTCGCATTTTCTGAGGAACTTATCATTCAGGCTTATTAATCATGGATCTTTGAAAGGCGCCGCCATGAACATGCATGTGACCATCCGGCAACTCCGGGCCCTGGTGGCCGTGGTGGAAACAGGCAGTTTCTCGGAGGCGGCCAAAGCCATGAGCCTGTCGCAGGCAGCGCTCAGCGGCCTGGTCAGCGAACTGGAAAATCGCGTCGGTGTCCGCCTGCTGGACCGCAACACCCGCAGCGTGTCCCTGTCCGCCGTCGGCCAGTCTTTCGAGCCCATGGCGCGGCGGGTGCTGGCCACGCTGGAAGAGGCGCTGGACAGCCTGGCCGACCTGAAGGAACTGCGCCGCGGCGTCGTGCGGGTCGCCGCGCCCGAGACCCTGTCCTGCACGCTGATGCCTGAACTGATTTCGACCTACCGGGCCAGCAACCCGGACATCGAGGTGCGCTTCGAGGATGTGCCCATCGACATGGTGCTGGCCGGGCTGCTGCACGGCAACACCGACGTGGGTTTCGGGCCTGCCGGCGTGATCACCGACGACTCGGTGAGCGTGCAGGTGCTGTGGCCCGACCCGTTGTGGGTGGCCTTGCCGCCGGACGATCCCCTGGCGGGCGCGGCATCGCTGAGCTGGAAGGACTTGCGTGAGCGGCCGGTCATCAATTACATGCCCAACTTCGCGACCAACGTCCTGAGCAACGTGCCGCCCCGGTATCACCCGCTGAAGCTGGTGCCTGTGCACCGGGTCAATACAGCGCTGTCCATGTTGCGCTTCCAGCACGGTGCGGTGGTCCTGCCTTCCATGTCGGAGTCGCTGGTGCGCGGCTTCGGGCTGGCCTTCCTGCCGCTGGTGCGCCCGCAGGTGAGCTGGAGCGTCGCCATGTTTGTGCGGCGGCGGCCTTCGATCTCGCCTGCGGTCGAAAGTTTTGCACGTTTCACGCAGGATTTCGCGCGTGCCTGGACGGCCATGGAGACCTATCGGAAAAAGTGATCGATGAACCGGAAATGCCGTCTTGCCTTATAAGCGTGCGCTGGCTATCTTGACGCCTTCATTCCACAAGCGTTGCCAGCCGTGACCCCATCCGATTTTGATGCCAGCCTCGATGCCTTTTTTTCGCCCTCATCCATTGCCGTCGTCGGCGCCTCCGCCGGCGGTGTCAAGACCGGCGCCATCCCGCTGCGTTACCTGATTGAACAGGAATTTGCCGGCGCCATCTATCCCATCCACCCGACACAGCCACAGGTGCAGGGCCTGCGCGCCTACCCGAGCCTGCGTGCGGTGGGTCAGCCTGTGGATCTGGCCATTTTTGCGGTGCCGGCGCAGCACGCCTTCACCGCGCTGGAAGATGCGGTGGCGTCGGGGGTCAAAAGCATTGTCATGTTCACCGCCGGATTTGCCGAAACCGGCGAAGACGGCACACGCGCGCAGCAGCGCTTCGCTGCGCGGGCGCGGGAAGCCGGCATCCGCCTGCTGGGGCCCAATTGCCTGGGTTTCATGAATGCGGACCGCCGGGTCTATGCCACCTTTTCGCCGGTCGTCTCCGGCGGCCTGGCCCCTTCCGGCGCGGTCGGCATTGCCAGCCAGAGCGGCGCCTTCGGGGCGTATGCCTATGGCATGGCGCGGGAGCGCAATGTCGGCCTGTCGATGTGGGTGGCCACCGGCAACGAAGCCGACATCGACGTGGCCGACTGCATCGCCTGGATGGCGCGGGACCCGGCCACCCGCGTGATCATGGCTTACATGGAAGGCTGCCGCGATGGCGCCAAGCTGAAAAACGCCCTGCATCTGGCCCGCCAGGCGCGCAAACCGGTGGTGGTCGTGAAGGTCGGACGGACCGAGCTGGGCGCGCAGGCGGCAGCCTCGCACACGGCGGCGCTGGCCGGTGACGACGCGGCGTTCAACGCGCTGTTCCGGCAATACGGCGTGTGGCGCGCGCGCTCCATCGATGAATTTTTTGATGTTGCGCATTGCCTGTCCGTGTCGGTGCTGCCGGCCAATCCCCGGGTCGGCCTGCTGACGGTGTCCGGTGGCGTGGGGGTGCTGATGTCCGACGATGCGCACGATGCCGGGCTGGAACTGGCGCCGCTGGCGGCGCCGGCGCGCGACCGCATCCTCGCGCGGGTGCCTTTCGCCGCCACGCGCAACCCCGTCGATATCACCGGCCAGATCACTTCCGAGCCCGACCTGCTGGGGCTGGCGGCCGACGCCATGCTGGGCGAAGGTGACTACGGCAGCTTGCTGGTGTTTCTGGCGGCGGCCGGGCTCACGCCCAGCCTGCAACACACCCAGCTTCAGGTGGCCCGGCAACTCCGGCAGGCTTATCCGGACCGCTTGCTGATCTTCAGCAGCCTGACGACCGCCCCGCAACAGGCTGCGCTGCAGGCGCTGGGATGCCTCAGCTTCAGTGAGCCCGGGCGCGCAATTCGCGTGCTGGCCGCCATGAACTTTTTTGCAGCCCAGGCCAGGGATCAGGCTGCAGCGCCGGCCGCTGCGGCGCTGGCGGGCTGTATCACGCTGCGGCCCGGCAACTACCACGAGGCGGACGCGCTGGCGCTGTTGCGCGCGCACGGCCTGCCCAGCGCGGCCAGCCAGGCGGTGGACACGCGGGAAGCGGCGATGACCGCAGCCCGTGACATCGGTTTTCCGGTGGTGATGAAGGTGCTTTCCAAAGACATCCTGCACAAGAGTGATGCCGGCGGCGTGGTCTTGGGCATTGCTGATGAAAAAGCCGCAGGCCTGGCTTACGACGCCATCGTGCGCAGCGTGGATGCGGCGCATCCGCAGGCGCAAGTCGATGGCGTGCTGGTGGCGGCCATGGTCAGGGGCGGGGTCGAATGTATTCTGGGCATACACCGCGATCCGGTGCTGGGACCGATCCTGATGCTGGGCGCGGGGGGTGTGAATGTGGAACTGCTGCGCGATGTCAGCTTTCGGGTGGTGCCGGTGGATATCCACCAGGCCCGCGCCATGACCGGCGAACTCAAGACCAGCGCGCTGTTCCACGGCTTTCGTGGTGCGCCGCCGGCCGACGTGGAGGCGCTGGCACAGGCCATCGTGAGCCTGTCGGATTTTGCGGTGGCTGCCGGCGATTCGCTGGAGGCGGTGGAGGTCAATCCTTTCACCGTGCTGCCGCAAGGCCGGGGTGGGGCGGCGCTCGATGCGGTGCTGGTGGGCCGCGCCTGCGCGGCGCCTGCGCAGGATGGGGTGCTGGACCCGTTTGTGCTCGAAACCCTGCCGCTGTTCGAGATGGCCCGCATGCGTTCGGCCAATACGGCGCGCAGGCATCCAGTGCGTGGATTTGCCGGCGACGGGCCGGCCTCCACCCTGCGCTGGGTCAACCAGTTCACCCACACGCGGCGCCTGCGCGGGCCGGAAGACCGTGAGGTCGTCACCCCCAACAACGACACGCTGTTCACCAACGCCTGGCTGGATCTGTCCGCGGGGCCGGTCGTCATCCATGTGCCGGAGATGGGCGACCGCTACTGGACGCTCGGTTTTCTCGACGCCTGGACCAACCCCTGGGCTTACGCGGGACGCCGCACCACGGGCGGTGCGCAGCAGCGGATTTTTGTGCACGGGCCGTCGTGGAAGGGGCAGGCACCGGCGGGCATGCATGTCGTCAGTGCGCCGGGCGACGATGTCTGGATCATTGGCCGCATCCTGGTGGACCACGATGTGGCAGACCTGGCGCGTGTGCATGTGCTGCAGGACCAGTTCACCCTGTCCCGCCCCGACGGTGCGCCGGCGCTTTCGCGCCTGGATGTCTTGCTGGATGGCCGCCGCACCGACGTGCCGGAAGCCGGGGAGTATCTGCGCGTGCTGGCTTCCATGCTGGCACGTAACCCGCCCCGCCAGGCGATCTCCGCCCGGCCTGACACCGACGCCGGCCTGGATGCGGCCCTGCAGTCGGTGTACAGCGCGCTGCGGGCCGCCCCGGCTTCGGCCGGCTCGGGCGGGTGGACCACCGCCGTCAGCGTCCGCACCGACTTCGGTGATGACTTCCTGACGCGGGCGCGCGTGGCGCGCAACTAGATCGGAAGAGCGTCGTGTAGGGAAAGAGT
>CAMLDT010000066.1 GCA_946479075.1 uncultured Polaromonas sp.
CAGGCCCTTGATCGGCTGCAGGTCGTCCAGAATCACTGCGGCGGCGACCACGGGACCGGCCAGCGGGCCGCGGCCGGCCTCGTCCACACCCGCCCACAAGCCGGGCGTGTCCCAGGACAACATGACCTGTTCAGCCTGCAAGAATGTTCTGGATCGCATCGGTGGCTATTTTCGCGGTATCGCGCTGCAGTTCCTCATGCAGCTTTGTAAATCGTTGTTCGACAGCGTGGATTTTTTCAGGTGCCGAGATTTTCGCATCCAGCCACGTTAAAACGCCAGCGGCCAGCGCGTGCGGCGTGGCGGCGTCCTGCAGCAGTTCGGGCACCACAAAATCGCGGCACAGGATGTTGGGCAGGCCCACCCAGGGCTGCAGCTTCTTGCGGCGCATGATCTGCCAGGACAGCCAGTTCATGTTGTAGGCAATCACCATGGGGCGCTTGAACAGCGCCGCCTCCAGGGTCGCGGTGCCGCTGGCGATCAGCGTCACGTCGCAGGCCGCCAGCACCGCGTGGGACTGGCCCGCGACGATCTGCACACGCCCTGCCATGCCGGCGGACTGGGCGGCACGCTCGATCAGCGCCTGCAGCATGGGGACCGCAGGCACTATGATTTTGATAGCTGGATGCGCTCGCTGCACAAGGGCCGCAGCCTCAAAGAACCTTGAACTGAGATAGTCGATCTCGGAACGGCGGCTGCCAGGCAAAAGCGCCAGCACCAGGTCGTCCGGCTGCAGACCGAGCTGCCGGCGCGCTGCCGCGCGATCCGGTTGCATGGGAATCACACTGGCCAGCGGATGGCCGACGTAGGTGGCCGCAATGCCGTGTTTTGCCAGCAGGGCCGGCTCAAAAGGGAAGATGCACAACACGTGGTCCACGCTGCGGCGGATTTTCTCGACCCGGTCCGCCCGCCAGGCCCAGACCGAAGGGCTCACAAAGTGAACCGTCTTGATGCCGGCTGCCTTGAGGTCGGCTTCGAGATCGAGGTTGAAGTCCGGCGCATCCACGCCGATGAACACATCGGGACGCTGGTCCAGCAATTTCTGCCGAAGTTGACGGCGTATGCCGACGATCTCGCGGTAGTGCCGCAGCACCTCCACATATCCGCGCACCGCCAGCTTCTCGCTGGGCCACCAGGCCTGGAAACCGCGGCGCGCCATCTGGGCGCCGCCGATACCGCCGGCTGTCAGCCCGGGCCAGCGCGCGCGAAAACCATCGAGCAGCAGGCCGGCCAGCAGGTCGCCGGAGGTTTCACCGGCCACCATGGCGAAGTTCGCCCCCACGCTTGCCACTTCGTGTGCTGCGCTGCCCCCAAAAGGGGCTAATTTTCCTTGGGACGGCCCTGCGGAAAATTGCTCCCTCTCCACGCCAGGCACAGCGCTGGGTGCGTCGGGCACGATGGTCCTAACGCACGATGCCGCGTTGCGGCGACGTGGCTTCCAGGAAGCCCAGCATCATCTGCACGTCCGACCCGGCCTCGGGGTGCTGGGCCGTCAGCCCGGCGATACGCGCCCTCGCCTGCTCCAGGGTCAGGTCCTCGCGGTACAGGGCCTTGTGCATGGCCTTGACGGCCGCGATGCGGTCGGGGGAAAAGCCGCGCCGGCGCAGGCCCTCGAAGTTCATGGAGCGGGCCGCAGCCGGCTGGCCCTGGCTCATCACAAACGGCGGCAGGTCGGCAAACAGCAGCGAACACATGGCCGTCATGCTGTGGGCGCCCAGCCGCACAAACTGGTGCACCACGGTAAAGCCACCCAGGATCACCCAGTCGCCCACGTGCACATGACCCGCCAGCTGCGAATTGTTGGCGAAGATCGTGTGGTTGCCGACGTCGCAGTCATGCGCCAGATGCACATAAGCCATGATCCAGTTGTCGTTGCCCACACGTGTCACGCCGGTGTCGCCGGGCGAGCCGATGTTGAAGGTGCAGAACTCGCGGATGGTGTTGCGGTCGCCGATCACCAGCTCGCAGGGTTCGCCCGCGTACTTCTTGTCCTGCGGAATCGCTCCCAGCGAGTTGAACTGGAAAATGCGATTGTCGCGCCCGATGGTGGTGTGGCCCTCGATCACGCAATGCGCGCCGACCGTCGTGCCGGCACCGATACGCACATGCGGCCCGATCACGGTGTAAGGGCCAACGCTGACGCTGCTGTCGAGCTGGGCCGCGGGATCAACCAGCGCGGTGGGATGAATGCCTGTCACGAAAAACGCTTTCGCTGGCTGGCTCAGGCGATGCTGCGCATGGTGCACATCAGTTCGGCCTCACAGGCCATGTTGTCATCCACACGGGCGACGCCCTTGAACTTGAAGACGCCGGCCTTGAGCCGTTCCAGCGTCACGTCCATCACGAGCTGGTCGCCTGGCTCCACCGGCCGCTTGAAACGCGCGCCGTCGATACCGGCAAAGTAATACACCGTCTTGTCGTCGGGGGTGATGCCCTGCATGTCAAAAGCCAGCAAGGCCGCGGCCTGCGCCATGGCTTCGAGCATCAACACACCCGGCATCACCGGCCGGTGCGGGAAATGCCCGGTAAAAAACGGCTCGTTCATGGTGACGTTTTTCAGCGCCTTGATGCGTTTGCCCTTCTCGAGTTCGAGCACGCGGTCCACCAGCAGGAAGGGGTAACGGTGCGGCAACTGCTTGAGGATTTGGTGGATGTCCATCATGATTTTTCGGGGTTCTTTCGAGAGGCTGTACCGGTGGTCTGCTCCAGCACCTTCAGGCGTTCGCGCAAGGCGTGAAGCTGTTTGAGGCTGGCGGCATTTTTTTCCCAGCTCGCATTGTCGTCGATGGGAAACAGCCCGGTGTAATGCCCAGGCTTGCGGATGGAACGCGTGACGACAGAAGAGGCCGAGATGTGCACGTGATCGGCCAGGTTCAGGTGTCCCAGCACCACCGCGCCACCGCCTATGGTGCAATGGGCACCTATGGTTGCACTGCCGGCCACACCGACGCAGCCGGCCATGGCCGTGTGTTTACCGATATGCACGTTGTGACCGATCTGGATCAGGTTGTCGAGCTTGACGCCGTCTTCGATCACGGTGTCTTCCAGTGCGCCGCGGTCGATGCAGGTGTTTGCGCCGATCTCGACGTCATTGCCGATACGGACCGCACCGAGTTGCTCGATCTTTTCCCAGCCGCCGTCGCGCGGCGCAAAACCAAAGCCGTCTGCGCCGATCACCGCACCAGCATGCACGATGCAGCGCTCGCCAATGACGCAGCCGCCGGCGACAGTCACGCGGGGCGCAAGGCGGGTTCCTGCGCCTATGCGCGCGCCCTCGCCCACCACGCCATGCTCACCCACGCGAACGCCCGCCGCCAGAACCGCATCGGCACCCACGAAAGCAAAGGCCGCCACCGCAACGCCTTCGCCAAGCCGGGCCAGCGGATCCACAAAAGCACTGGGGTGGATGCCGGTGGCCAAAGCACGCTGGTGGTGCTGTTTCCAGAGCTGCGTGATGCGGGCGAAATAGAGATAAGGGTCACTGACGACAATGCAGGCTCCACGCTGTGTCGCCGCTTGCGCCGCCTGCGGCCCGACCACCACGCAGCCGGCGGCAGATTGCGCCAGCTGGTTCTGGTACTTCAGGTTGCTGAGGAAACTGAGCTCGGCAGGTCCGGCAGACGCCAGTGTTGCCAGCCGCTCTATCCGCAAATCCGGATCGCCCACCAGCCGGGCATCAAAGTCAGCCGCCAGGGCTGCGACGATGTCCCCGAGTCTGAGCGTCACGCCTGGCCCGTGATGAAACGCTTATTTGGCAGCGTTGAGCGCCTTGATGACCTTGTCGGTGATGTCGTGCTTGGGATTGGCATATACCGCTTCCTGCAGAACCAGGTCGTATTTTTCGGTTTCGGCAACCGCCTTGACGACCTTGTTGGCGCGTTCGATGACCTGCTGCAGCTCTTCATTCTTGCGCGCATTGAGGTCTTCCTGGAATTCCCGGCGCTTGCGCTGGAAGTCGCGATCCTGTTCGACCAGTTGCTTCTGGCGGGTCGCGCGCTGGCTCTCCGACAGCGTCGGCGCTTCACGCTCGAACTTGTCTGCCATGGTCTTGAGTTGCGTGCCGAGGTCGCCAAGGTCTTTCTCGCGCTTGCCGAACTCCTGCTCCAGCTTGGCCTGCGCCGCCTTGGCGGAGTTGGCTTCCCGGAAAATCCGGTCAATGTTGACAATGCCGATCTTGAACTCCTGCGCACCCGCCGCGCAGGTGAGCATGGCCATCACGGCAGCCAGAAATAGCTTGGAGGAAAAATGCTTCATTAGAACGATGTACCAATCTGGAATTGCAATCTCTGAATTCTATCCGTTGGCGTCTTGCTCAACGGGTTGGCAATGGCCAGTCGCAACGGTCCCAGCGGGGATATCCAGCTGATGCCGATACCCACCGAAGAACGCAGGTCGCCAAGGCTGTATTTCTGGTTTTCAGCAAACACATTGCCGGTGTCCACAAACCCGAACAAACGCAGGGTCCTGTCGTTGCCCGCACCCGGGAAAGGCGCCAGGATTTCCGCGTTCAACGTGATCTTTTTGGGGCCGCCGATGGAGTTGCCCTGGGCATCACGCGGGCCCAGCGTGCCAGGCTCGAAGCCGCGCACCGAACCCAGACCGCCCGAATAGGAGTTCTTGAACACCGGGAAAGGCTGGCCGTTCAGGCCCTTGCCCCAGCCCAGTTCACCGTTCAGGGCAATGGTGAACTGCTTGTTCAGGGGAATGTATTTCTGGACCTGGTAGTTCGCACGCAGGAAACGCGCATCGCCGGCCACACCCCAGTCCCCATAAGCGCGCTGGAAAGTACCCTTGCTCGGCACCAGGGCACTGTCCCGGTCGTCACGCGACCAGCCGACCGTCAGCGGGATGGTGTTGCTCTTGGCGCCGAAGGTGTTGATGTAGTTCTGGTACACCAGCGGAAGCACCGGACCGGAGATATCGATCTGCTCCAGGCCCACACCAAAATACACCGTATCGACTTCGCTGAAAGGCACGCCGAAACGAACACTGCCCCCGGTAGTCTTCAGCGCATAGTCACCCCCCTGGCTGTCATACGGCCGGGACGTGCGGGAGTAGATGTCAAAAGTACGCGAAATACCGTCCTTGGTGAAGTAGGGATCCACCGTGCTCAGCACAAATTGCCGGTTGTATTTGCCGGTGTTGACTTCCAGGCCCAGATAGTTGCCGGTGCCAAATGCATTTTCCTGCTTGAACCCGAAGATCAGCGACAGTTTTTCAGCACTGGAGAAACCCGCACCCAGTTGCAGGTTGCCGGTGGGCTTTTCAACCAGGGCCATGTTCAGGTCGACCTGGTCCGGCGTGCCCGGGACTTCCTGGGTGTCGATATTGACTTCGGTAAAGTAACCGAGGCGGTCCACGCGGTCGCGCGAGAGCCGGATTTTGTCGCCGTCGTACCAGGACGCCTCAAACTGCCGCAATTCCCGGCGCACGACTTCGTCACGGGTGCGGTTATTGCCACTGATGTTGATGCGCCGCACATAGGCCCGGCGCGAAGGGTCACCCTGAAGCACAAAAGCCACGCGGTTGCTGGCCCGGTCGATCTCCGGCTTGGCCTCGACCTTGGCAAACGCAAACCCGAAGCTGCCATAGTATTCGGTGAAAGCCTTTACCGTCTGCGCCACCTGGTCGGCGTTGTAGGCCTCGCCCGGCTTGATGGTGACCAGCGACTTGAATTCTTCCTCGCGCTCCAGGAAATTGCCTTCCAGTTTGACGCCCGAGACAGTGAAACGCTCACCCTCGGTGACATTGATGGTCACCGAAATGTCCTGCTTGTTCGGCGAAATGGCCACCTGCGTGGAGTCCACCTTGAATTCAAGGTAGCCCCGTGTCAGGTAGTAAGACCGCAGGGTTTCGATGTCGGCATTGAGCTTGGCGCGCGAATACTGGTTGGACTTGGTGTACCAGCTGAGCCAGCCGCCGGTGTTCAGATCAAACAGGCCCCGCAGCGTGGACTCGCTGAAAGCCTTGTTGCCGACAATATTGATTTCCTTGATCTTGGCCAGGTCGCCCTCAATGACGCTGAAGGTGACATTGACGCGGTTGCGCTCAATCGGCGTCACCGTCGTCAGCACCTCGGCGCCATACAGGCTGCGGTTGATGTACTGGCGCTTGAGCTCCTGTTCGGCGCGGTCGGCCAGTGCCTTGTCGAAAGGCCGGCCATCGGCAAGGCCGATATCGCGCAGCGCCTTTTTCAACACGTCCTTGTCAAATTCCTTGGCGCCGACGAAGTCCACGTCAGCGACGGTGGGGCGCTCTTCCACAATAACCACCAGCACGTCACCACTGACCTCCAGGCGCACGTCCTTGAACAGGCCCAGCCCGAACAAGGCGCGAATGGCGCTGGCGCCCTTGTCATCGTTGTAGGTTTCGCCCACGCGAAACGGCAGCGACGCGAAAATGGTTCCAGGCTCCACACGCTGCAGGCCTTCGACGCGAATGTCGCGCACCGTAAAGGGATCCACGGCCCAGGCAGCCTGCGCAATCAGAAAGCTCGCCACGATCGCGGATACGCTGCGGAGCTTGAATCGTTTGATTTGTTTTTGCATGAAAAAAATGGATTAACCCAAAAGCCGGGAGACATCGTTAAACAAGGCAACAGACATCATGGCCAGCAAGATGGCAACGCCACCGCGCTGCAACCGGTCCATCCAGGCGTCAGACACGCTCCTGCCGGTGATCGCCTCCCAAAGATAATACATCAGGTGCCCACCATCCAGAACCGGCAGTGGCAGTAAATTCAGCACACCCAGGCTGACGCTGATCAGCGCCAAAAACAGCAGGTAAGCGCTCCAGCCGATGCTCGCCGACTTGCCCGCATAGTCCGCAATCGTCAGCGGTCCGCTGAGGTTTTTCAGGGACGCTTCACCGATCAGCATCTTGCCCATCATCTTGAGCGTCAGCACCGACACCTCCCAGGTCCGCACGGCGCCGTTCCACAAGCCCTCCAGCGGCCCGTAACGCACCGTCACCATCGCCGGGGGCGTGCCGACATAGGCGCCGATGCGTCCCACGGACTGGCCGCCCTCCTCACGGATTTCCGGTGCAACCTGCAGTTGCAGGGTCTGCCCGCCCCGCAGGATTTGCCAGGTCTCGGCGCCCCTGGACGCGCGTATCGTCTCGCGCAACTGCTGGCCATCAACAATGGTCTTTTCTCCGATGCGTTGAACCACGTCATCGGTCTGCAAGCCCGATTTTTCCGCGGCGCCGCCGGGCATGACCTCCCCGATCACCGCCTGGGTCCACGGTCCAAGAATGCCGATCTTCCTGAAAAGCCGGGCGTCCGCATCTGACGCGTTGAGCTGGCCGAGGGGGAGCAACACACTGCGGGATGCCGTGATGTCCGCGCCCGCCGACTCGCCGACACCGTCGGTGACCTGCAATCGCACATCGCGCCCGCCCAGCGCTGCACGGGTCAGGCGCCAGCGCAGGTCTTCGAAGGAACGCACGTCTTCCAGCGTGTCATCGTCAAAGGCGGCCTGCTGCACACGTTCGCCCCCACGCAGGCCGGCGCGTTCAGCCATCGACCCGGCCACCGGGCTGGCCAGCACCGGCTGGGGCTCCTGCATGCCGCTCCAGTTGACCACCGCATACAGCACGATGGCCAACAGCAGGTTGGCCGCCGGCCCGGCAGCCACAATCGCCGCCCGGGCGCGCAGCGGCCGGTTGTTGAACGCCAGGTGGCGCTCGGCCGGATCGACCGGGCCTTCGCGCTCATCGAGCATCTTGACGTAGCCGCCCAGCGGCAGCATGCCGATGGAAAACTCGGTTGGCCGGTTTTTCAGCCGCCAGGTGTAAAGGGGTTTGCCGAAACCGACGGAGAACTTCAGCACCTTGACGCCGCAGGCCACCGCCACGCGGTAATGGCCGTACTCGTGGATGGCAATCAGAATGCCCAGGGCAACAACAAAGGCGACCAAGGTCAGCATGGCGATACTCCGGTCAGGTTTTCAGGTTCCCGGCAAGGTCGGCGGCAACCCTGCGCGATTGTGCATCCAGCGCCAGCAGATCCCCGATGCCGCCTATGCCTGAAGGCGCGACGGCATCGAGGGTCGCGCGGTTGACGGCGTGGATCTGGTCAAAACGTATCCGCTGTTCAAGAAAGGCGGCAACAGCCACTTCGTTGGCCGCATTGAGGACCGCTGTGGTGCCGGCAGGTGCATCCAGCACTTCCCAGGCCAGCGGCAGGCCGGGAAACACCGCGTCGTCGGGCACGGCAAAAGTCATGGTCGCCAGTGCCCGGAAATCCAGGGCCTGGGCGCCCGAGCTGATGCGGCCGGGCCAGGCCAGGCCGTAGGCGATGGGCACCCGCATGTCGGGGGTGCCGAGCTGGGCCACCACCGACGTGTCGCGGTATTGCACCATCGAATGGATGATGCTCTGCGGATGGATCACCACCTCGATCTGTGCCGGCGCCAGCCCGAACAGGTAACGGGCCTCGATCACCTCCAGGGCCTTGTTCATCATGGTGGCCGAATCCACCGAAATTTTTCGGCCCATGACCCAGTTCGGGTGGGCGCAGGCCTCGTCCGGCGTGACATCGCGCAGGCTCGCAGGTGCCCTTGTGCGAAACGGGCCGCCGGATGCCGTCAGGATGATCTTGTCGATACGTTCCGCCCAGACCGCCGGGTCTTCGGGCAGGGACTGGAAAATGGCCGAGTGTTCGCTGTCGATGGGCAGCAACTGGGCGCCCCCCTCCCGCACAGCCTGCATGAACACCTCACCACCGACCACCAGCGCTTCCTTGTTGGCCAGCAACAGGCGTTTGCCGGCACGCGCGGCCGCCCTGCAGGGGGCCAGCCCCGCCGCGCCCACGATGGCCGCCATGACGGTATCGACACGCTCGTCGGATGCTATGGTTTCAAGAGCACCATGCGCTTGAAGGACGCGGGTTTCAAGCCCATTAGCCTTTAATTTTTCAGCCAGATCGCGGCCGTGGGGGGCGCTGGCCATCACGGCATAGGTCGGTCGGAACCGCCGACATTGCGCCAGCATCAACTCGGTCTGAGTGGACGCGCTGAGGGCAAACACCTCGAAGCGGTCCGGGTGGGCGCCGATCACATCCAGTGTGTTGACGCCGACCGAGCCGGTCGAGCCGAGTACCGTGACGCGTTGTTTTGGCAAGGTCATGGGGGTCGGGTCAGACCGTTAGGAGCATCAGCGCCAGCGGCAGCACCGGCACCAGCGCATCGACACGGTCCAGCACACCGCCGTGGCCGGGCAACAGACCGCTGGAATCCTTGGCGCCGGCGCTGCGTTTGACCAGCGACTCGACCAGATCCCCGACCACGCTGAAGGCCGCCAGGAAAATCATGGCCAAAAGGGTGATGGGCAGGCCGTACCGCGCGGCCATTTGTGTGTAAAAGCTGTTTCCGCTGCTGTCCACCGCCACCCAGACCACACACAGCAACACCACACCCGCCATGCCGCCCCAGACACCTTCCCAGCTTTTGCCCGGGCTGATGGCGGGTGCGAGCTTGCCCTTGCTGAAGCGCCCGCCGAATCCCTTGCCCGCAAAGTAGGCGCCAATGTCGGCCACCCAGACCAGCAGCAACAGGGACAGCAAAAACTCGATCCCGATGACCCGCGCCTGTGCAACCGCCAGCCAGGCCAGCCAGAGTGCGACCACCCCCACCACCAGGCGAAGCGTCCGCGGTATGCGCGGCCAGCCCGCCACCCCACTGCGCAGCAACCAGGCGCCCACCAGCACCCACGCCGCGCCGGCCAGCCGCCACAACAGGGGCAAGGGCTGCTCCAGCATGCCCAGGTCCCAGGACATCGCGCACATCACGATGCACGCGAAGCCTGCCGCCAGCGAGGCCATGGCGCCGTAGCCATTGAGGCGTCCCCACTCCCAGGCACCGGCGGCGATCATCACCACGGCAACGGCACAAAAAGGCATCGGCGCCGGATAAAACAGCGCCGGCAGCAAAATGGCCAACAGCACCAGAGCGGTGATCACACGTTGCTTGAGCATCAGGCAGCCTTCACGGTGGATGGGGAGGAGCCAGACGCGATCTGGCTGGATGTCTTGCCGAAGCGCCGTTCGCGGCTCGCGTAAAACGCCAGGGCTTCGTCCAAAGCTGCGTCGTCAAAATCAGGCCAAAGTTTGTCGGAAAAATACAGTTCCGAGTAGGCGGCCTGCCAGAGCAAAAAGTTGCTGATACGCAGTTCGCCGCCGGTACGGATCACCAGATCGGGGTCGGCCACATGCGCCAGCGCCAGCGCCCTGTCGAGCGCCAGTTCGGTGATTTCCTGGCCGCTGGCGGCGAGCTTGCGGGCGGCCTGGGCGATGTCCCAGCGTCCGCCGTAGTTGAAACACACGTTGAGCACAAGCCGGTTGTTGTCTGCCGTCGCTGCTTCTGCCTGCGCCAGCCCGTCACGGACCTTGCCGGAAAGCTGCTGGCGCTCGCCGACAAAATGCAGCTGCACGCCGTTGGCCTTGAGCGAGGGCACCTCACGCGCCAGTGACAGCGCGAGCAGCTCCATCAGGCCCGAGACTTCTTCCGCGGGACGGTTCCAGTTCTCGGACGAAAACGCAAACACCGTCAACACGCCAATGCCGCGTGCCATGCAGGCCTTGACGCAACGGCTCAGGGCGCCAACGCCCTGCTGGTGGCCCGCCACACGCGGCAGGAAACGTCTGGTCGCCCAGCGGCCATTGCCGTCCATAACGATGGCGACATGGTGAGGGATGGCCATGGAGCTTGAAGTGCCCATGTCAGCAATCAACGCCGGGGCGCTGATCAGACCGCCATGATGTCTTGTTCCTTGGCGGCGACCAGCTTGTCCACCTCCGAAATGAACCGGTCGGTGGACTTCTGCACGTCGTCATGGGCGCGGCGTTCGTCATCTTCGGAGGCCAGTTTTTCCTTGACGAGTTTCTTCACACCGTCATTGGCATCACGGCGCAGGTTGCGAATGGCCACCTTGGCGTGTTCGCCCTCGGCGCGCACAATTTTGGTCAGTTCCTTGCGGCGCTCTTCCGTCATGGCCGGCATGGGCACCCGGATCAGGTCGCCCTGGGTGGCGGGATTGAGGCCGAGATCGGAATCGCGAATGGCTTTTTCGATCTTGGCGCCCATGCCTTTTTCCCAGGGGGACACGCTGATGGTGCGGGCGTCAAGCAGCGAAACATTGGCGACCTGGCTGATCGGCACCATGGCGCCGTAATAGTCCACGTTGACCGTGTCGAGCAGGCCGGGGTTAGCACGGCCGGTCCGGATCTTCGTCAGCGCCTGCTTGAAGGACTCCAGCGACTGCTGCATTTTCTGTTCGGTGCTGCTCTTGATATCAACAATGCTCATGATGGAATCTCCGGATCAATCCTGTTTTTACAAAAGTTGCGCGGGCCGGCAGCGGCGGCGAACACTCAGACGTGCACCAGCGTACCCTCATCCTCGCCCAGCACCACGCGTTTGAGCGCGCCGTGCTTGAAGATGCTGAAAATCTTGATCGGCAGTTTCTGGTCGCGGCACAGCGCGAAGGCCGTGGCATCCATCACTTCCAGGTTTTTGCCGATGGCCTCATCGAAGGTGATGTTGGTGTAACGCGTGGCCGAAGCATCCTTCTTCGGGTCCGCGGAATAAACGCCGTCCACCTTGGTCGCCTTCAGAACGATTTCGGCACCGATCTCCGCGCCGCGCAACGCCGCGGCGGTATCGGTGGTGAAAAACGGGTTGCCGGTACCCGCCGCAAAAATCACCACCTTCCCCTCTTCGAGGTACTGCAGGGCCTTGGGCCGCACATAAGGTTCGACGATGCGTTCGATGCCGATGGCCGACATCACGCGTGGCGTGAGGCCGGCCTTGTCCATGGTGTCGCCCAGGGCCAGCGCATTCATCACTGTGGCCAGCATGCCCATGTAATCGGCTGTCGCGCGATCCATACCAACCGAACCGCCGGCGACGCCGCGGAAGATATTGCCGCCGCCGATCACCACGGCGACCTCAACGCCCAAACGCGTGACTTCGGCGATTTCCTCGACCATGCGCACAATCGTCGCGCGATTGATACCGAAGGCATCGTCTCCCATCAAGGCTTCGCCTGAAAGTTTCAACAAGATTCGCTTGTAGGCTGGCATGAGGGAGATTCCTGTCGTTTGTTTTTATGGGCGTAAGTTTAGCGGCCTTCCGGGTCAATGGGGACTGAATCAGCCCTTGGCGGCAGCGACCTGCGCAGCCACTTCGGCGGCGAAATCGTCCACCTTTTTCTCGATGCCTTCGCCGACAACGTACAGGGTGAAAGACTTCACCGTCGTGCCTTTTTCCTTGAGCATCTGCTCGACGGTCTGCTTGTCGTTTTTCACGAAAGTCTGGTTGTGCAGGCTGACTTCCTTGAGGTACTTTTGCACGCCACCTTCGATACGCTTGGCAACAATTTCGGGCGACTGCACCGGCTTGCCGGCGGCCGTGGCGACGGCCGCGTCTTCGGCAGCCTTGGCAGCAGCCACGGAACGCTCACGCGCCACGAGGTCGGCCGGCACCTGGTCGCTGGACAGCGACACCGGCTTCATGGCGGCCACGTGCATGGCGACATCCTTGGCGGCGGTTTCGTCGCCGTCAAACTCGACCACCACGCCGATGCGTGTGCCGTGGAGGTAGGAAGCGAGTTTGCCGCTTTCGAAACGCTGGAAGCGGCGCACCGACATGTTCTCGCCGATCTTGCCGATCAGGCCTTTGCGCACGTCTTCGACCGTCGGGCCGAAACCATCCAGGCTCAGGGGCATGGCGCCGATGGCGGCCACGTCGGCGGGGTTGTTCTTGACGATGCCCTTGGCGACGGCGTCGGTGAAGGCCAGGAAGCTGTCGTTCTTGGTCACGAAGTCGGTTTCGCAGTTGATTTCGACCAGCGCGCCGATGCCGCCTTCGCTGTGGTAGGCGATCACGCCTTCAGCGGTGACGCGGGAAGCGGCCTTGCCAGCCTTGTTGCCCAGCTTGACGCGCAGGATTTCTTCGGCTTTTTCGAAGTTGCCTTCGGCTTCGGTCAGTGCTTTCTTGCACTCCATCATGGGGGCGTCGGTTTTTGCGCGCAGTTCTGCGACCATGCTTGCTGTGATTGCCATCTTGGATTCTCCGTGTGTCGTGTTGACTTCAAATAAATACGGGTGCCTTTGAACAAGGCTGTGAAAAAGGGGCTACGCGAGCCCCTTTTTCGCGTCAGGCGCCGGGCCGGGCCGTTCAGGCAGCGGCGTTTTCCACTTCGACGAATTCGTCGGCGCTTTCGGCAGATGCCATCTTGACGACTTCATTGCCGGCGGCAGCGCGGCCTTCAATGATGGCGTCGGCGATGCCGCGGGCATAGAGGGCCACGGCCTTGGACGAATCGTCGTTGCCGGGGATCACGTAGTCGATGCCGATGGGCGAATGGTTGGAGTCCACCACACCGATCAGCGGGATACCCAGCTTCTTGGCTTCGAGGATGGCGATCTTGTGGAAGCCCACGTCGATCACGAAAATCGCGTCAGGCAGGGCATTCATGTCCTGGATGCCGCCGATGTCCTTTTCCAGCTTTTCCATTTCGCGCTTGAAGGTGAGCTGCTCTTTCTTGCTCAGGCTGTCGAGGCCGGCTTCCTGCTGGGCCTTCATTTCCTTGAGGCGCTTGATCGAGGTCTTGACCGTCTTGAAGTTGGTCAGCATGCCACCCAGCCAGCGCTGGTCAACAAAAGGCACGCCGGCGCGGCGCGCTTCGGCGGCGACCAGCTCGCGGGCCTGGCGCTTGGTGCCGACCATCAGGATGGTGCCGCGGTTGGCGGACAGCTGCTTGGCGAACTTCATCGCTTCCTCGAACATCGGCAGCGATTTTTCGAGGTTGATGATGTGGATACGGTTGCGATGGCCGAAGATATACGGGGCCATCTTGGGATTCCAGAAGCGGGTTTGGTGACCGAAATGGACGCCGGCTTCCAGCATTTCACGCATGCTTGTTGACATAGAGATACTCCAAAGGTTGTGTCTAAAATCAGCGCTTATCGCCTGTGAGCTCTTTTGAAAAAGTCCCGCAGGCAACACCTTGAATGGCTGATTTGCGATTTGTTGCGCAAATGGCCGGACAGCCTTTCGCACAACCCGCTGAGTATAACATCCCTGTCATTGCCGGCGCGATGACCGGCCGCTTCCCGCGCCGGTTCAGCGCCACGACCGCGCGCCAACCGCGCGCCAGAAACTATAAAAATGATAGCTGCCAGCGCCCGTCCAGCAAGGGCTACAGCCCGATTTAACAAAGAAACCATGCTTTTATCCGTTTTCCCGCCGATCAATCACCGCCCGTCCGGGGTCCGCCCATGAAGATGGCCGTCGTGGGCGCCGGCATCATCGGCATCACCACCGCCTGGGAACTGGCGATGGATGGTCATGAGGTCACGGTGTTCGAGCGCCGCGGCGCTGCCGCCGAGGAGGCCAGTTTTGCGAACGCCGGTGTGGTGGCGCCCGGGTACGTCACGCCTTGGGCTGCACCGGGCATGCCGCGCAAGGTCATCAGCCACCTGCTGAGCCGCCATGCGCCGGTGACGCTCAGGCTGCCGCTGTCAGGCAGTGAGCTGGCCTGGATGTGGAAATGGTGGCGCGCCTGCAAGCTGGAAACCTATCTCTCCAACCGCGCCCGCTTGCAGCGTCTGGCCTTTTACAGCCGCGAACGACTGCGCCAGCTCACCGCGGCACAGAAGCTGGAGTACGACCGGAGCCTGGGTTATCTGGTGTTGCTGCGCGCCGAGACCGACGCCAGGATGATCGAGCCCGGCCTGCAGGTGTTGCGGGATGCCGGGGTCAGCTTCCGGCAGGTGGGCAGCGACGAGGCGCGACGGATAGAGCCGGCGCTGAATCCGGACACGGCTTTTCTGGGCGCGGTGCACCTGCCCGATGACGAAGTCGCGAACTGCCGCCAGTTTGCGTTGCTGCTCAAGACCGAGGCCCAGCGCCTGGGTGTCAGTTTTGAGTTCAACAAGGCTGTAGCCCATATGGATCGGGCGCAACCAGCTACTTTTTTGATAGCAGGCGAAACCAGCCCGCGCCACTTTGATGCGGTTGTGTTGTGCGCCGGACTGGCATCGGCGCGGCTGCTTCGGCCGCTGGGACTGGACATTCCGCTGGCTGCGGTGCATGGCTACTCCATCAGCGCCACCATGCGTGAACCGCTGAACGCGCCACGCAGCGCGCTGATGGACGAACGCTACAAGGTGGCCATCTCCCGGCTGGGCAACCGCGTGCGCGTCGCCGGCAGCGCCGAGATCGGCGGCAATCCGGACAAAAAACACGCGGCCTCGGTGCAGACGCTCTACAAGGTGCTGCAGGACTGGTTTCCCGGCGCGGCCCATACCTCCGGCAGCGGCGCCAGCGTGCAGGAATGGAAAGGCGCACGCCCCATGCTGCCGGACGGCCCGCCCGTCATCGGTGCCAGCGGCCTGCCCGGCCTGTGGCTCAACCTGGGGCACGGCTCCAGCGGCTGGGCCCTGAGCTGCGGCAGCGCACGGGCGGTGGCCGATCTGGTGGGCGGCAAAACGCCGGAGATCGACATGGATGGCTTTGACGTGGGGCGGCTGACACGCTAGCGTCGCTGCCTCGCGCCGCCGCACAATGGCGCATGCACAAGCTCTCCACCGCCCTCACCCTGCCCCTGTACGGCGTTGCGGGCACCCGCCAGCTGGAACAGCAACTGGCGGCAGCCCTGCCACCTCACACATTGATGCAGCGGGCCGGACTGGCTGCCGCACGCCTCACGCTGGCGCTGGCGCCGCATGCACAGCAGATCTGGATCGCCTGCGGCCCCGGCAACAACGGCGGCGACGGCCTCGAAGCCGCCCGGCACCTGCATCAATGGGGCAAGACCGTGACGGTGACTTGGCTGGGGGAGCGCAGCGAACGCGAAGGCCGGTTGCCTGAGGGGGCGCAGGCGTCGGTGCAAGCGGCGCG
>CAMLDT010000067.1 GCA_946479075.1 uncultured Polaromonas sp.
AGGCATGTTGTAGTGCAGCATGAAACGGTCTTCGTAGTCGCCGCTCAGTGCGTCGATGCGCTGCGCATCGCGCTCGGTGCCCAGCGTGGTCACGACCAGTGCCTGGGTTTCGCCGCGGGTGAACAGCGCCGAACCGTGGGTGCGCGGCAGCACGCTGTTGCGGATTTCAATGGCGCGCACGGTGCGGGTGTCGCGGCCGTCGATGCGTGGCTCGCCGGCGAGGATCTGGCTGCGCACGATTTTGGCTTCGATGTCGAACAGCATGCCTTCAACAGCCACGCTGTCAAACGCCGTGCCGTCGGCCTTTAGGGCGGCCATGACCTCGGAGGTCACAACACGGCAAGCCTGGGTGCGGGCCTGCTTGGCGCGGATCTGGTAAGCAGCCTGCAGCTTGGCACCGGCCAGTTCGTTGACGCGGGCGATCAGTGGCTCGTCCTTGGCTGGTGCCTGCCAGGCCCAGACCGGCTTGCCGGCATCGCGCACGAGTTCGTGGATCGCATTGATCGCGATGTTGCCCTGCTCATGGCCAAACACCACGGCGCCGAGCATGATTTCTTCGGACAGTTGCTGGGCTTCCGACTCGACCATCAGCACAGCGGCTTCGGTGCCGGCCACGACCAGATCCATCTGCGAATCCTTCAGCTGGGTCTTGCCGGGGTTCAGCACGTATTCGCCATTGATGTAGGCCACACGTGCGGCACCGATGGGGCCGTTGAACGGGATACCGGAGATCGACAGTGCGGCGCTCGAAGCGATCAGCGCAGGGATGTCGCCTTCGACTTCAGGGTTCAGCGACAGCACGTGGATCACGACCTGCACTTCGTTGAAGAAGCCTTCAGGAAACAGCGGGCGGATCGGGCGGTCAATCAGGCGCGAGGTCAGCGTTTCGAACTCGCTGGGACGGCCTTCGCGCTTGAAGAAGCTGCCGGGAATGCGGCCCGCAGCATAGGTTTTTTCCAGGTAATCGACGGTCAGCGGGAAGAAATCCTGGCCGGGCTTGGCATCGGTCTTGGCCACCACGGTAGCCAGCACCACGGTGCCGTCCATGTCAACGATGACAGCGCCGCTCGACTGGCGGGCGACTTCGCCGGTCTCCATCGTGACCTTGTGCTGGCCCCACTGGAAGGACTTGGTGACTTTGTTGAAAATGCTCATGTTTTTTCTCCACTAGTTTCAGGCACTTGAGGCAGTGCAAGAGGCCCGGAGTGGCGGCTGGCCGAACACGATGCCATTCCACAAAATGCCTGCAATTTCAGGGCTTTTCTTGTGGAATGACACAGCGCGTGATCGTTTTACCTTGCTCCGAAGTAAAAAGCGCCTGAGCTAGTGAACTAACTCAGGCGCTTTGCAGTCGTCTCAGCGATTATTTGCGCAGGCCAAGCTTGGCGATCAGTGCAACGTAACGGGCCGCATCCTTGGACTTCAGGTAGTCCAGCAGCTTGCGGCGACGGCTCACCATGCGCAGCAGGCCACGGCGGCCGTGGTGATCCTTGGCATGGGTCTTGAAATGGGGCATCAGTTCATTGATGCGGCCGGTCAGCAGGCCGACCTGGACTTCTGGGCTACCGGTGTCGTTGGCAGCGCGTGCATTGGACTGAACGATCTCAGCCTTCACGGATTTTGCAATCATGAGTTTTCCTTGTGTAACTTGCGAGCGGCGCAGTGTTCCCGAAGTGGGAGTTGACCGGTACCGTCGTGTTCTGCGGCGCGTACCTCTTGAAAAGGTGCCCGCTTTTTATGCAGAGCCTTGGATTATAGCCCAGCTGGCGGCCCGGCCTGGTTCAGGGTCGCGACAGCCAGCCGCGCAGGCGCCCGACCCCCTGGCGCAGCCGCTCCAGGTCGTGGCTGGCAAAACACCAGCGCAGCCAGCCCTGCATGGCGGGCGAGCGGTCGGCACTGAAGGCGTCGCCCGGCGCCAGACCCAGGCCGGCGTCCACCACCAGCCGTTTGGCGACATCGAAGGCATCGCCCTGCCCGGCCAAGCGGAAAAAGGCATACATGCCGCCCGGCGCGGGCGACAACTCGACCCCGGGCACGGCCTGCAGCAGCGGCACCAGCGTATCGCGGCAGTTTTTCAGGTGCGCCACCACTTGGGGTGTCACCTCGTCCGTCCGCTCAAGGGCCACCACGCCGGCACGCTGGATGAAGACCGGCGCGCAGGAGGTGTTGAACTCGATCAACTTGCCCATGTGCGTGGTGAAGGCCGCTGGCAGCACCAGCCAGCCCAGCCGCCAGCCGGTCATCAAAAAACTCTTGGAAAAACTGTGGGCCACCATCAGCCGGTCATCCGGCAACGCAATGTCCAGAAAGCTGGGGGCGCAACCGTTCGGCGATGCCTCGTAATACAGACGCTCGTAGACCTCGTCGGCCAGGATCCATGTCCCCGTCTGGCGGCAATGGGCCAGCAAGACTTCCTGCTCGGCGCGGCTCAGGGTCCAGCCGGTGGGGTTGTTGGGCGAATTGACAATCAACAGGCGGGTCGCGGAGGTCACGGCCGCCAACAACTCGTCCATGTCGAGTTGCCAGCGCCCGGCGGCCGGCTTGAGGCTGACGCAACGCACGCGCGCGCCCATGATGGCTGGCTGCGCAGTCAGATTGGGCCAGACCGGCGTCACCGCGACCACCTCGTCGCCGGCATCCACCACGGCTTGCACCGCCAGCATCAGCGCATTGACGCCGCCCGAGGTCACAGCGATCCGCTCCGCACCCACAGGCGCCGCACCCGAACAGCGCAAGCCGCTGCAATAGGCCGCGATGGCTTCGCGCAATTCGGCCAGCCCGAGGTTGTGGGCGTAAAAGGTTTCGCCTTTATCGAGCGAGCGCGCGGCCGCCTCGCGGATGAAAGCCGGCGTGACTTCATCACTTTCACCAAACCAGAACTTGAGCACATCGCTGCGCCCCATGCCGGCGTTGGCGACCTGGCGAATCAGGGATTCTTCGAGATCCAGAACAACTTGTCGCATGACTCCACTCCTCAGGGACGCGCCATCTTGCAGGTATGCGGCTGCTCGGCACGCGCCGCCGCAATGGTTTTGATCACGCGAAAGCCGTAACCCGAACCCTCAACATCGAAACGCACACCGGGCGCGCCTTTGCGGTCCATCACGGCAACCAGCAGGGGCTGTTGAAATTGATGATCGGCGCTGCGCATCATGCCCTTGTGACCGGCAAACATCACTTCCGTTTTCTCAAGTTGCGCCGCCACCGCTCCGGCTTCCGTCGTGCCGGCCTTTTCAATGCCCTGCACCAGGGCTTCCACCATCAGTTGCATGCGCATGTGAACGTAGTCGTCCTGCGGCTTGGGAAATCGCTGGCGGAAGGACAGGTAGAAAGCCTCTGACTGTGCGTCGGCCGCATTGGGAAACCAGTCGGCGACGGCGATCACCTTGCCGACGCCGGCATCGCCCAGCGCTGCCGGCACGCCGAGGGCGTTGCCATAAAAGGTGTAGAACTTGCCCTCGAAGCCGGCATCCCTGGCGGCCTTGACCAGCAGGGTCAGGTCATTGCCCCAGTTGCCCGTCAGCACGGCCTGCGCACCGCTGGCCTTGATCTTGGCCACATAAGGCAGAAAATCCTTGATCCGTCCCATGGGGTGCAGTTCGTCGCCGACGATCTGCACGTCCGGGCGCTGCAGCCCGAGCTGCTTGCGCGCTTCGCGCAGCACCGCCTGCCCGAAGCTGTAATCCTGTCCGATCAGGTAGATGCTTTTGAGCGACTTGTCGTCCTTGAGCACATCCATCAACGCCGCCATGCGCATGTCGGCGTGGGCATCAAAACGGAAGTGCCAGTAGCTGCATTTCTCGTTGGTCAGCACCGGGTCCACTGCCGAGTAGTTCAGGAACAGGGCACGTTGCAACGGCGCGCGCCCGTTGTGCTTGTTGATGGCATCGACCAGGGCCGCAGCGGTGGACGACGAATTGCCCTGGGCCACCAGCGTGATGCCATCGTCCAGGGCCGAGCGCAGTGCCGACAGCGCCTCCTCGTTCTGGCCCTTGCTGTCATAACGCTCAAAGACCAGCGCTCGACTGCCGCCGGGCAATTTGATGCCACCGCGTGCATTGACACGTTCCGCGGCCCACGACAGGTTGCGGAACACGGCCTCGCCGGTATTGGCAAAAGGCCCGGACAGGCTCTCGATCAGGGCCACACGCACGGGTGGCTGAATCGCACTTGCAGACTGCGCCCGCAAGGCCGGCGACATCAAACAGGCGGCAGCGGCTAGGGCCAGCGCGCCACGTTTCAAGAGTCGCAACTCAAAAAAATACATTCAACAATTTCCTTGAAATACCTTGGGGTACGCCTACCTGCTGTGCATGCGGCGATCACGGTTGAGAGCCGCGAAGTGTAGGGGAATTTTCCCCGGCCAATCTTCAGGAGCTTTTCATGTTTTATTCACTCGCTGCCCGCCCCGCTTCCCGCTTTCAACGCCACAGCTCCGCATTGATCAACAACGCGGCGCTCGACAGGTTTCTGGATGACACGCTCGGCTCGGTGACAGGAGCACGCAACACACAGGCTGCGACCGTGGAGGACGGCGAACAGGCCTACTCGCTGCAACTTGATGTGCCCGGCCTGGCCAGGGAGCAACTGGACATCGGCATCGAAGGCGACGTGGTCCGCATCACCAGCAAGGCCGAGGCCCCGCGCACCGTCAAGGCGGCCTACCGCTTTCCCCTTGAAATTGACACCACGGCCAGCGCCGCCAAACTTGAAAATGGCGTGCTGACCCTGACACTGGCCAAAAAGGTGCCCGTCAGCAAGGTCACCCAGCTCGCAATCAACTGAGGACTGGGAACGAAAGAAGAAACCAGGAACAAAGACAAAGGCCGCCCCCGGGCGGCCTTTGTTCGCTGCGAACCGGTGCAGGCCTTGCCGGGCCCTCCACCGCTCACTGATGGACCGCCAGCAACCCCATCGGCCAGCGTGGCTTGACGTCGAACCGGTAGGCGGTGCTGGGCTGCTCCAGGCCAGCCTGCAGGCGCATGCCTGCCGCCAGGGCAATCATGGCGCCGTTGTCGGTACACAGGTGCAATTCGGGGTAGTGCACGCGGACGCCGCGCTTGCGGCAGGCCGCATCGAGCTGCTCGCGCAGCAGGGTGTTGGCGCCCACGCCGCCGGCAACGACCAGGCGCTTCAGGCCGGTCTGCTCCAGCGCCTTCAATGATTTCTTGACCAGCACCTCGACAATCGCCGCCTGGGTGGAGGCCGCGAGGTTCGCCCTGTCCTGCACGTCCATGGGTTCGCCCAGCTTTTTGGCCTGCGTCAGTACCGCGGTTTTCAGTCCGGAAAAGGAAAAATCAAGGTCGCCGCTGTGCAGCAGCGGGCGCGGCAGCTTGAACGACAGCGCATCGCCCTGTGTGGCCAGCCTGGCCAATGCCGGGCCACCCGGATAAGGCAGGCCGAGCAATTTGGCAGACTTGTCGAAGGCCTCGCCGGCCGCATCGTCAATGGTTTCGCCGAGCAGTTCGTAGTGCCCGACACGGTCCACCCGCATCAGCTGTGTATGCCCTCCCGACACCAGCAGGGCCACAAACGCGAACTCCGGCGGATCGGCGCTCAAAAACGGCGACAGCAGGTGGCCTTCCAGGTGGTGCACGCCCAGCACCGGCTTGCCCAGCGCCGCCGCCAGCGCACAGGCCACACCCGCCCCCACCAGCAGCGCGCCGGCCAGCCCCGGCCCGCGGGTGTAGGCGATCACGTCCACCTGCGCCAGGCTGCGTTGCGCCCGACCTGTGACTTCCTCGATCAGCGGCAACACGCGGCGGATATGGTCACGGCTGGCGAGTTCGGGCACCACACCGCCGTAAGCCTGGTGCATGGCGATCTGGCTGTGCAGTGCGTGCGCCAGCAGTTCGGGCACAGCGGTTCCGGAGGCGTCCACCAGCGCCACGCCGGTTTCGTCACAGCTCGATTCAATTCCAAGGACTAGCATGGGAGCAGTGTAAGTCGCAGGCCTGAGGCTGCACCGACAATACGGCATGAATGTTGCTCGAACAGCATGCCCCGTTTGCCCCCGCCTTCCCTCTTTTGACCGCCACGATGAAATCCGGACTGAGCTTTCTGATCGCCGCCCGTCGCTGTGAAATCAACGACCTTGAGCAGCTCACCCGCACCAGCGCGCTGGTCAACGTGATCGGGCGCCTGGTGCACGCGCTGCAAAAGGAGCGCGGCATCTCCAACATGTTCCTCAGTTCGCAGGGCGTGCGCTTTGCAGCGCAGTTGCCCGAACAAATCGGGGAATGCCGGCAAGTCGAGGCTGAATTGCGTGCCAGCTTCGACCACCTCGACACCGATGCGGCGCACCTGAGCAACGGCGCCCGCCTGTTCAGCCGGATTGCTTTTGTGCTTCACGAACTGGACGGCCTGCCTGCCCTGCGCGAGCGTATCGCCGGTCAGGAAACCACCTCCGGCGAAGCCACCGCGGCCTTTGTCAAACTGATCAGCGGCCTGCTGGCCGTGGTGTTTGAAGCCGCCGACAGCGCGACCAATCCCGAGATTTCGCGTTTGCTGGTGGCCATGTTCAATTTCATGCAGGGCAAGGAATTTGCCGGGCAGGAACGCGCTTTTGGCGCAGCCACTTTTGCCTCCGGCCACACGGACAGCCAGCGTCAGCAGCAATGGCTGCACCTGATCCAGTCGCAGGAACGCTGCGTGCAGGTATTCAGCGACTTTTCAACGCCGGCACTGCGTGAGCGCTGGCAGGGCAGCCAGGCCGCCGCCACCCTGGCCGAGCTGGAACGGTTGCGCCGCATTGCCTGCTCGGCCGCGGCAGGCACACTGGATCCCAACCTGAGCCAGCGCTGGTTCGAGTGCAGCACGCAGCGCATCGATGCCATGAAAACGGTCGAAGACCAGCTGGCCACCGAGCTGCTGCTGCTGTGCGACGAGAAAATCGCGCAGGCCCGCGCTGAACTGCACGACCACCAGGTGATCCTGGCGACCCTGGCCAGTCAGGCCAGCGCAGCGGCAGCGGGTGCGGACCGGCTCACCCCCTCCGTGATGCCCTATGGCCCGCACCTGGACCGGTCCATCCTGGACCTGGTGCAGGAGCAGGCCAGCCGCCTGCAGGCCATGAGCGACGAGCTGGAAACCGCCCGGGCTTCGCTCAACGAAAGAAAGGTCGTTGAGCGCGCCAAGGGCCTGCTGATGGCGCACCGCAAGCTCAGCGAAGACGAAGCCTACAAAATGCTGCGCCAGACGGCCATGAGCCAGAACCGGCGCCTGCCCGACGTGGCCGAAGCGGTGCTGGCCATGGCCGACTATCTCGCCGCCGGAACGCCCTGACATCGGCGTCCAGCGGGCGCCCTATGCGGCCGGGCCGCACCGACCCGGCGCTTTCGCACCACGATAGCGCAGCCTTCCCGCTTCCTGAACGGCTGCCCGCCCACGCGCCGGAAACTGCGCCTACGGGGGAGAAACCGGCACTTTCGCTGCACTGCAACATACTGGCACGGTTGCTGCTTTAACCCCGACATGAACAGGCCAACGGTGGCCTGTTTGCAGGTCCCTCCCAGACCTCACCGGACAACGGCGTCCATTTCCAGCCTGCTTGTGCAGGCCCGAAATGGGCGCCGTTTTTTGTTTTCAGCTTTGCTTTTTTCTGTTCTTCGTCTGATCTTTGTCTGTTCTTTGTTCTGTCACCCAAGGAGTTCTCTCATGACGCCCACTTCATCTGCGCCAGTCAGCCCCACCCGCCGTGACTTCATCCGCCAGGCCGGTGCTTTGGGCGGCGCTGCCACTTTCGGCATCGGCAACCCGGGTGCCTGGGCCGCTGGTTCTGACGCGCCCGAGAAAAAGGAAGTCAGGATCGGTTTCATCCCGCTGACCGATTGCGCCAGCGTGGTGATGGCTTCGGTGCTCGGATTCGACAAGAAATACGGCGTCAAGATCATCCCCAGCAAGGAAGCCAGCTGGGCCGGCGTGCGCGACAAACTGGTCAACGGCGAGCTCGACATGGCCCACGTGCTGTACGGCCTGGTGTACGGGGTTCACGTCGGCGTGGGGGGCCCCAGGAAAGACATGGCGGTGCTGATGGGACTGAACCGCAACGGCCAGGCCATCTCCCTGTCCCGGGCACTGGCCGACAAGGGCGCCGTGGACGGTCCGTCGCTGGCCAAGCTGATGGCCAGGGAAAAACGCGAATACACCTTTGCCGGCACCTTTCCCACCAGCACGCACACCATGTGGCTCAACTACTGGCTGGCGGCCTCGGGCATCAGCCCGGTTGCCGATGCCAAGGTCATCGTCGTGCCGCCGCCGCAAATGGTGGCGAACATGCGCGTGGGCAATATGGACGGTTTCTGCGTGGGCGAACCCTGGAACCAGCGCGCCATCATCGACAAGATCGGCGTCACGGCCATCACCACGCAGGACATCTGGAAGGACCACCCGGAGAAGGTGCTGGGTACCCGCGCGGAATTCGTCAAGGCCAACCCCAACACCTGCCGGGCCGTGATGATGGCCATCCTGGAAGCCAGCAAGTGGATCGATGCCAGCCTGCAGAACAAGATGAAGATGGCCGATACCGTGGCCGAGAAGTCCTACATCAACACCAGCGTCGATGCGATCAACCAGCGTATTCTCGGCCGCTACGACAACGGCATGGGCAAAACCTGGGACGACCCCAACCACATGAAATTCTTCGACGACGGGGCGGTCAACTTCCCCTACCTGTCGGACGGCATGTGGTTCCTGACGCAGCACAAGCGCTGGGGCCTGATCAAGGAGCATCCCGACTACCTGGCGGCGGCCAAACAGATCAACCAGATCGATCTCTACAAGGAAGTCGCCGGCGCCATGAAAGTCAGCGTACCCAAGGACGTGATGCGCACCAGCAAGCTGATGGACGGCACCGTCTGGGACGGCAAGGATCCGAAAAAATACGCCGATTCTTTCAAGGTGAAAGCGTGAGCGGCGCGGCGAGGGGCCCCACTTGTGGGGATCGACGCCCCGGCGAACGCTTTCAGCGGCCGACACCTCGATGTCTCAATAACCGGCGATACCTCTGAGGCCGCGGCGTGAGCCGAACGACCAGAGACCCCCGCATCAACTCGAACGAAGGAGAGATCCCCCATGGTCAGTGCCGTTTTCCACAGTCCGCTCGACGCTGCCGTCCCGGCCGTCCGCAGCGCCGACAGAACCAGCCCAGCGTCTGCTATACCTTTGATAGCTGCTGACGCTTTACCCACAAGGGCTGGCGCCGGAAATGACCCTCAAGTCCAGCTGCACCAGGCGGTTTCTGCCAAACCAGCACGGGATTTTTCTTCACTCTGGCTGGCGGTCCTGCCGCCGCTGCTGGGCCTGGGCCTGCTGCTGCTGGTCTGGGAGCTGGTGTCCATGGGCACGGGTGCCAGCATTCCCTCGCCGAAAGACACCTTCATCCAGGCCGTGGAGATTTTCAGGGACCCGTTCTACAGCAAGGGGCCAAACGACCAGGGTGTAGGCTGGAACGTGCTGTCCTCGCTCAAGCGCGTGGCCATGGGTTTCGGCCTGGCCGCCGTCGTCGGGATTCCGGTGGGCTTCATGATCGGCCGCTTCAACTTCCTGAGCCGCATGTTCAACCCGCTGATCAGCCTGCTGCGCCCGGTCTCGCCACTGGCCTGGCTGCCCATCGGCCTGCTGGTGTTCAAGGGCGCCAACCCGGCCGCCATCTGGACCATCTTCATCTGCTCGATCTGGCCCATGATCATCAATACCGCCGTCGGCGTGCAGCGCGTGCCGCAGGACTACATGAACGTGGCGCGGGTGCTCAACCTCAGCGAATGGAAGATCGTCACCAAGATCCTGTTCCCGGCCGTGCTGCCCTACATGCTGACGGGCGTGCGCCTGGCCGTCGGCACCGCCTGGCTGGTGATCGTCGCGGCCGAAATGCTGACCGGCGGCGTTGGCATCGGTTTCTGGGTCTGGGACGAGTGGAACAACCTCAACGTCAAGAACATCATCATCGCGATTTTTGTGATCGGCATTGTCGGGCTGATGCTGGAATTTGCCCTGATCAGGATTGCCACGGCGTTTACGTTTGATGAGGTGAAGTCGTGAGCGGCGCGGCGAGGGGCCCCGGCACGGGGATCGACGCCCCAGCGAACGGCTTCGGCTGCCGACACCTTTCCGTTAACTCTCCCCTTCAACTGCAGGAGGCAGCATCATGAGCAACTCCCTGAGCACCAAATACATCGAGATCCAGGGCGTCGAACAGACCTTCAGGACCAAAAAAGGCCCGTTCTGCGCGCTGCAGAACATCAACCTCACCGTCGCCAAGGGCGAGTTTGTCGCGCTGATCGGCCACTCGGGTTGCGGCAAATCGACTTTGCTGAACCTGCTGGCGGGCCTGACGATGCCGACACAGGGCACGCTGCTGTGCGCCAACCGCGAGATCGCCGGCCCCGGCCCAGAACGCGCGGTGGTGTTCCAGAACCACTCGCTGCTGCCCTGGCTGACCTGTTTCGAAAACGTCTACCTGGCCGTCGAGCGCGTGTTCGCCGCCACAGAAAACAAGGCGCAACTCAAGGCCCGCACCGACGCGGCGCTGGCCATGGTCGGCCTGACCGCGGCCGCACAGAAACGCCCGGGCGAAATTTCCGGCGGTATGAAGCAGCGCGTCGGGATCGCGCGGGCGCTGTCGATGGAGCCCAAGGTGCTGCTGCTCGACGAGCCCTTCGGCGCGCTGGACGCGCTGACCCGCGCCAAGCTGCAGGACGAGTTGCTGCAGATCGTCGCCACCACGCAAAGCACGGTGGTGATGGTGACGCATGACGTGGATGAGGCCGTGCTGCTGTCCGACCGCATCGTGATGATGACCAACGGCCCGTCGGCCACCATCGGCGAAGTGCTCAGCGTCGAGCTGCCGCGCCCGCGCGACCGGGTGGCCCTGGCCGAAAGTTCGCAGTACCTGCACTACCGCAAGGCCGTGATCGATTTCCTCTACACACGCCAGGGCCACGTCGAAAAAGCCGCCTGAGTTCCACGCACGCCGCTCGCTTGTCCTCACACGCCGGTGCACTACCGCACCGGCGCGGTGCCGCGCTGTTAAGCTCCATTGCATTGACACTTTTTCAATGGACCGAAACCGATGGCCCTGATTGTGGTGATCGACGACGACGAGGCGATCCGCACCCTGATCGCCGCTGCCCTGCGCTTCGAGGGTTACGAAGTGCTGGAAGCCGAAGACGGTGCGGCCGGGCTCGCGATGGTGCGTGACGAGCGGCCGGATCTGGTGGTCAGCGACGTCAACATGCCGGTGATGGACGGCTTTGCGATGTGCCAGGCCCTGCGCGCCGACCCCCTCATCCAGGCCACGCCCGTGATCCTGCTCACGTCCCTGCAGGAACGTGCCCATGTGCGGGCCGGCATGACCAGCGGCGCCGACGACTACCTGACCAAACCGATTGATTTTGACGATCTGCTGGGCGCCACCGCGACCCAGCTCAACAAGCAGCTGATGCGCCGCTCGGCGCAGGACCACGCCGTGGGTTCGGCCATTGATGAAGCGCTTCGCGTGCAGGAAAAAAAACTGGGCGAGCTTTACGAAAAGCGCCTGCTGGCCGAACTTGCGGACAAATGGCCCACGGCGCAGGCCCTGGTGACCGATGAGAAATTCGCCAGCGCCAGCGTGTTGTTTGTGGACGTGGTGAATTTTCCGGTGTTGTCCGAAAAGCTGTCCAGCACCGAGCTCAGCGAGGTGGTGCGGCAGTTCTACAAAAATGCCGGCGATACCCTGTACCTGTTCGGGGCCTTCGACATGCAGTTCGTGGGAGAAGGCCTGCTGGCGGTGTTTGTCGACGCCACCGACACCGACACCGTGAGCCACAGCCTGCGCGCAGCACGGGCGGCGCTCGGCCTGCTTGACTCCGCCCAGCGCGTGCAGGTCTTTTTGCAAAACCAGTTTGCGGAGCGTGCCTTGCCGCGGTTTGAAGTCTGCGTGGCGCTCAACAGCGGCGCCGTGACCATGACCCGGCTGGAAGATGCGCTGTGGGGCAAGCCGCAAACCCTGCCCGTGGGCGACAGCGTCAGCACCACCCTGCTGCTGCAGAAACAGGCCACGCTGTCGGGATGGAAGATCGCCGCCAGCGCCCCCATGCTGCGCGCGGTCGGGGGCGCCCTCAAAACCGGCCGGCGCAAACGCTTCGCCCTCCCCGGGCGCGGCAGCGCTCTGGACGCCGCCGAAGTACTCGGCCTGTCAGCCTGATTCTGCTATTGAATCGGGAGCACCCTGCGCTTGCTGCGCAAGGGCTGCAGGGCTAAAACACTCAAAAATTTCCGGTCCGTCACAACCACGGGTGGCGCCCACGCGCCGGGGCCTCGCACGCCCTTTTCTGGTGCATTTTCAAACTGCGCAAGTTTCGGCACGAGAACGCAAAAAAACTGAATCCAGGGTTTTCAGATGTGCGTACAGAAGGTGTAACAAGCAGATACACTCACCACCATTTTTTAACCCATAAGTACTCATATGAATTCTATAGTTCTAACCAATTATCAGCCTTTGTACGTCGCGCTTTCCTTTTTGATGGCCCTGGCAGGTTCCTTTGTGGCCCTCACAGCCACCACCCGGATCAGGCAGGCAGACGGCAGTTTCAGCACCGCCAACGCCCTCACCGCAGGCATGGCGCTGGGCGGCATCGGCGTCTGGGCCATGCATTTCATCGGCATGCTGGCCCTGAAAATGGATCTGGCCAACAGCTACGCCATGGTTGAAACCGGGCTCTCCCTGTTCGCCGCCATCGTGGCGGCCTCACTGGCGCTCGGTTTTGTGGCCCGCGCGCCCGAGCGGCTGAGCCGGATGCTGGGTGCGGGCGCCCTGCTCGGCATGAGCGTGGTGGTGATGCACTACCTCGGCATGTATGGCATGAAGTTCGGCGGCTACATCGAATGGAACTACGGCATGGTGGCCGCGTCCATCGTGATCGCCGTGGTGGCGGCGACTGCCGCCCTGTGGCTGGCCTTTCACACGGGCGCGCTGCTCAAACGCCTGGGCGCAGCGCTGGTGATGGCCGTGGCCGTCTGCGCGATGCACTACACCGGCATGGCCGCTGCGGAATTTGTCTGCACCACCACCAACCGCAGCGCCGTTCCCCAGGGTTTTGGCTACGTGAGTTCCTTCAGCATTTCGTCGCTGGTGGTCATCGCGACCCTGTCCATGGCTTTCCTGATCGCCATCAGCCTGTTGTTCCAGCCGGCCGCCGCCAGCAGCGACAGGCTGCGGGCCAAACCTTCCCGCGGCTGAACCGCCCGCGATCACGCACCGCCTGCCCCTGCGCGGGGCACGCCTTTTTGGTGCATGCCGGCGCTTGCTCTCCAGGCCCGATGAACTGACCCTTCTGCCCAGCCAGAAAGGCCAGTTCATGCCGCCGCTCCAGCCCTCTTTGGCGCCACTGCGGGTGGCACAAACATTGCGTTAATCCCATCGGCCGCAACGACGCGACCACCCCGGCTTTCACGCCGCGGGTCCTGCGCATAACGACGTGCGTATTGGTGTCCCTCATCACCGGCCACAGCCGGTTCCCTGTTCAGCAGGAGAGAGCATCATGGTTTTGACCCCCCGTTTATTGCACGCCGGCATGGTTTCAGCGCCGCCGGCAGCGCATCCCCTTGGAGTGGCACGATGAAAAAATCCAGACTGGTCATGGTCGGCAACGGCATGGCAGGCGTACGCACGCTTGAAGAGTTGCTCAAGGTTGCGCCCGATCTCTACGACATCACCGTTTTCGGTGCCGAACCGCACCCCAACTACAACCGCATCCTGCTGTCCCCCGTGCTGGCCGGCGAGCAGACGCTCGATGAAATTGTCCTGAACAGCTGGGACTGGTACACCGACAACCACATCACGCTGCATGCCGGCAAGACCGTTGTGGAGGTGGACCGCGTCAAACGCGTGGTGCGCGCCACGGATACGGCAGGCGCCCTCACCGAGGTGGAATACGACCGGCTGCTGATGTGCACCGGCTCCAACCCCTTCATGCTGCCAGTGCCCGGCAAAGACCTGCAGGGCGTGATCGCCTACCGCGACATTGCCGATACCAACGCCATGATTGATGCGTCGGTGAAATACAAAAAAGCCGTGGTGATCGGCGGCGGCCTGCTCGGCCTGGAAGCGGCCAATGGCCTGATGCTGCGCGGCATGGACGTCAGCGTGGTGCACGTGATGCCCACACTGATGGAGCGCCAGCTCGACAGCGCGGCCGGCAAGCTGCTGCAGAAGTCGCTGGAGAGCCGCGGCCTGAAGTTTTTGATGGGCGCGCAGACCCAGGAACTGGTCGGAGGTGCCGATGGCCGTGTGAGCAGCATCAAGTTCAAGGACGGCAGCGAAGTGGCCGCTGACCTCGTGGTCATGGCGGTCGGCATCCGCCCCAACACCGAACTTGCAGAGAAGATGCGCCTGCACTGCAACAAGGGCATCGTCGTCAACGACACCATGCAGACCGTGACCGACGCCCGCATCTACTCGGTGGGCGAATGTGCGGCGCACCGCGGCATCGCCTACGGTCTGGTGGCGCCGCTGTTCGAGCAGGCCAAAGTCGCGGCCAACCACCTGGCGCAGTTCGGCATCGGCCGCTACACCGGTTCGCTGACCTCGACCAAGCTCAAGGTCACCGGCATCGACCTGTTCTCCGCCGGCGAATTCATGGGCGGCGAAGGCACCGAAGAAATTGTCATGAGTGACCCCTTCGGCGGCGTTTACAAAAAGCTGGTCATCAAGGACGACAAACTCATAGGCGCCTGCCTGTACGGCGACACCGTGGACGGGAGTTATTACTTCAAGCTGCTGCGCGACGGCCGCAGCGTGGGCGACATCCGCGACCGGCTGATGTTCGGCGAATCCAACATCGGTGATGCCGGCCACGAAGGCCACAACAAGGCGGCCAGCATGCCCGATGAGGCGGAAGTCTGCGGCTGCAACGGCGTCAGCAAGGGCAGCATCTGCAAGGCGATCAAGGAAAAAGGCCTGTTCACGCTGGACGAGGTGCGCAAACACACCAAGGCCAGCGCCTCTTGCGGCTCCTGCACCGGCCTGGTCGAACAGATCCTGATGTTCACCGCCGGCGGCGACTATTCGGCCACACCCAAGCTGAAAGCCATGTGCGGCTGCACCGACCACGGCCACCAGGCGGTGCGCGATGCCATCCGCAACAACAAGCTCATGACGATTGCCGATACCTTCAAGTTCATGGAATGGCGCACGCCCAACGGCTGCGCGAGCTGCCGGCCGGCCATCAACTACTACCTGATCAGCACCTGGCCCAAGCAGGCGAAGGATGACCCGCAAAGCCGCTACATCAATGAACGCAGCCACGCCAACATCCAGAAAGACGGCACTTACAGCGTGATTCCGCGCATGTGGGGCGGCGAGACCACGGCCAGCGAGCTGCGCCGCATCGCCGATGCGGTGGACAAGTACAAAATCCCGACCGTCAAGGTCACCGGCGGCCAGCGCATCGATTTGCTGGGCGTGAAAAAAGAGGACTTGCAGAACGTGTGGAAGGACATCGGCATGCCTTCCGGCCACGCCTATGCCAAAGCGCTGCGCACGGTGAAAACCTGCGTCGGCAGCGAATGGTGCCGCATGGGCACGCAGGACAGCACACAAATGG
>CAMLDT010000068.1 GCA_946479075.1 uncultured Polaromonas sp.
CGACGAATCCGAGTTTGAGACCAAGGGCCGGCATATACATGCCAAGCAGGAAACCGGCGGCCAAACTGGCAATGACCACCCAGGGGTTGAGCGCAAACGCGTAGAGCTTCTTCAGATTGATCATCAGAGTACCTTGGTTAACTATTTATCCAGCGCCTTGAGCACCTTGTCGATGGTCAGTTTTTCACTGCTTTCGGAGAGAAACTGGTTAACGAATGCCAGCAGGGTCGGATCCTGGATGCCAACTGCGATTCCCAGGGTATCTTCCAGATCCTTGAATGTGACTGTCCGCAGTGTCAGGGATGCGGTGGGATCACTTTTCAAGATGCGCTTGACTTCGAATTCGTCCCGGTACGCCGCCATGATCTGGCCTTTTTCCAGGGCCTTCAGAACTGCTTCCCAGGTTGGAAATTCCCGAAGCTCTGACAAGGGAAAGTTTTTGCTGGCGTAGTCGGAGAAAGAAGACTTGGCAATGACCCCGATGGAGCCTTTGAACTCGCGCACGACGACAGGCAATGGCCGGTCGCGGGCAAGCTCGGCAAACTTCACCCGGTTCAGGATGAACGCATGATTGAGGCGGATGTAGGGCTCGGTGAAACTGATCATCTGCGCTCGTGCCAGTGTTCTGGAAAGCTTGCTGATGCCAAGATCGGCCTCCTGCCGCGCCACGATATCCACCACTTCATTGAAGGTCCGCGCACTCCGGTCAAACCGGACGTTCACTTTGAGTTCCTTGGCAATGGCCTTGGCCAGATCGACTTCCAATCCGACCAGTTCTCCTTTCTTGACATAGAAAAAAGGCGGCGTATCCACCCCCAGCATTGCAACAATCAGCTCCCCGCGATTGACGATGCGGGCAATACCTGGAGCCAACAGACGGCCATCGGCCACCTTCACAAGTGTGGAGGGAGGTGAGGCGGGCACGGGGGACGTTACTGTGGAGGCATCTGCCTGAGCAGCCACCGAAGAAGCCGGAACTGCAGCGGGACCTGCGGCCATTGCCAACCCTGCAAAAGCGCCCCAGCCCAAAGCAAGAAGAATTTTTTTCCAACGCTGGCTGAGTGAGCCGTGGGAAGCCTTTCCACGTTTGTTGTATGACATCGTTAAATCCTGTTTATGGTTTTGCGGCAGCAGGTGCCGACGCCTCGCCTGACAGGCTTGGCATTGCGGGGGAAGGTGGCGGCGAGATGACAGCAGGCAAGGACGTCGGCACGATGGCGTCGGCGGGTGCAGAAAGTCTTCGGCCGATCTCAACACCAAGCAAAAAGAGAAGCACGCACAGCAACAACAGGCACAACCCCGCAATCGTCAGCATTCGGGTGGTCAGAGACAAAGTGTATTGCATTTGTTACCTTTTTTGACGCTATGGCACCATCGTGGTGAACTGCCCGGGCGCGAGAATTTGGATCACGCCTCCCCACTGGCACATCAGTTTCGATGAGTTCTGCAAGCTGGGCATGCCTCCCACCATGACCGTTGGCGATCCGGGCATCCACGGTGCCGAGGTCATCGGTATGCAGGGCATGGGCGTCAGCACCCCCAAGGCAGCGGCCGTCGCCGCGGCCACCATCGGGTTGGAAGGACAGTTGCACATGCCAAATGGCAAGATGTTGAGCATCGGAACGTGATCCATGATGTTCGCTGCCGGCCCCCCCGTCATGGTCCGGTTAACAGGAAGCACGGTCAGCACACCCGGAGCTACGCCAAAACTGCATTGAAGATTCGCACCAACGGCTACCTGTAGTCCCATGCTCAGCCTTTCACCAGTTTTTCGAGGCGCTTCATGAGGGTGGTCCTGGCTTCGTCACACAACTCCTCCCCCTTGCTGTCAAAACGCCGCGGCCTGCCTACCGGTTTGCCGGCGCGGTACATCAGGACCTCCATCACCTGGCCGTCCGGCCAGTACCGGGTCAGTGCGCCTTCCAGCAGATTGTTTCTGTAGTTCGCGCGCTGAACCATCGCTCCGTCCCGGTCGAAATCACAGGTTTCGCCCTCCAGCAGCCCCTTGCGATAACTCGACCGGCGAACCACCGCCCCCTCGTTCAGGAACAGCGTTTCTCCTTCTATGTCACCTCTGAAAAAATGTTGCTTCATGGTGACATCACCGGCCTCGGAATACGACACTGTTTCCCCGTGCAACTTTCCCGCCGAAAAGTGCTGCTCCGACAGCAGCCGCCCGCCAACAAATACACGGGTCAATCCCTGCTGGACTCCTCGCACATAAGAAACCTCTTGCAGGGGTTGACCCTGGTCATCAAACAGTCTGAGCACGCCATGAAGCTGTCCGTGCTGGTAAGGCGCCAGCGCCAAAAGTTTGCCGCTCCCGTCAAATGATCGCATGTCACCGTGCAGAAGGCCGTCCATGAACATGGCGCTACTGACCAGGACGCCGGCGTCATCGAACTGCTCGACCAGGCCCTCGGGACCGTCCACAGCCGAGATGCCGGGCTGCGCGCCAGACACTTTCGAGATGGCTTCAGCTACTTGCATGTCAGTTGATCTTCACCAAGCCACCCTTGAGGGTCAGCATGCCGCCGCCGTCCACTGTTTGCATGGCGGAGGCCTTGTTGGTCACCATGGCCCCTTCATTGTCCAGCGTGGTGCCGGCCTTGTTCTTGAGGCCAGTGCCAGCCTGGTTGGTCAAGTCAAGCCCGGCCTTATTGGTCAGAGAGGTCCCAGCCTCGTTGGTGAGAGCCGTACCCGCCTTGCTGGTCAATGTCGTCCCCGCTTCAGCCTTTACGGTGGTCCCCGACTTGATGCTGATGGAGCCCGTCACATCGATCACAAGGTTACCGGTGACCTTCAGTTCGTAGTTACCCGTCACGGCCTGGCTGAAATCCGCCTGATTGGTGTGGGTTTCGTTGCCCGTGACAGTCACTTCGCGGGTACCTTTGACCTTGTGTATTTCCTTGCCGGTCTGAACATCTACCGTACGGTCGCCTTTTTCGAGCGTATGGGTCTCTGAGCCCTTGAACAGCTTCGTACTCAGATCGTTTTCGATCTCGACTTTCATGTCCTTTTGCGCATGGAAGTAGAACTCTTCCGAATCCTTTTTGTCTTCCATCCGCATCTCATTGCCCGCCGCGCCCTGCTTCGAAGAGCGCGACTTGAGGGTGCTCTGGGTCTGCATGCCGGGAAGCGTGACGGGCGTCGTGTTTTCTGCGTTGTAAACACAACCCGTGACGAGAGGTCGGTCGGGGTCGCCGTCCACGTAGCTGACCACCACCTCCTGGCCAATACGGGGCAAAAAGAGGCTGCCCCAACCCAACCCGGCCCAGGACTGGGAGACTCGAACCCAGCAGGAGCTGTTTTCGTCCTTCACACCAAGCCGATCCCAGTGAAACTGCACCTTGATCCGCCCGTGTTTATCGGTCCATATCTCTTCGCCACTGGGCCCCACCACGAGGGCCGTTTGACTTCCCGGCACGCGCGGCAAAGAGGCCAGCCGCGGCGGGCGAAAGGGCGTGGTGGCCGGAAAAGCCTCAAACGCATTGCTGTATTGATCCGTGCTGGCCGTGTGCGTAACAACGCGCAAAACAAGCGAGGTATTCAAGGCGGTGCGCGAATGGCCGGAGAGCGTGAACTTTTTTCCCGCAGAAAGGGGGTAGCAATAGCTGGTTCCCCGGCATACAGCGCCATCCACCTGACTGGCTTCGGAGCGAACTTTGGCGCGTTGGGTGCCGTCAGCAAGCACCGCGTGTTTGCCCGGAAACTCAAACTGCTTGCCTTTACCGGTGGCGCCTGCCGATTCGGCCAGTAAGGCTGTGCTCGGTGTCAGATAGTTGTAGTCACCATATTGGAATTTCTGGGCGACAAGCCTGTTCTCGTACTCGAGCTCATTGACCACGTTAATCACACGCCGCCCGCCCTGATCAGGGAAATAACGAAGTGCGGCCCCACCCGTGCAATCCACGTGGGCAGATGAGCTGTCACCCAGCACCATGGTGTGTCCGCCGTTCGTGAAATTGAAGAAGTAGAAAATTCCCTCTTCTTCCATCAGTCGCGAAATAAATTCCAGGGCTGTCTCGTCATACTGCACGCAGTACTCGCGCGTGCCGTAGGTGCCGGTCAATTGAGCGTCAAAAGTCACACCGAATTCGCCGAGAACCGCTTTGATGATGTCCGCAGCCGTCTTGTTCTGGTAGATCACCCGATCCCGGCTCAAGGTGAGCAGCCAAAGGCTGGGAACCAACTCCGCAGAGTAGGAAGAAAACGCCTTGTCGCCTCCCGCATGCATGAAACGCGACACAATGCCATTGAAATAACGAACTGGTCCGTCTGGCAGGGCAAATTTGACGGTGACCGATGCACCGACGATCAGTGCGGGATCAAGCCCGGTATTGGCTGACCGCATGCTCAGAGAAAACTTGAACGGTTGTGAGATGGCTTCAATGCCCTGAAAAGAGTCCAGCAGCAGTTCATCCGCACCGAAGGGAGTCGTCACCGTCAGCGTTGAGTTTGTCTGCTTGAAGCCGGTCCGCATGTCAGTTACACCTGCTTGGGCGGGCCAAATGTGAATGAAAAATCATCATTCCCGTCGACGCTCATGTGAACACTGCCAAATGCATCCGACATGGAGATTTTTTCCAGCACCTGGCGGGACAGCTCAGGAAGGACGGCATGAGACAGTATGTGATCAACATTCCGAGCACCGCTATCTACTTCGGTGCATCGCGCCGTGATGGTCGTTGCAACTTCGTCGTCCCACGTGAACAAAGCCTTGTGGTTCCGCGAAAACCGCTGTGCAAGCTTCCCAAGCTTCAAGGTGACGATTGAACGGATCTGCTCATCACCCAGTGGGTAGTAAGGGACAATGGACAGGCGCCCGAGGAAAGCAGGGGAGAACTGCTTCGTCAGAACTGGCCGCAGGTGATCTGTCAGCACTTGCGGATCCGGTCGCCGGCCACCTTCACAAGCGTCAGTGATGACATCTTGAGCCGCATTGGAAGTCAGCAGGATCAGCGTGTTCTTGAAGTCGATCTGCACGCCTTCGCCGTCTTCCATGACTCCTTTGTCAAAGACCTGGAAAAACAGCTCCAGGACGTCCGGGTGGGCTTTTTCCATTTCGTCGAGCAACACCACGCTGTAGGGCCGGCGTCTGACTGCTTCGGTCAGCACGCCGCCACGTCCATACCCGACGTACCCGGGAGGCGCGCCTTTCAGACTGGATACCGTGTGCGCCTCCTGGAATTCAGACATGTTGACTGTGACCATATTGCGGTCTCCGCCATAAATCATGTCGGCCAGCGCAAATGCCGTCTCCGTCTTGCCGACGCCGCTTGGGCCGACCAGCATGAAGACGCCGACTGGTTTGCCGGGGTCGTCGAGGTCGGCCCGGGAGGTTCTGACCCTTCGTGCGATGGCATCCAGCGCCTGGTCTTGCCCCACCACCCGCTCGGCAAGTTTTTCCTTGAGGTTCAACACGGTATGCAACTCGTCCGCGAGCATCTTGCCCACCGGAATTCCGGTCCAGCCTGAGATCACCGAGGCAACAACGCCAGAATCAACACAGACCGGAATCATCGGCTCATCGCTTTGGATCGCGTCCAGCCCCCTTTCAAGCCGATTCAGCGAGGCGGCCATGTCTTCGCGATCCTCACTTTGCAGTCCCGTGCCGTCCGCCCCCAATCCATCCGCAATGCGTTTGCGCAACGCCACAATCTCGGCAACCGCCCCTTTTTCTTCATCGAGCTTTTCAGTCAACCTGCGTTTGCGCTGCTGAAGTCTTTCCAGATCGAGGGCCAGTACCTTGATAGCGTGCTCATGATCGCGGCCCGTTGCCGACTCATGCCTGTAAATGCGCAACTGGCTTTCGGCGTTGGAGATTTCGCGCGTCGTCGCTTCAATCTCGGGCGGCACGCCGTTTTGTCCGATGGCAACGCGCGCGCAAGCGGTGTCCAGAACGCTGATGGCCTTGTCGGGAAGCTGACGCCCGGAAATGTAGCGGTGCGAAAGTTTGACCGCATCCCTGACCGCATCGTCGACAATTTCGACGCCATGATGGCTTTCCAGTGTCTGGACCATGCCGCGCAGCATGTCGATCGCCACCTCTTCGGAAGGCTCATCCACCTTGACCACCTGAAAACGCCGGGCCAGCGCGGGATCCCGTTCGACATATTTTTTGTACTCGGCCCAGGTTGTAGCCGCAATGGTTCGCAGCTCCCCGCGGGCAAGTGCCGGCTTGAGCAAATTGGCCGCATCCCCCTGCCCCTCTGCACCACCTGCGCCGATCAGTTGATGGGCCTCGTCGATGAACAACACCACAGGCACCAATGAAGCTTTGACTTCTGCGATCACGGACTTGAGACGGTTCTCGAACTCACCCTTGACGCCAGCACCCGCCTGAAGCAGCGCCAGATCCAGCGATCTCACCGAGACCTTTTGCAGTGCAGGTGGCACATCGCCCAGAACCACCCGCTGCGCAAAACCTTCCACAACGGCAGTTTTGCCAACGCCCGCCTCGCCGGTCAGGATGGGGTTGTTCTGGCGGCGCCGAAGCAACACGTCAATGATCTGCCGGATCTCTGCGTCGCGTCCACGAATTGGATCAATTTTTCCCTGCCTGGCCTGCTCCGTCATGTCTACCGTGTACAAATCCAGCGACGGATGTGAAGATGCGCCGCGGCGCATGGTGGGCATCTGCAGGGGTGGCGCTTCCACGGCCACAGGGGCGGTTTTGGGCTGCCCGGGGTTTTGCCCCGACGCCGAGGACCGCAGCGCCCCGCCGGCGTCTTCCGCCGAATTGGCCAGGACGTCTGCCAGATTTTTGCGCAGACTCTCGCGCGGAATCTGGAGCAGGCCCGGCGCTGACTCGATCAGGGCGCCCCGCAGGCTGTCCACCTCCAACAAGGCAAGCATCAAGGTCCCCGAGCGGACCTGTTGCTCACCGAGAAGCATGGAGCTGAGCAGCCAGGCTTCCTGGAACAGCGGGGCAAGATGCGGCGAAAGTGCCGGCGTACGCCCGTTGCCCCGCTTGAACCGGTCCATGGCCTCCTGAAGCTGGCCGAGAATGACGTCCATCTTGATGTCATATTCGGGCAGGATCAGACATACATCCGGCGCCTCGATTTCTATCAGCTTGAAAAGCAGATGCTCGACGTCCACGTTGTAATGCGTTTGCTGGACACACAGCTCAGCAGCTTTCTCAAGCGCCCTTTTGCATTCCGGGTTGAGCTTGCCAAGTAGTGTGCGAATGTCTATTTCCATTTTTTCCCGCAGTTCCGATCAGGCCCCGGCTTGCGCCGTGTCGTCGAGGAGTTTGAATCGCGCTGGCACGAAGTCGCCCTTGTACGGCGACTGCCCCACCAGCCAGGATGTCCAGCCGAGACGAAGCGGCTCTTTTTGGCCCAGGACGCTGGGCTTGAGGGCCCGCCCCTCGACGCGTAAAACCATTTCGACGCCCACATCCTGTTGAAGGTATCGGCGCACCATCCACCTGACCAGTTCGTGTTCTTCCCCACACCGGAGCAGGCAACGAAGGCGATGCAGGGAAAGGCCGGACAGTTCTATCGAAATAGCGGCACTCTGGTCCCAAACCCTCTTGCCCAGTACCGCGGTGCGCCCCAAGCGAGGGGCACGGTGAGCGGACAAGGTGCCCAACCTGGCGACGTCGCGAAGCTCCAGACTGCGCCAACCGCCACAAAACTGCAGCCCCCTGGCCGTCAAGCCCAGGCGGTCAGACAACATGGCCAGCAATCCGGTCATTGATCTGGGAGCGCCGCCCATGAGCCCGGCATGACGGAGCCATGTACTTTCACCGGTCGGGGCTCTGACACCAGCCTTCAGGCCCAGCGCGCTCAAAGAGTCCAGGCAGGCAGCCAGGGACGACGACTGCGGCGATTGCCAGTTCAGCCCCATGTGATGCTTTTTTCGGCTGCGATACAAAAACGCGAGGAAACGGTGATTAAAGATATCCAGGAAGTCCGCTGTCGCGTGATCGCGGCTTGCTGTACGCTCCAGGACCATTTCGGTAAAAGGCAGGGGAAGCGGCCCCTGGGCGCCAGCCAGCGACATCACCGCCGTTGACAGGGTGTACGCTTCACCGTGCTGCCCGCCCGCACTCACCCGACTGACATCACTGGGCTGAAAGCCGAGAGATACCACCGAGCTAAAACGAACCGATTCGGTTTGCCTGTCGCCCCCTCCGACGGGTGCCAGTTCCGGCGACACCCGCTCCAGCAGGCTGACAGCCTGAAAGAGGTTGAAGCCTTGTGGCCGGTCGACCAGTCGCTCGACTAGAGCACCAACTGGCGGCCGCTCATCGGTTCCCATTGTTTCCATACTTCATCGCCGCGGTGAACCCCTAACTGAACAAATGAATTAACGGAGGTGTACATGGCAAAAAAGCGTGCCAGCACAGCAGACATCAGCAACTGCGATCCTCCGACAAATGCCTCTTCATCAAACTCCAGCGTCACTTCGGTTCCGCGGCAGTAACCTCGCCAAGCGTCGTTGCCAACGCGCCCCGTGATGCTGCGCGCCTCCAGGCCCCTGATGCCGCGGATTTGCTCGTGATCCCGCGTGCTGTCTGATGCAAACAATGTGAGCATCTCGCGCAATTGATCCTTGCCGGTAGACCCATCCACCAGCGATTGATGATTGAGCGTGAGCAGAGACACCAGTCTCCAGAGTGTTTCGCTTCCAAGGGGTGGATTTCTCTGGGATGTCGGTTCGTACAGGCAATGAACCGCAGCCGTGTTGGAAATGCCCTCGGCGACCATGCGCGCGCCTATCGGCAGCTGCTCCGCCAGCCGTCGGTTGGTGCACAGCAAATTGGCAAATACCACCGGCTCGGCCGGCATCTTCAGTGTGTTGCTCTGGTCAACAAAAGAGAGAAATACATCCGTCCCCGAAATATCCTGGCGCAAACTGTGTTCGCGACGCGAGGACCAGAAGCTGGTCTTCTCATTCGACTGGATATGTCCGAGCGCCGAAAAGCTTGGCACCAGCACAGGCCTCTCGGCATTGGGGTCTGACGCAGTCACCGACACAATGGAATGGACTTCCGTTGTCGCCTCACGCTGGCGGTCGGCGACCAGACGGTATTCGTAGTGGCGATGGTCCACCAGAATAGGCTCGCTGGTCTTGGGAAAAAGGTTGACCACTGGCGTGCAGCCGAGCCGAAAGTTGTCAGCCGATATGTTGCCCAATCCCCGGGCCGGCTGATCCAGCGTCAAGACCAGATCAAATCGCGCGCATTTTCCCAAGCGCCCGCGAATATTGAGTAGATCAAAAAAATGAAATTTGCGGGGAAAAGAAAAGTACTCCTGCATCAGACCGTAAGCGGGTTGCGCATTGCGCGGCTGAGGCAAAACGTTCTCGTCCTCCAGATACCCTACTTCCCGCCAGGAACCCGGCGGCAGGAATTGCGTCGCCCCCCCCTCGGGCGAGAGGCAGGCGCTCACCACGTCTGCAACCAGGAACTCGTACAGCGGCATGGTGGTCATCCAGTCCCCCTGCAGATGGATGCGCAGGCTTTCCATCTCAAGTTCCGAAAAATCGGTCTCTGGATTGCATTCAAAGGTCAACCGCAAGGTGCTGCGCCCTTCAAGGACCGCCTTGCTGATGCTCACCGGCCACAGGATGTTGTTCCATGCTGTGCGGAAGCGACACTGCTGCCCGCCTCCCGCGCTGGCGTACAAGGCGGTATGTTGCGGAATTTTGAAACCTGCAGTCACCTTGCCCTGACTGGGATCGAGGTGAAACTGCGCGACAGTCATGGAGGGTATGGGCTGGATCAATGAAGGACAAAGATTGTCCAGCAACGCAGCCGCCACCTGCGGGAACTCCCTGTCGAGGTCCTGATGCACCCTTGCTGCCAGAAACGCAACCGACTCGATCAGCCGTTCTGTGTGGGGATCGAGAGACTCCGTCCCGTGCAGGGACAGCATGGACGCGACCTTGGGATACCTTTTTGCGAAGTTCGAGCCTTGATCGCGCAGATAGACAAGTTCACGCTTGTAGTACTGCAGCAGGTCGCTGTGCAAAATTTCGGCCACGTTCAGGCCGCTTTCGCGCGACTACCCTGTCGCTGGTCGAGCTGGAGTTCGAAATTCAATTGACGCAACTTCAGTCCTATCGTCACCGTTCCACCAATCAGAAGCGCTGGCGCGCCGCCCCCATGCGCCGACGGAAAAGCCTTCACGGTGACATCCTTCAAGCGCGGCTCGTAGTGAACGATGGCCTGCCGGACGGTTGACTGCAACACATCCAGATCCGGATGCGACGTGGGAGAGAGGGCGGAGATATCCGGAATTCCGTAGTCAAGGGCGGTTCCCGTGCTGCTTGCGAACTCCGAAGGCGACAGACGCGAACGGGTGTTCAGCAACCGGGACAACTCCCGCCCAATGGACATCTCAAGCTGTTCCGGGGTCAGCAGCTGCTGCCGACCGCCGTCAGCGCCCTGTACCGAAGACAGCCGGTCGAAAAGGGGAACGGGAGAGCCGCGGACAAGTTCCGACATAACGGCTTCTTCCCCCTAACAGAGCGGCTGACATCGGTGTGGACGCACGGTCTATCAGGTAGGCGCGAGCGCCTTGCCTTCTTTCAGATCCCAACCGAAAGGTGCGACGCCCTTCTGGGTGGAGTCAGGGTTCTGCTGCGTCATTTGCGATGTGATCGTCGTGAAATTGATGCTGAAGCTTTCCTGGGGCAGATCGCCGCCGCCAGAACCCGAGGTGCTGATGCCCGAAATCATGGCATCGCCAAGCACGTATTTGATGGTGGACATGACTTTCGCACCTTCGATACGCGTCACCGAAACCGTTGCAGTACCCAATTTCAGGTTGCCCGCACAAGCCTGATAGAGGCCCGGGGAAGACGAGTCAAGCGTCTTGGTGAAATTCATTTCGGAAAACTGCGGACCGTCCGAAGTACGTTCCGTATTTCCGGGGCGCGAGGTCAGGGACTGGCTCAAACCATGACTGAAAGAGTCCAGAATGATTTGATCCTTGTAGGGATCTTCAGTGCAGTTGCCCTTGATCGAATCAATTTTGAGATAAATCATGAATCACTCCGTAAATAAACCATTTGGTGAGGGCCCGGGCAAACTGACCGGGCCCTCTTTTTTTAATCAGCGAAAACGCCCACCGTCAGGCAGCAGCCGCAGGCAGTTCTGCCACCAGGCGAATCGAGGCAGTGAGCTCTTCCATTTGAAAATGTGGCTTGAGGAAGCAGGTAGCCTGGTAAGCACCCGGCTTTCCCGCGACATCCGTCACGTCGATACGCGCAGCGCCCAGCGGGAATCGGGCCTTCATTTCCTGGGGAGCGGAATCGTTGAGGAGCACATAGTCTGCAATCCAGTTGTTGAGGAAAGTCTCAACCTGTCCGCGTGACTGGAAGCTACCCACCTTGTCGCGCATGATCACCTTGATGTAATGCGCAAAACGGGAAGCCGCCAGCACATACGGCAGCCTGGCCGACAGCTGGGCATTGGCATTGGCGGCATCCTTGTTGTAGAGCTTGGGCTTGTTGACGGTCTGGCCACCAAAGAACGAGGCGAAGTCGGAGCCTTTGGAGTTGACGATGGCGATGAAGCCCAGATCGTTCAGCTCTTTTTCCCGGCGGTCCGTGATCAGCACTTCGGTCGGGCATTTCAGCGCAACATCGCCTTCATCGGTTTTGAACGCATGGGCCGTCATGCCCGTCACCTTGCCACCGCCTTCAACACCGCGGATGGCTGTTGACCAGCCGTATTTGGCATAGGCGTCAGTGATGCGCAGACCGAGCTGGTAGGCGGAGTTCGCCCACAGGTACTTGGAGTGATCCTTGCCGTCCACGTCTTCTTCGAAGTTGAAGTTGTCAACCGGGATCGTCTTGGCACCATACGGCAGGCGGGCAGCATAACTCGGCAACACCAGCGAGACATAACGCGAATCTTCCGAGTCGCGGAAGCCGCGCCACGTGGCAAGCTCGGCGCTTTCAAAGATTTTGGACATGTCGCGCGGAACACCCAGTTCGGTGAACGACTTCATGTCGAACATTGCCGGCGCCGCGGCCGCGATGAACGGCGCGTGCGCTGCAGCGGCCACCTTCGACATGCGCTCCAGCAGCGCCATGTCCTGGGGGTGACGACCGAAGGTGTAGTCACCGATGAGCACCGAGTAAGGGTGGCCGCCAAAGGTGCCGTACTCTTCCTCGTAGATCTTCTTGAAAAGCACGCTCATGTCATGATCGACAGCGGATTCAAGGTCCTTGAGCAGCTCTTTCTTGGTCACATTGAGCAGGCGCAACTTGAGGCGGCTGCTGGTTTCGGTACCGAAGACCATGTCATGCAAACCTCTCCAGGAAGCTTCGAGCGCCTGGAAGGAGGGATCGTGCATGATTTCGTTGAGCTGGTCGGACAGGAGCTTGTCGATTTCCGCGACGCGCTCGTTGATCATTGCAACCACGCCCTTGTCCGGACTGGCCTTCATGCCTTCATCCAGGATTTGCGAGGCAAACTGACCAATCAGCTTCTTCGCATAAGTGCCCTGGGATGGCTCGACAGCCATGTTTCCTTCAACAATGATGCGGTCAAGAAGACCGAGTTCACTGGTTTCGCTGGTGGAGGCACCTGCCGCGCCGCCCGCTTCTGATTTCTTAGTAGCCATATCAATCACCGTTCCAAAAAATGAGGGGTGTGCCTGAGCACAGACCGGGATGGTTGCTTACGCTGCCGGGGTTTCGGCGGCTGGAGCGTCTGCCGCTTCGGCACCCGCATTTGCTTCGGTCTGAAGGGTTTTGAGTTCTTCAGTGCTCTGGACAATGTTCTCAAGCAGGGAGTCGAGCTCGTCGTTGCCATCGAGCTTGGCCAGCAGGTCACGGAGTTGCTGGCGCGCTTCGAGCAGCTTGGCCAGACGGGGAACCTGCTTGACGATGGCTTCAGGATGGAAGTCGTCGAACTCCTTGAAGTTCAGCTCGACCTTGATGTTGCCTTCGCCTTTCATGGCGTCGGGCACGGACAGATCCAGACGTGGAGCGATTTTCCCCATGATCTCGTTGAAGTTGTCGCGGTCGATTTCAACCAGGCGGCGATCCTTCAATTTGGGCAAGGGCATGGCGGGCTGGCCAGACAGGTCGGCAAGCAGGCCGACGACCATGGGAAGCTCTTTCTTCTCGACAGCGTCCCCGATCTCCACATCGTATGTAATTTGAACGCGCGGGGGACGGTTGCGACCCACCCACTTTTGCAAACTGTCAGACATAAATTCCCCTTGAAAAAGGTTGATAACAATGCAGCAAGGAGTCGCGACCAAGAAGCGAAAGGGAAACCCAATCACAACTCTTACATTTGCAGGTTTTTACATTACAAAACCATGCCTAGCAATAAGTAATTTCTACTGCCGTTGCGAATTCTGCACAGACGAATGACGCCTTGATGACCTCGCAATCGTCATCTGGCGGAACGCATTTTGTTCATTTACCGCCAACAAAGGTAACTTTTGTGCCAAGCTCGTGATTAAGTTACAGAAAAAGCGCGGCGCGTCGCGGCCTGACCGCAGTTGCCATGCGGTCGAGGCCGAACGGACCACCGGCTGATGTCAAAGAAGACAAGCAAGCGGACGAAATCATCTCCATGAAAGAACATGTATGGACAAGCTGGACATCCTCGGTTCCGAAATTGCCAGCCTTCGCATGGTGGTTGCCATCGACTCGGCCATGCTGCTGTCCGTGATGCGCCGGATGAATGCGGATCAACTCGCCCTGGCATCGAAGGACTTTCTGGAGGTATGCGAAGGGCTGAGCATCAAGGCGCTTTTTTCCGAAATGGACGACCATTCGATTCAGGCTGCCCAAAAACGTCGTGACTGGTGGATTGGCCTGGTTGCCGAGGTGGTCGCCAATGAGGCCGTGAACAACCGGGCTGCCGGGCCGGCGGACCAGGCCCCGGACATGGCCACACCATCCTGAGCGGCCTGGAGTCTGCATAATCTGCGGCGAACGCAGTGCGGGATCGCAGGAACACACCAGCCATGAACCAGATTGAGGCAGAAGCAGCATTCAAGCAAGCGATTGCATTTCAGCAAGAGGGGCGCATCGATCAGGCGCAGGCGCTGTATGAGCAAATTCTTGCCGTCCATCGCAACCACCACCATGCGCTGCACCTTCTCGGCGTCATTGTCAGCCAGAAGGGCAACCAGTTTTACGCCAGAAGGTTGATCGAGTCGAGTCTGACACTGGCGCCGGGAGATGCGGATGCGCTTGCCAATCTGGGGCAGGTGTTTTTCTACCTGGGGCTCTACGACAAGGCTCTGCAACGTTGCGATGAGTCCCTTGCGCTGCAGGCCGGCAATGCGCGTTGCCACCTCACCCGTGGCAAGGCGCTGCGCTTTCTGGCGCGTTATGAAGACGCCGTGCCGGCGTTCAACGAGGCACTGCGGCTCCAGCCGGAATTGGCAGAAGCCTTTATCCACCGTGGCTTCTGCCTTCACAACCTCGGCCGGCTGGAGGCCGCACTGGACGACTACAGCGCCGCCCTGCGCCTGCGGCCTGACAACCCCGAAGTCCTGAACAATCGCGGCCATGCCTTGTTCGCGCTGGAACGGCAACAGGAGGCCATCGAGAGCATCGAAAGGGCGCTGCAAATTGCCCCGGATTTTCCGGAGGCGTATTACCACCGGGGACTGACTTTTCAGCACGAAAACCGCTTTGAAGAGGCGCTGGCCTGTTACGCCCGCGCAGGGCAACTCAAGGGCGACTATGAGCAGGCCCTGGTGCGGCAAGCCTTTGTCATGCACAAGTTAAAGAAGCCACCGCAGGACTGTATCGCCGTGCTCGACCGGGCTTTGCGCTTCAAGCCCGACGTGGCGTCCACACTCGCCACCCGAGCCGGTCTGCTGGCCGGACTGAAGATCCTGGACCAGGCGCTGCAAGACTACGACCGCGCCATTGAGCTTGAGCCCGACACCGCCAAAACCCATTCGGACCGCGGAGAAACCTTGCTGATGCTCAAGCGCCCCGCGGAAGCAGCCCTGGCGTTTCGCCGCGCGCTCGAACTTGGTGGCGACCAGGCCGAACTCAACTACGCGCTGGCCTCGCTGGGCGCCGATGCCACACCGGCGACTGCGCCCAGCCACTATGTCGTGAGTCTCTTCGACTGGTACGCCGATCACTTCGACGACCACCTGCAGGGTCGGCTGAAATACCGCACGCCGGCATTGATCTGCGAACAAATCTTCAAGCTCGATCCGCCGCAGCGGCTGGACGTGCTGGACCTTGGTTGCGGTACCGGCCTGTGCGGGCCGCTGCTCAAGCCGCTTGCCCGCCGCATGACCGGCGTGGACCTTTCGCCCAACATGCTGGAGATGGCGCGCAAGCGGGGGCTTTACGATGAACTCGTTTGCAGCGACCTCACCGACTTTCTGGCGCCGCACACCGCCGCTTTTGACCTCGTGGTAGCCACGGATGTGTTCATTTACGTGGGGGCCCTCGAAGCCGTATTTCAGGCCACGCGCCAAGCGGTGCGGCCCGGCAGCCTGTTCGCGTTTTCGTTCGAGACCAGCGAGGAACAGGA
>CAMLDT010000069.1 GCA_946479075.1 uncultured Polaromonas sp.
GGCGCAGCGCATCGTGATGTACAACCGCACCGCGGAGAAGATTTTTGGCTGGCCCGGCGACCAGGTGCTGGGACAGCCCCTGGCCAAACTCATGCCCGAGCGTTTTCGCGCGGCCCATGGCGAACATATTCGCCGTTTCTCTGCCACCGGCGTGACCTCGCGCCGCATGGGAGACGGCACCGTGATCCATGGGTTGCGGGCCAGCGGCGAGGAGTTTCCCATGGACGCGTCAATCTCCCAGCTGGACAGTGGCCATGGAAAACTCTATACCGTGATCCTGCGTGACGTCAGCGAACGTGTGCGCGCCCAGGAAGAGCGCAGCGCCTTTGCGGCGGCCGTGAACGCTGCCCGCGAAGACGAAAAAGCCCGGGTGGCGCGGGAGCTGCACGACGAGCTGGCGCAGTCCCTCACGGCCTTGAAGATGGACACGATCTGGGTTCGGGAGAACATCCAGCTCGCCCCGGCGGACGCCACAGACAAGCTCACCGGGATGCTGGCCATGGTGGATGGCATGGTGGCGTCCACACGCCGCATTGCCGCCGATCTGCGCCCCCTGCTGCTCGACGATCTCGGCCTGCTGGCAGCCATCGAGTGGCTGGTGCACAACTTCACGCAACGCACGGGCGTGGTGTGCAAGCTCCATGCAGATGAAGACCTTGATCTGCAGGAACCCCATGCCACCGCTGTTTTCCGCATCGTGCAGGAGGCCCTCACCAACGCCGGCAAACACGCAGCGGCCGGCGAGGTCTCCGTGAGCGTCACACGCCTGCCGGACAGGGTCACGCTGGTGGTCCGGGACGATGGCCGCGGCTTCGCAGCCGGGGCGCCACGCCAGCCGCAGTCGCTGGGTTTGCCGGGACTGCGCGAGCGTGTCATGCTGCTCAAGGGCAGCGTCAGCATTGAGAGCGCTCCGGGTTGCGGCACCGCCGTCCGGGTGGAGCTGCCATTGCAGCCGTTGCCGCCTGGGGAGGTCTTGCCATGATCCGTATCGTGATTGCCGATGACCATGCGATTGTGCGGGAGGGCCTCAAGCGCATTGTTTCCTCGGTGGAGGGCCTGCAGGTGATGGGGGAGGCCGCCAACGGGGCCGAGGTCATGCAGCGTGTGCGCGAATCCGAGTTCGACCTGTTGGTGCTGGACCTGTCCATGCCGGGTCGCAGCGGCATGGAGCTGATCAAGCTGGTCCGGGCAGAAAAACCGCGGTTGCGTATTCTGGTGCTCAGCATGCACCAGGAACTCCAGTACGCGGTTCGTGCCATCAAGGCGGGTGCCAGCGGTTACCTCACCAAGGAGAGTGCGCCGTCCATGCTGGAGCAGGCCATCCGCAAAATTGCGGCCGGCGGGGCTTTCATCAGTGCAGAAGTGGCCGAGCAGCTGGCCCTGAGCGCCATGCCGGGAGGCGGTGCGCCATTGCACGGGTCGCTGTCGAACCGGGAGTTCGAAGTGTTCCGGCTGATTGCGGCCGGGGTTTCTGTGACAGACATCGCCGCGCAGCTGAACCTGTCGGTCAAAACCATCAGCACCCACAAGGCGAATTTGATGCAAAAGCTCGGCCTGCAAAACCAGAGTGAGCTGATCCGGTACGCGATCAGGCACGGTGTGGCCGAACCGCTGGATCCCTGACGCGCGTCGGGCGCCGGTGCAGTGGCCGGGGCTGCCTCTTTGGGGCCGGCTCTCGGAATATTCCTGGGAGCTCTCGGCGGGCGCCTGCCGGACATCCGGAGTTTTCCGGGGCACCCATTCAGCGAAGCCCTATGGGCGGGCAACAGGCGCTGCGTCACAGTTGTGCCATGCCCCATCCGCCAGCCACCGTCAGGGTTTTTCTCGCCGACGATTCGGCCCTGATCCGCGGGCGTGTCGCCGTGATGCTGGAGACCCGTGCGATGCGCGTGGTTGGCCAGGCGGCGAAACCGCAGGAAGCGATTGACGGCATCCTTGCCTCGTCTCCCGATGTGGTGGTGCTCGATGTACAGCTGGAAAACGGCCAGGGCCTGCAGGTCCTGTGCGCTGTCCGGCGTGCCGCCCCACAGATCGGCTTTGTGGTGTTCAGCAACAACTCGGGGCCGGCCTACCGCAAGCGTTACCTGGCTGAAGGGGCCGAGGCCTTTCTCGACAAGAGCACTGAATTCGACCAGCTGGTTCGGGCGGTGGAAAAGGCCTCGAAGCCTGCGATGCATTGATTGATCATGTTACCCAAGGAGAATCCCATGTCCGCATCCCCTTTGCCAGGCAGCGGCGAGAGCCGCAGCGAAATTCGCATACCGGCGCGCCAGGCGGTCTCTCCCTGCACCACACCGGCGCCGCTGGTGACCCATTGCTCGAAATGCCATTTGCGTGACTTGTGCCTGCCTTGCGGCATGGCGGGCGGCGACGTGGAGCGGCTGGACACCCTCCGGTTTGGCCGGCGAAAGGTCATGGCAGGGCAGACGCTGTACCGGGAGGGAGACCGTTTCCAGTTTATCCACGCGGTGCGCAGCGGAACCTTCAAGTCCAGCCTGCTGCTGGTCGACGGGCGTGAACAGGTCGGCGGGTTTTACATGGCTGGCGAGCTGATGGGGCTGGACGGCGTGGCCCACGGCACCCATGCCAGCAGCACCATCGCCCTGGAAGACGCAGAGGTGTGCTCCATTCCCTACGCCCACTTCACGGAGCTGGCGGCGGGCAACTCGGGCATGCAGCATGTGGTCAGCCGGCTGATGAGCCGCGAGATCGTGCGCGAGCACAGCCTGATGGTGTTGCTGGGCAGCATGAACGCCGAAGAACGCCTTGCCGCCTTTTTGCTCAACCTCTCGCAGCGCCTGAAGGCGCGTGGCTACTCAGCCAGCGAGTTTCATCTTCGCATGACACGTGCCGAGATCGGAAGTTACCTCGGCATGACGCTGGAGACCGTGAGCCGGACGTTTTCGGCGTTCCAGCAGCAGCGTCTGCTGGAGGTGGACAAGCGGCATATCCGCATCATTGATCTCAACGGCCTGAACCGGTCGTTTGCGGCGCGGGTGCATTGACGGAGGCGCCGGTTCCGGCACGCCGCCGGCGGCGCTCTGAGAGCTCGAACACCACCATGCCCGCGAGCATCGCCAGCGTGAACACCAACGCTTTCGGCTGACCCAGGCCCACAGACACCAGCGCAGGGCCAGGGCAGAAACCCGCCAGGCCCCAACCCGCGCCGAACAGAAGGCTGCCTGTGACCAGGCGTTTGTCCACCGCTGTGACGCCCGGCATCCGCAGGGCGCTGCCCAGGAAGGTGCTGGTGCGCCTCTTCGCGATGGCAAACGCAAACACGCCCACCAGGATGGCGCCCCCCATCACCAGCGCCAGGGAGGGATCCCAGGCGCCAAACAGGTCGAGAAAACCAATCACCTTTCCGGGGTCTGTCATGCCCGAGAGGATCAGGCCGAGGCCAAAAATCAGGCCCACGGCGAATTCGGAAATGCGATGTCTCATGGTGCGTGTCCTTCTGGATGGAATGTTTTCATGCGCCCAGCACATGTTTCAGGAGAAATACCGTGACAAAGCCGGCGCCCATGAATGTCAGCGTGGCAACCAGCGACCGGGGCGACAGCCGCGACAGGCCGCAAACGCCATGGCCACTGGTGCAGCCCGAGCCGTAGCGGGTGCCAACACCCACGAGCAGCCCTGCAATCACGAGGGTGCCCCAGCCTGCATCGATGCGGGCGGCGCGGGGCCCCGCCAACACCAGGTAGAGCACCGGCGCGGCCAGCAGCCCGGCCAGAAAGGACAGCCGCCAGCGGGCGTCATCCGGGACCCGGCTCAACAGCCCGCCCACAATGCCGCTGATGCCCAGAATGCGTCCGTTCACCAGAATGAACAGTGCAGACGCCAGACCCAGCAGCAGGCCTCCTGCCAGAGAGGTCCACGGTGTGAAGTGGTTCCAGTCAACAGTCATCGTTTCTTCCTTTGGGGTGGTTGACAAAATTGCTCGTACAGCACCTTCATGACCGCGAGCGCCTGGGGGCTGTCAATCCGGTAGTGAATGTTCTTGCCATCCCGGCGGGTGCCGACCAGGCCTTCCTCGCGCAACACGCCCAGTTGCTGCGACAGCGTCGGCTGACTCACGCCGACCAGTTCCTCAAGCTCACCGACCTTCAGTTCGCCCTGCGCCAACTGGCACAAGAGCAACAGCCGGTCGGGATTGGACAGCGCCTTCATGAGGCGGCTGGCTGCGACAGCGGAGCCGCGGAGAACCGCTGTTTCCATCATGGTGTCAGGCTGCATCTGATGACCTTTGTTTTTTATTTAACTTGCAGATAGTATATTGAAAAACAAACTATCAATCAATATAATAAAAAAGGCATTCATTCATCAGTCACCTTGAAAGAAAGCATGTTGTGAACCCCACGGTCAGGAGTTTCTTTGATCCCGCCACCTGGACGGTCAGCCATGTCGTGTATGAAACCGAAGGGTCAGCCTGCGCGGTCATCGACGCCGTGCTGGACTACGATCCCAAGTCGGGCCGTACCCGGACCACTTCGGCCGATGTGCTGATGGCGTTCATCCAGGAAAAACATCTCCAGGTCCTGTGGATTCTGGAAACGCACGCCCACGCCGATCACTTGTCGGCGGCCCATTACCTGCGACGCAAGCTTGGCGGAAAGATCGCAATCGGCGCGGCCATCACCGCGGTGCAGAAGGTGTTCATCGGCATCTTCAATCTGGAACCGGCGTTTAGAACGGACGGGCATCAGTTCGACCACCTCTGGCATGACGGTGAGACTTTCGCCATTGGCGGACTGACGGCCGAAGCGCTGTCGGTGCCGGGGCACACGCCTGCCTGCATGGCCTACCGTATCGGTGACGCCGTTTTTGTCGGCGATACCCTGTTCATGCCCGACGTGGGAACCGCGCGCTGCGATTTCCCGGGAGGCGATGCGCACAGCCTGTACCGGTCTGTGCAAAAGTTGCTGCGCCTGCCGGATGAAACGCGCCTGTTCATGTGTCACGACTATCCGCCCAACGGCCGTTCGCCTGGCTGGCAAACCACCGTAGCGGCTCAAAAGGCCTGCAACATCCACATCCGCGATGGCATCAGCGAGGACGAGTTCGTGGCGATGCGGACCGCACGGGATGCGACGCTGGAGATGCCGGGGTTGATCCTGCCGTCGATACAGGTCAACATCCGGGCCGGCGAGATGCCGCCCAGTGAGGACAACGGTGTGTCCTACCTGAAGATTCCCCTCAACCGGCTGTGAGGCAGCAGTCAGCGCGGATGCGGCAGGCTTAGCGTCTGCTGGCGGGGCAGGTGCTGATGCCCAGCAGGCTGTAGAGCGGGCAAAAGCCCACAGCGCCCGTTAGCAGGGGTACCAGGCCGAGGTAACCCCAGGGGCCGATGCTGCCGGCGGAAGCCAGGGCCGTCAGAACCAGCCCGGCCACCAGGCGCAAGCCGCGGTCCGTGACACCTTCATTGATCTTCATGGTGCGTCCTTTTTTTTCGTGATGCCGTGCCATGCACAGCAGAACCACTCTAGGCCCCGGGCGCGTCAGAGACACTGATCTGGATCAAGCCTGTGCGGTTCAGGGCGCGAGGCGGCCGGAAGGTGCGCGCACCGGCATGGCTTCGTTCCACCGCTTGATCCACATCAAGCATGGCGGTGCGCCAATGCGGCACAGTGACTCATCCCCGTGAAGATCCCGCCATGACCACCGCTTCTCCTGAGCTGCTGCAACGATTCGACATCCCCGGGCCGCGCTACACGTCCTATCCCACCGCAGACCGGTTTGTCGAGGCCTTCACAGCGGCTGACTACGGGCAGGCCCTGGCCCAGCGGCGCTCCGGGGCGGGCAAGCCGCTGTCGCTTTATGTGCATATCCCGTTTTGCGAATCGCTGTGTTACTACTGCGCCTGCAACAAGATCGTCACACGGCATCACAGCCGGTCCGCCGCCTACCTGCGTTATCTGGGCCGGGAAATTGAGCTGAACATGGCGCAACTGGGTGCCTGCCAGACCGTGACGCAGCTGCACCTGGGCGGCGGCACGCCGACTTTTCTGTCCGACGGCGAACTCGGGGAACTGATGGCCATGCTTGGGCGCAGCTTCAGGCTGGCGCCGGGCGGGGAATATTCCATCGAGGTGGATCCGCGGACGGTGGATGGAAGTCGCTTGCGCACGCTGTCCCAACTCGGCTTCAACCGGCTGAGCTTCGGCGTGCAGGACTTTGACGCCGACGTCCAGAAAGTCGTGCACCGCATCCAGCCCTTGCGCCAAGTCAGCATGCTGGTGACCCAGGCCCGCGAGCTGCACTTTGACTCCATCAACATGGACCTGATTTACGGCTTGCCGCGGCAGACGCCTGAAACGTTTGCGCGCACGCTGGAGCAGGTGGTGCAGATCAGGCCGGACCGTATCGCTCTGTATGCCTATGCACACCTGCCCGAGCGTTTCAAGCCGCAGCGCCGGATTCATTCGGCCGAGCTGCCCGGCGCTGCTGCAAAGATGGCCATGCTGGCGCAGTCGCTGGCAGCTTTCGAAGCCGCCGGCTACGTGTACATCGGCATGGACCATTTTGCGCTGCCCGCCGATGCGCTGGCTGTGGCCAAACGCCAGGGCCGGCTGCACCGCAATTTCCAGGGCTACAGCACCCAGCCCGATTGCGACCTGATCGGGCTCGGTGTGTCGGCGATAGGCCGCATCGGTGCGACCTACAGCCAGAACGCCAAGACCATGGCCGAATATGCCGACCATCTGGACCAGGGGCGCCTCCCGGTGGCCCGGGGGCTGGCGCTCAGCCGCGACGACCTGGCACGACGCGCGGTCATCATGGCCTTGATGTGCCAGGGGCAGGCGTTGTTCGAGTCCATCGAGCAGGCCTGGTTGCTGGATTTCCGGAGCTACTTCGCGGCCGAACTTGAGCAGTTGCGCGAGCTGGCGGACGCCGGGCTGGTGGTGCTCGACGACGCAGGGATCGAGGTGACGGCGCAGGGCTGGTTTTTTGTGCGGGCGGTGGCCATGGTGTTTGACCGCCATCTGCAGGCGGATCGTCACCGCGTGCGGTTCTCGCGCATCATCTAGGCTGGAGCAAGCCCTCATGTCCGCAACACTTGCCTTGACCTCGCTGCTCATGGGCCTCGCGGGCGGCCCGCATTGTGCCGCCATGTGTGGCGCGGCTTGCACCGGCATCGCCCGCATGGGTCCGCGTCCATCGGCCGCGCCGGTGTCACGCGCACTGTGGCGTTTCCAGGCCGGCCGGCTGGCGGGGTACTCACTGGCGGGCGCAACCGCGGCGCTGGCGGTGCAAAGCCTCGCCTGGCTGACGGCCAGCATGGCGGCATTGCGACCGGTCTGGACGCTGTTTCACCTGCTGGTTCTGCTCTGGGGCCTGATGTTGCTGGCCCGGGCCCGTCAGCCAGCCTGGGTGGGCGACGCCGGACGTGCGGTGTGGGCACGATTGCGGCCTGTGGCCGCGGCGCCCGGCGGCGTTTTTATCACCGGGGCGTTATGGGCTTTCATGCCTTGCGGGCTGCTCTATTCGGCCCTGCTGGTGGCGTCCCTGAGCGGCGGTGCGTTCGCTGGCGCCATGTCGATGGCACTGTTCGCCGCAGGCAGCAGCCTGTCGCTGGCGCTCGTGCCCTGGCTGTACGACAAGTTGCAGGACCGCGGCAACTGGTGGCGCCGGGATGGGGGTACACGGGCGGCGGGCGCGTTGCTGATGGCCACTGCGGGGTGGGCACTTTGGTCTGACGTCTTTCACCGTGTTGCCGAATGGTGCGGCCTGGCCTGAGGCCGCACGCTCAATCCACGCCATCGAGTGAGACGGTTTCGAGGTAGGTGGGCATATGGCAGTGCCAGCCCAGTTCACGCTCGATGCGCTGACGCATGGCATCGGCGGCGGCAGGTTCGCCATGGGTGATAAATGTCTGCCGGGGAGCCGCCTTGAAGCCGCGCAGCCATTGGAGGATTTCACCGGCGTCCGCATGGGCCGACAAGTCATCGAGCAGGGCCACTTCCGCGCGCACGGGGACGTCTTCGCCATGGATGCGCACGCTGGGTGCGCCGCTGGCGATGGTGGCGCCGCGTGTCCCGCCCGCCTGGAAACCCGCAAAGACGATGGTGTTGCGCTTATCAGGCGCGAACGCCTTGAGGTGGTGCACCACCCGGCCGCCGGTGGCCATACCGCTGGCCGCAATGATCACCATCGGGCCGCGCCGGGCATTGAGCAGCCGGGATTCTTCCGGTGACTGCACGATATGCGCCGTATGCGCCATGGCTTCGCACTGCGCCGGGGTCAGCCGCAGCTCGCCCGGATGCTTTTCATAGGCGCGCGTGGCGCTGGCGGCCATCGGGCTGTTCAGGTAAACCGGCAAGTGGTGCGGCACCACCCCCTGGGTCTTGAGAACGTCCATGCAATGCAGCAGGGTTTGCGCGCGACCGACGGCGAAGGCCGGAATGATCACCACACCCCCACGCGCCACGGTGCGTTTGATCACCATGCCCAGCGCCAGCAGCGGGTCGGCGTTTTTGTGCTGGCGATCCCCGTAAGTGGATTCGACCACCAGGTAGTCCGCGCCGTCCATCTGCACCGGTGCCTTGAGGACCATGTCGTTGGGCCGGCCGATATCGCCGGAAAACAGGATGGAGTGGATGCCGTTGTCCAGCTGCACAAAGGCCGAGCCCAGCATGTGGCCCGACGGCGAGAACCGGGCGCTCAGGCCGGGTGCCGGATGCCAGTTTTTTCCATACGCGACCGGATGCAGCAGGCGCAGGCAGTGTTCGGCATCCTGGCGTGTGTACAGCGGCTGCGCCGGCGTGTGTCTGGAAAGGCGATGCAGGTTGGCGTACTCGGCTTCTTCTTCCTGCAGGTGACCTGAATCGGGCAACAGGATGCGGCACAGGTCGGCCGTTGCCGGGGTGCAATAAACCTTGCCGCGAAACCCCTGGCGCGCCAGCAGGGGCAGGTAGCCGCTGTGATCGATGTGCGCATGCGTAAGGATGACGGCATCGATGCTGGCCGGCGGGACCGGCAGGGACGACCAGTTGCGTAGCCGCAGCTGTTTATAGCCCTGGAACAGCCCGCAATCGACCAGGATTCTGGCATCGCCCTGGCTGACAAGGTATTTGGAGCCGGTGACGGTGTCGGTGGCCCCTAGGAACTGGAGTTGCATTGCCGCAGTCTGGACGCTCCTGCGGCGCCAGGCTTGCGCTGGATCAAGTCAGCCTGCTGGTGCCCACTGCAAGGCTGCGCGGGCGGCGGCCAGGTCCCAGCCGGCCCAGCCGCAGCTTTTGAAAAGCACCGGGCCTGGGGTGCGTGTGGCCTGGCTGCGGACCACGTCGGCCAGCGTGGCGAAGCGGCCGACGTCCAGGCCGGACTGCAGCAGGTCGCCTGCCTCGTGGGCGGCGTCACCCGTGTCCACCAGCACCGAGCCGGTGTTTGCAACATGCCGGCACAGTTCGCCGCCGAGTTCAAGCATGGCCGGGGTGAATGCGCCGACGGCAGCAATAAAACCATCGTTCCGGGGCCGGGCGTCCAGCACCACGCCGCTGGCGGGTGTGCACGTGACCACCAGCGGGCAGCTGGCCAATTCGGCATTGGCGTCGCGGCTGACCTGTGCGCGCAAGCCGAGTGATCGCGCGTGGGCGGCCAGGGCCTGCGCGCTTTCGGGGCGTCGCGAAGCAATCACCACCTCGGCGATGCCGAGGCCCTCGGCAAACGCTTCCAGGTGTGCCCGGCCCTGCACACCCGCACCGACGACCAGCAGGGGGCCGCGGGTGTTGGGCGCCAGCCGCTGCGCTGCGAGCAGCGACACGGCCGCTGTGCGTCGGGCCGTGACGGTCGGCCCATCCAGCACCAGCCGGCGTTCACCGCTGGCGATGTCGAACACCACCACATCCCCCTGGATGGTGGCGCGTGCCGTCCCCGCATTGGCAGGTGTGAAGGTGATCAGTTTGGTGATCGCGACGCGGCTGTCCATGGCCGGCATCACGAACAGGCTGGCGCCGCCGGCCATGGGCAGGACCAGCCGTTCCGGCACCTGGACCGAGGGGTCGGTGAGCAGGCGGGCGATCTCCCCGGCCAGGCCAACGTAAGGCAGACGCGCTGCGGTTGCCGCGGCGTCGAGCAGGAAAGGCGGGTTGTTCATGGAGGCATGGTAGCGGGCCCGGGGCGGCGGTTTTCTCCTACATCGCGTCGGGCCGTGCACCGGGTTGCCTGTCGGGGGCGCCTGCCTACGATGGGCTCAGTTGTTACCAGGAGCTTTTCATGTTTTCCAGCCACCTTCCCCCCGTTCACCACATTCCGCGCGAATACCTTTTTGCCGGCGCCGGCTTGGTGCTGGTGATTGCGATGCTGTTCGGTGTGGCCGCGGTCGCCAGCGGGCAGGTGGAAAAGGCCGAGCTGCGCCATTCGATGCTTGTCTCCCAGCGCGTAGCCATTGCCCAGTGCGTCGAAACATTTGGCGGCATCGAGCTCAATAAATGCGTGATTCAGGCCCAGGCCGCTCCTGCGGACAGCGGCCGGACCGTCACCACCCTGGCTGACAACAGCGGCGGCTTCACCCGCAACCATGCGATGTCGGCAGGCGCCAGCCAGGGCCTGATTCCAGTCGCATTCAGCACGCATCGCTGATTCCCGGTCTTCCCCTGCGCCCTGAGGGCATGCGGCGCGCTGGCGCGCCGTAGGGGTGTTTCCAGAGATGTTTGCAGCCGGGTTAGCATGGCCCTCATGAAACTGTCCCGTCTGCTTCAACCGCGCAACCCTCTGTTCTGGCTGATGCTGGCGCTGAATGCCTTGTCAATGGCGCTGGCCTGGATCGTGCAAAACCGTTCGCTCAACGTTGCTGCCATGCTGGTGGTCGGCGGCTTTGCACTGGCCAATGCGCTGATCGGCACCTGGTTGCTGTGGCGCCTGCTGCGCGACGAACCCGTGCCGCCCGGGCCTAACTGATGGCGCCGGCGCCGGCGGCAATGTCGGTGCGGTTGGCCAGTGCCGCCGTGATGGCCACCCGCAGGCCCCGCACCAGTTCTTCCGTCGCCATCGCCGGCTGTCCCTGTCCGGGCAACCAGGGCACATGAATGAACCCGCCGCGGGTGCGCTTGAAACCGCGCCGCGTGGCCAGGGCATGCATCAGCCCGTAAAAAACATGGTTGCAGACAAAGGTGCCGGCGGTCTGCGAGACCTCGGCGGCGATGCCTTCGCGCTGCAGGGCCTGCAGCATGGCCTTGATCGGCAGGCTGGTGAAATAGGCCGCTGGCCCGCCCGCCACCACGGGGGTGTCCACCGGCTTGGCCGCGGCGTTGTCCGCAATTCGTGCGTCATTGACATTGATGGCGATACGCTCCAGCGAGATCGCGGCGCGCCCGCCGGCCTGGCCCACGCAAATCACCAGCGCGGGCCGGTGCTCGCGCAGCAGGCGGGCCAGTTCCACGAGCGATGCGTTGAAAACCGTTGGCAGTTGCGCTGCCACCACCTTGTGCCCGGCGATGCGCCGGCCGTGGAGCAACTGAACGGCCAGCCAGCTCGGGTTCAGGCTGTCACCGCCGAAAGGGTCAAAACCGGTCAGCAAGACCTTGGGAGCCGGGCTGGCCATGATGGATGTGCGCATGGGCGTATTGTGCGTATTTGTGCGCAGCTTGCACGGGGTGCGCCGGCAGCCTTGCTTTTCTGGCTAACATGGCCGGATGACTGCTCCCCGTTCACCTGACGGCCTGGTGGCCGATATTTCGCTGGCCCGGCGAGAGGCCCGCCCCCTGGGCTGGCCTGCAGCCGTGCCGCCCGACCTGCCTGCAGGCTACGCTGCTGCTCTGGCCGTGCGCGCCGTGCGCATCGCGGCGGGCGAACAACCGGTGGGCTACAAAGTCGGTTTTACCAACCGCACGATCTGGCCGCGTTACGAGGTGTATGCGCCGATCTGGGGGACGGTCTGGCAAAGCAGCCTGAGCCGGGTTGATGCGGCCAGCCCCCATGCGGGCGTGCTGTCGCTAGCCGGCCTGTGCGAGCCGCGCATCGAGCCCGAGATCGTGTTTGGCCTGCGCGCCGTGCCGCCCCGTGGCGGCACCCTGGCGCAGCTGGCTGCCTCGATTGCCTGGGTGGCTCACGGTTTCGAGATCGTGCATACGCATTTTCCCGGCTGGAAATTCAGCGCCGCACAAGCCGTGGCCGACGAAGGTCTGCATGGCCGGCTGCTGGTCGGGCGGCCGGTCGAGCTGGAATCTGGCTGCGCGCCGGATGCGCTGGCAGAGGCTTTGTCCGCCCTTCGTCTCAAGCTGTACGGCGACGGAGTCTGCAAGGACGAGGGAACAGGCGCCAACGTGCTCGACGGCCCGCTGCAGGCCCTGCTGCATTTCGTCAACGAAATCGGCGCCACGCCCGGCGCGCCGTCGCTGCAGGCCGGCGACATCGTCACCACCGGGACCCTGACCGACGCCTGGCCGGTGCTGCCGGGGCAGACCTGGCATACCGAATTGCAAGCCGCTGGTCCGGTCGCCAGCCAGTTGGTGGGGCTGACCGTCCGCTTCGAGTAAAGCCCTATTTGCGGATGACCGCGCCAGTTTCGCGGTCGAACTCGACGCGCCGGATCTGACCGTTCTGGCCCGGGAACCCGTCAAAAACCGCGCGCACCAGGTAGGGCGCGATGGTGGGCAGGGCGGCCTGGCCTTCATAAACCGCATGCGACTCGAACACCGCGCGCGGCTGGCCCGGCGGGCTGCCCTGCTGGTCCAGCACGCGCAGGTTGATCTGGTTGAACTGAACGGTGTAGGGCACGATGCGGTCGCCCAGGTAGGTCGGCCCGAACCGGCTGGGTGCCCAGTAGCCGGGAAAGACCTGGCCGGCCGCATTGCGGTAGGGTGGGTAAAACACCAGCCGGTCGTCGTAAACCGGCTGGCGGTAGCTGCGTTCCTGTGGCTGGGTGACCCATCCGAGCTCGACCAGCAAGCGTGCGGGCTGGCCCGGTGCCGCCTTGCGCAGGCCGAGTTTCTCCAGCTCCTGCTGGGCATAGGACTGATAAGTCGCCAGTTCCAGCTCGGGCGGCGGCTGCGACGGGCTGAACGGAGGCTGGATGAACGTGAAACTCGCACCGGCGGCGTCTGACGGCCACTGGTTGAAATTGCTGACCTGGGTCACGAGGGGACTGGCGCATGCTGTCAGCAGCCCGGCGGCGAGGCCAGCCAGCGCCAGGCGGAGGCGGGGAAAGGGGTTCAGGGTCATGATGGGTAGAGGGTATACCCAGCGACATGGTTCCCGCCCAAAGCGCGCGTTCAAGTAAAGTCGTTCCGATCATCAAAACAGGTGCCTGCCGCAGGCACACAAGGAAAGCTGCATATGAAATGGGAAGGCAACCGCCAGTCTGACAACGTCGAAGATCGCCGCAGCAGCGGCGCGGGGCTGGGCGGCGGTGGCCTGCTTGGCGGCCGCAGCATTGGCATTGGCACCATCGTGGTGGCGCTGGTCGGTGGCTGGATCTTCGGCATCAACCCGCTGACGCTGCTCGGCATGCTCAGCGGCGGCGCGCCGACCGCCCAGGTGCAGCAGGGTCCGGCCCAGCGCCCCCCGGCGGACGACCGCATGGCCAGTTTTGTGTCCACCGTGCTGGCCGACACCGAAGATGTCTGGAAGGATGTGTTCGCCAAAGGCGGCGGCAGCTACCAGGAGCCGCATCTGGTGCTGTTTCGCGGCGCCACCCAGACCGCCTGCGGCCAGGGCCAGGCGGCCATGGGGCCGTTTTATTGTCCGGCGGACCAGAAGGTCTACATCGATCTCGGTTTTTACGAGACCCTGCAGAAACGGCTGGGCGCGCCCGGCGACTTTGCCCAGGCTTATGTGATTGCCCATGAGGTGGGCCACCATGTGCAGAACCTGCTGGGCATCAGCGGCAAGATGGACCAGATGCGGGGACGGGTCAGCAAGGTGGAATACAACGGCCTGAGTGTCAAGCTGGAGTTGCAGGCCGACTGTTTTGCCGGGGTCTGGGCCAACCATGCGCAGCGCGCCCGCGCCATCCTGGAGCAGGGCGATGTCGAGGAGGCCATGAACGCCGCCGCGAAAATCGGCGATGACGCGCTGCAGCAGGCGGGCGGCGGCCGGGTGGTGCCCGAGAGCTTTACCCACGGCACCAGCGCCCAGCGGGCACGCTGGTTCAACACCGGCCTGCAGCAGGGCAACGTTCAGGCCTGCGACACCTTCAGCGCCCGGAGTTTATAGCCAAATTGTCCTCCAGCCCTTATGGGACGGGCGCAGGTAGCTATAAAATTGGTAGCAAATTGGCACTCGCCAGGGATATGAAGGGGGCTGGCCCGGTGGCCTGCAGGGAGTTGCAGGCCGGCTTGCCGGCTGTTTTTGCCCAAAGTGCGACAATAGGGGCTTGAGGAAGCGCTGTCCACGCCCAGTGATCGCTGATCACGCACCGACGCTCAGCCGTCTTTCTTTTGCCACCAGCCGAGCTGTTGGCCCCTCACGCGCCCCGGCAGACCCGTCCCGGCCCGCGCGCCATCCGCTATCTACACATGCTGGAGTCAGGTCGGGCTTTTCCTTATGACATCTTCTTTTTCCAATCTATCGCTGGCAGAACCGCTGGCCCGCGCCGTGGCCGAGATGGGCTACGAAACCATGACCCCGATCCAGGAGCAGGCCATCCCGGTCGTTCTGCAGGGCAAGGACGTGATGGGCGCAGCCCAGACCGGCACCGGCAAGACCGCCGCCTTCGCGCTGCCTTTGTTGCAGCGCATGATGAAACACGAGAACGCCTCGACTTCACCGGCCCGCCACCCGGTGCGCGCGCTGGTGTTGCTGCCGACGCGTGAACTTGCCGTTCAGGTCGCGCAGCAGGTCGAGCTCTACGCCAAGTACACCAATCTGCGCAGCACCGTGGTGTTCGGCGGCATGGACATGAAGCCGCAGACTGCCGAGCTCAAAAAAGGCGTTGAGGTGCTGGTCGCCACGCCGGGGCGCTTGCTGGACCACATCGAAGCCAAAAACGCGGTGCTGAATCAGGTCGAATACGTGGTGCTGGACGAAGCCGACCGCATGCTGGACATCGGCTTTCTGCCGGATCTGCAGCGCATCCTCAGCTATTTGCCCAAGCAGCGCATCACCTTGTTGTTCTCCGCGACCTTCTCGCCCGAGATCAAGCGCCTGGCGTCCAGCTACCTGCAGGACCCGGTCACCATCGAGGTCGCACGCTCCAACGCCACGGCTTCGACCGTCGAGCAGCATTTCTACAGCGTCAGCGCCGACGACAAGCGCCGCGCACTGCACCAGGTCCTCAAGGCCCGCGGCATCAAGCAGGCCTTTGTGTTCGTCAACAGCAAGCTCGGTTGCGCGCGGCTGGCCCGTTCGCTGGAGCGCGAAGGCCTGAAAACCACCGCGCTGCATGGCGACAAGAGCCAGGACGAGCGCCTGAAAGCGCA
>CAMLDT010000070.1 GCA_946479075.1 uncultured Polaromonas sp.
GCCAACCAGGGTGCCGCCCTCGCCGTGGTCCTTGGCTTCCTTGCGGTTGTAGGCGAACGGCACGTTGCGGCCGAGACGCGCCAGCTCCACCGCCACGGCGGCGGCCAGCGGGATGCCCTTGTAGGCCGGGCCAAAAATCATGTCGAACTGCAGGCCGCTGGTTTTCTCCTGCAGCAGCAGGCCGCGCGCATAAAATTGCGCCAGCCGGCCGAGCTTGGCACCGTCGTCGAACAGGCCGGCGTTGAAAAAATAGGGGCTCATGCGGCCGGCCTTGGTCTTGAATTCACCAAAGCGCAGCACGCCCGATTCGATGGCGAACTGCACGAATTCCTGCGCCAGCGCCCGGCTTTCGCTGCTGTCTGTCCCGCCCTGTCCCGGCTCGCCCGTTGTTTTGCTCATTGGAGTCCCATGTTCAAGTTAACCAGTCTGAACCTCAACGGCATCCGTTCTGCTGCCGCCAAGGGCATGACCGAATGGGTGGCCCAGACCCAGCCGGATTGTATTTGCATGCAGGAGCTCAAGGCCCAGGCCGCCGATGTGGCCGGGCGCTTCGAGGAGATTGCCGGGCTCAAAGGGTATTTCCACTTTGCCGAGAAAAAAGGCTACTCGGGCGTCGCGGTGTACAGCCGTCACGAACCCAGCGACGTGATCACCGGCTACGGCTCGCACGAGTTTGACGCCGAAGGCCGTTATGTGGAACTGCGCTTCGACCGCCCGGGCCGCAAGCAGTCGCCCAAACTGTCCATCATCAGTTGTTATTTCCCGAGCGGCTCCTCGGGTGAGGAACGCCAGGCCGCCAAGTTCCGCTTCCTGGCCGAGTTTTATCCCTACCTGGCCACCCTCAAGGAAAGCCGTGACTTCGTGCTGTGCGGCGATATCAACATTGCGCACCAAGAGATCGACCTGAAAAACTTCAAGGGCAACCGCAAGAACAGCGGCTTCCTGCCGGAAGAGCGTGCCTGGATGAGCGAGCTGCTCCGCGACGCAGAGCGGGCAGACGAAGCCATTGACGAGATGACTGCGGGCACCGGCCAACCTACCACGAAAACCACACGCGGCGGCGGCATGGTCGATGTGTACCGCAAGCTGCAACCCACCACCACCGACGAGGCCTACACCTGGTGGAGCAACCGCGGCCAGGCCTATGCCAAAAACGTTGGCTGGCGGCTGGACTACCACCTGGCGACGCCGGCCTTTGCAGCGCTGGCGCGCAGCGAACACATCTATCGGGAGCAGCGGTTTTCGGACCACGCGCCCATCACGGTGGACTACGACCTGACGCTCTGAAGTCCTTGGGATTCCGGCTGAACACGGGCATCTGTAGGGTGTGATCGAGGGGCTGTAGGGAGTGCCCTACAGAGGGGAAATGTTTGTTTCACCGCCCCTCCCGTGGCACGCTGTTTGCATGCTAACCCTTGGCGCGACCATCCCGTTTGCGCAGCAGGCTCTGTCTCATCAGCCTTCATTTCAAGGAACACCGCATGACTTCCACACGCCGCTCCCTATTGACCCGCGCCTCCGTCGCTGCTGCCGCCGGCACGGCGCTCGGCTTCCCGATGATTGCCAGTGCGCAGCAAAGCTTCAGCTGGAAAATGACCAGTGCCTACGGCAAGGGCTCGCCGTTCTACATGGAAGGCCCGGGCAGCGCGACCGACTTGGCCAAACGCATCGACGTGATGTCGGGCGGGCGCCTGAAGATCCAGGTCTTTGGTGCAGGCGAGCTGATTCCCGCCCTCGAAGGTTTTGACGCGGTGCGCGCCGGCACGGTCGAGATGAACCATGCCAACAGCTACTTCTGGACCGGCAAGACTTTTGCCGCCCAGTATTTCACCGCCGTGCCTTTTGGCCTGAACTTCCAGGGCATCAACGGCTGGCTCTACGACGGCGGCGGCCAGCAGCTGTGGAACGAGGTGTATGCGCCCTTCGGCATGGTCGCCCTGCCCTGCGGCAACACGGGCGTGCAGATGACCGGCTGGTTCAAGAAAGAAATCAAGTCCAGCGCCGACCTCAAGGGGCTGAAGATGCGCATCCCCGGCCTGGCTGGCCGTGTCTATGCGGCGCTCGGCGTCGATGTGAAACTGCTGCCGGGCGGCGAGATTTTCCCGGCACTGGAGCGTGGTGTGATTGACGCGGCCGAGTTTGTCGGCCCCTTCCAGGACCGCAAGCTGGGCCTCCACAAGGCGGCCAAGTATTACCACACCACCGGCTGGCACGAGCCCGCCACGGTGTCGGAACTGCTGATCAACAAGGCCGCCTGGGACAAGCTGCCCAAGGACCTGCAGGCGGTGGTCGAGAACGCCTCGGCCGCCTGCAACGTCATCAGCGAAGCCTGGTGCCAGCGCAACAACGCCGAGGCCATGGACGACCTGGTGAAAAACCAGGGCGTGATCGCCAAGCCCCTGCCTGAAGAGGTGCTCAAGAAGCTGCGCGAGGTCACCAACCAGGTGCTGGCCGAGGCCGTCGCCAAGGATGCGATGACCAAAAAAGTGCACGACTCCTACATGGCGTACAAAAAGAAGTACGACGTCTGGGCGGGCTACAGCGAAGGCCCGTACCACGACAAGATCCTGACCGCCTGAGCCGGCCATGACAGTTGCTAACACGACCGGCGCCTCCGGGGGCGCTGCCGGGCCGGCCCGCGCCTTCGTGGCGCGCGTCGAGCGCGCGGTGGACCTGATTGGTCGCGCCGCCTCCTGGCTCACGCTGGCCATCGTGGTGCTGATGGCCATCGACGTGTTGCTGCGTTACGCCTTCAGCATCGGCTCGGTCTGGGCGCAGGAGCTCGAATGGCACCTGCTGGCGCCGCTGGTCCTGTTCGGCATGACCTATGCGCTGCTCAAGGGCGAACACGTGCGGGTGGACGTGCTTTACGCGCGTTACTCGCCGCGCACGCAGGCGGCAGTGGACCTGCTGTCGGCGCTGCTCGCCGTCGCCATGGCGGCGCTGGTGATCCGCTACTCGATCCAGTTCGTGAGCCAGTCCTATGTCATCAACGAGATTTCGTCCGATCCGGGGGGCCTGACGCACCGCTGGATGCTCAAGGCGCTGATCCCCGTGGGTTTCGCGGTCTTTGGCCTGATGGCTGCCGCGCAGGGCGTGGGCGCCGCGCTGCGCCTGTTCGGTGGGCAACGATCGGCTGCGCCGGAGGGCCAGCCATGAGCATGAACGAATGGCTGGCCATCGGCCTCTTGATCGGCTTTTTCCTGATGCTGATCGGCGGCATTCCGGTCGGCATCACGCTGGCCGCCAGTGGCTTCATTTTCGGCTTCATGGGTTTTGGCGAGACGCTGTTCCACTTGCTGCCGGCACGCATTTACGGCGTGGTCGCCAACTACCAGTGGCTGGCCATCCCGCTGTTTGTTTTCATGGGCGTCATGCTGGAAAAGTCGCGCCTGGCCGAAGACCTGCTCGACGTGATCGGCCACCTGGCCGGCGGGCTGCGAGGCGGCATGGCGCTGGGCATCATTGGCGTCGGTGTGCTGATGGGTGCGACCACCGGCATCGTGGGCGCCACCGTGATCACGCTGGGCCTGCTGACCTTGCCGACGCTGCTGCGGCGCGGTTATGACCCGGCGATTTCCTGCGGCGCCATCTGCGCCTCGGGCACGCTGGGGCAAATCATTCCCCCCAGCCTGGTGCTGATCCTGCTGTCCGACATCATGCAGCTCTCGGTGGGCACGCTGTTCGCCGCCGCCGTCATGCCCGGCCTGATGCTGGCGGGGCTGTATGTGAGCTGGATCGTGTTTTACGGCATGATCCGGCCGGATTCGATGCCGCCGGTGCCCCAGGCCGAGCGCGACGCGGTATCACGCGCGCAACTCTGGATGCGCGTGTTCAAGGTGGCGCTGCCGCCGCTGGCGCTGGTGTTGTCGGTGCTGGGTTCCATCATCGGCGGCATCGCGGCGCCGACCGAGGCCGCGTCCATGGGTGCACTGGGCTCCATCCTGGTGGTAGCGCTGGCGCGACGGCTCACGCTGGCCGTGCTGCGCGACGTGATGCAGACCACCACACGCATTTCAGCGATGGTGCTGTTCATCCTGATCTGTTCGCAGGTATTCAGCCTGGCCTTTCGCGGCCTGCAGGGTGAAAAACTGATCGAGGACCTGTTTGCCTTTTTGCCGGGTGGCATCAACACCGCCGTGTGGTTCCTGATGGGCTTGATTTTTGTACTCGGCTTTTTCATCGAGTGGATCGAGATCAGCTACATCGCCGTGCCGCTGTTTCTGCCGATCTTTGCCGCGGCCGGTGTGGACATGGTCTGGCTGGCGATGATGATCACCATCAACCTGCAGACCTCCTTCCTCACACCGCCCTTCGGCTGGGCGCTGTTTTTCCTGCGCGGCGTGGCGCCGCCGGGCGTCACCACACGCCACATCTACCTCGGCGTGATTCCGTTTGTGGGCCTGCAGATCCTGGGCATCGTGCTGGTGTTTTTCTTTCCGCCGATTGCGACCTGGTTGCCCAAGGCGATTGGCTGGTAGGCCTCCGCGAAAAGCAGCGCTCTGAAACGATTGGCGCCTAACAGCGCGCAGCGAGAGCAAGCGTGAAGAAAAAGCTCGCGCCCTGCTCCTGTGTGCTTTCTGCCCAGACGCGGCCACCGTGCTTCATGACGATGCGTTTGACGCGTGCAAGTCCTATGCCTTCACCTGCATCGTCTCCTGTTGCCAGCCGCTGGAAGGGATCAAACAGGCTGCTTGCATAACGCATGTCAAAACCCGGACCGTTGTCCCGCACGTGGTACACCAAGTCGCCGTTCACGCCGGTGCTGCTGCCCACGTCCAGTGTGGCCATCGGCTGCGAGGCCGTGAAGCGCCAGGCATTGTCCAGCAGTTCCCGCATGAGTTCACCGAGCAGCGCAGGGTCACCGCTCGCCTGCAGATCTTCCTGCACAAGCACCCGTACGCAGCGCTGCGGCGCAGCGAGCTGCAGCGCCTGAACATGCGCCAGGACAATCTTTCGCAGATCGACCGCACGTCGCTTCAGCGGCAAACGCGCAAGATTTGCAAAATACAGAAGTGCGTCCGACCGCAGGTTGATTTGGGCAATGCCGGCAGCCCACCCAGCGGAGTGTCCAGAAAACGCTCATCCTCACGCGCGTCGCCGACCTCGAACAGCTCTGCGCCATGGATGGCGTGACTGCAAAAATCAATATCGCGCAGCGAGCTCGGTGAAATCGTCAAACTCCGCTTCGGGTGCGGTGTCCAGAATCTGGTAGCGGCGCAGCGCAGCCAGACGTTCGGACTCGTGGCGGGGAAGAGGCGCCGCCTTCATGGCTTGTCCGGCACGGCATCGCCGGTCTGAGCACCGAGGGTGAAGTAAAAGCTTGCCCCCTCGTTCAACCGGCCCTGCGCCCAGACACGCCCGCCATGACGTTCAACCACCCGTTTTACATTGGCGAGTCCCACCCCGGTTCCCGAAAATTCAGAGGGGGCATGCAACCGCTGAAACGCTCCAAAAAGCTTGTTGACAGACGCCATGTCAAAGCCCGCACCGTTGTCCCTGACAAAATAAACCGTCTCGCCACCAGAATCCGTTTCGCTGCCCACCTCGATAGTTGCGAGGGGCTGCCTCGATGTGTATTTCCAGGCGTTGCCGATCAGATTTTGCATCACGACGTGCAACAGGGCGGGATCACCGTGAGCCCACAACTTGTCCTGCACCCGGGCCTGGACCTGGCGGTCCGGCTCGCGTTCCCTGCACTCCTGCAGCACGCGCGCGGTCAGGGAAGACAAATCGACTGGCTGCAGGCGCAGCGGGTCGCGACTCATCTTGGCAAGTGACAGAAGACCTTCGATCAACTCGCCCATGTGCTGGGCGCCTGCACGGATACGGTTCAGGTAATGCCGCCCCTTGTCGTCGAGCTGTTGGTTCGTCTTCAAAAGCATCTGGCCAAAGCCGTCGATGGTATTCAGGGGCGAGCGCAGGTCATGGGACACCGAATAGGAGAAGGCTTCCAGCTCACGATTCGCTGTCTCCAGCTGAAGGGTGCGCTCTCGCACACGGTCTTCGAGGGAGGCGTTCAGTTCAAGGATTGCCTTTTCAGCGAGTTTGCGCTCGGTGATGTCACGCTCCACCGCCACAAAATGAGTGAAGCCCTTTTTCTCATCCGCAATGGGCACGATATCCAGTTCTATCCAGTACGACTGGCCTGTCTTGGTGTAGTTGATCAGCTCGGTCCTGACCGGCAGCGATTTTTCCAGGGCCGAGCGTATGCGATCCAGCTCGGCACGCTGGGTTTCGGGCCCCTGCAGCAGGCGTGGCGACTTTCCCATCACCTCCGCCCGGCTGTAGCCGGTCAGCCCTTCAAAGGCATCATTGACAAACACGATATGGGGACCAGGGGCGCTGATGGGACTCGCTTCGGTAATCACCACAACATCGTTGAGTCTTGACACCGCGGTCTCCAGAAGCCGCAGTTGCTCGGCTGCGCGGCGCTTGGCAGTCACCTCCTGAAAGTAGACCGCCAGTCCATCCTCGGTGGGATAGGCATTGACTTCGAACCAGGAGTCAAGCGGTGCAAAAAAAGCCTCGAAGCGGGAGGTGCTGTTTTCCCGGACCGCGTCCCGGTAATGGTGTTCGAACAGCGTGCCCACTGCCTCCGGAAACTCCTGCCAGACGTTTCGCCCCAGCAGCTCTGAACGACTGCGTTTTAGCAGGCTTTCTGCCTGGGCGTTGAGGAAGACAAAATTCCAGTTTCTATCCAGCAGGAAAAAGGCGTCGCTGATACTTTCGAGCGTCGTGGTGAGCCGCCTGGCGAGCGCGTGCTCCCGCAACTCGGTCTGCTTCTGCTCGTCAATATCCTGGAAAGCACCCTGTATGCGGACAACGTTGCCGGCGGCGTCACGCAGCGCCTCGCCCACCACCCTGACCCAGATGCGGCGTTTGCGGGCGGTGATCAACTGCATTTCAGCGTCGAACGGCGTCCCGTGAGCCACACAGTTCGCCACCAGTTGCCCGATGGCTTCGCGGTACTCCGGCGCATAAAACTCAAGCGCGGCCTCCACGCCGGGGGTAGGCTCGGTAGACAGCTCGTAAATGGCCCGCACCTCGTCGGACCAGGTGACGCGGTAGTCTGGCAGATCGACCTGCCAGGCGCCCAGGCGGCTGACCCGGGACGCCATCCCCAGCAGCGCTTGCGTTTCATGCAGCTTTTCCTCGGACTGGCGCTGCAGGGTGAGATCCTCCGCCACGGTCACAATGCCATTGGTCCGTCCCGCGCCGTTGGTCAATCTGGACATGCTCACGCGCACCCACACGGTCTGACCAGACTTGCCGATATAGCGCCGCTCGGCAATCAGGGTCTCCCGCTTGCCTTCCATCAACTCCTTTAACTGGATGGCGCTTTGCGCCCGGTCTTCATCAAAGGTGAGCGCCTCCAGGTCCATGGCTTGCAGTTCCTGCTGCGTGTAGCCCAACATCCGACAAAAAGACGGATTGGCCTCCAGAAATTGCCCCTGAACCGTCGTGATCGCGATGCCGGGAGCGGCTCCGAGAAAAGTATTGTGGAAACGCTGTTCACTGGCGCGAAGCGCTGCGTCCTTCAAATCGCTTTCGATGGCGATGCCGACGATATGGGCGCCGCCATGCACCAGCGCAAGGTCCTCCGGATGGGGGATATGCGGCGCCTTGTAGTACACAGCAAACGTGGCCAGCACCTTGCCCGTGGCGTCCTGCACGGGAAGCGACCAGCAAGCGCGAAGGCCGTGCAGGCGCGCCAGGTCACGGTGCCTGGCCCACAGCGGGTCGGCTTCAATATCGCTCACGATCACAGGTTCGCGGCGCCAGGCGGCCGTCCCACAGGAGCCCTGGTCGGGGCCGATATCGCGGCCGGCAAGGGCCTCCACATAAGCCTGGGGCAAATGCGGCGCAAAGCCCTTTTCCAGCCGCTTGCCATCAGCGCTGATCAAATGCACCGAGGTCTGCGCGCCAGGCAGAATCGACTCCATGCCAAGCAGGACTTCCTCCAGAACGGCCTGTAGGGGAAAGCCCAGGGACAGTGCCTTGAGAGAGCGCGTCTCCGACATGAGCAGACGTTCGCTTCGTATCCGTTCAGTAATGTCTTGAACCGTGCCGGATGCGCTGGCGGCCTGCCCGTCCGCGCCACGCTCGATCTCGCCGATCTCGTGCACCCAGCGGATCAAGCCATCGCCGGTCACGATGCGGTACTCGATGTTGAGCGCTTCCCTGCCCTGGAGGAAACTGCTGCGGGCGGCCTCGCAATATTCCCGGTCATCCGGAAAAATGCGCTCGGCCAGGTTTTCGAGAGAGACCGTAAACGACGCCGGCGACACCCCAAAAATCCGGTAGGTCTGGGCGGACCACCACAGCTGCCGGGTCGTGGTAGAAAACTCCCAGTTGCCTGTTCTGGCGATTCGCTGCGCCGCCACCAGCCGATCCTGCGTCTTTTGCAACGCAGCCTGATGGCGGTCGCGCTCTTCGTCGCGCTGGGCCAGGATACCGGCGACTCGCGAGAAAGCCGACGACAACGCGACGATTTCGTCGCCGTGGATCGCTGCGGGGGTGTCAGAGCTGTCGCCGGCAAGCTGGTTGATGTCCTTGAGCAAGCGGCGCGCCGGAGCCACCACGGTCCGGTTGCCCATCCACCGGGCCGCAAGAATGCCCAGCGCCGTCAGCAACAGCAGCACGCCAAGGTCAAGCGCCAGCCTGCGCTGTAGCGGGGCCGTCACCGCATCCCTTGCAACGCTGGCCACCACATACAGCCCGGGCCGGTTGCCGTCGCCCACCGCCGTCACTGCATACATTCGCCAGGCGCCGTCGGGGTCCCGCGCCGTGATGGTCGAGGCCGGCGGCGCAGGCATCGCGCCGGCGAACGCTTGGTCCCGGTAAGGCATGCCGACACGACCGGTCTGCGTCCTGTCGGTCGCGACGATAGTGCCCATGCGGTCGGTGACACTCACACTGAAGGGAAAGCCCGGGCTGGCATGCACGTCGGGAGCCAGCCGGCTCAAATCCAGCGCGACGAAGGCAACCCCTTTCAAGGGCCCCGCATTTTCATAAACCGGCATACCGAAGTTAAGGGAGGTCTGGCCCGTGATTCGTCCAGTCTGGTAGTCGCCCATGGCAAAGGAACGTGTTGCCAGGGCCTGGGTGAAATAGGTGCGGTCACCAAAATAAGTGGCTGGCTCGGCCTTCCTGGCGTCACAAATCAGTTTGCCGTCCACATCGAGGAAACCGACATTGCTGTAGTAAGGGAAACTGCTGCGGATGTTCGCGAGGAACTCGATGCAAAGCGCATTCAGCCCAGCTCCTTTGAGCGACGGACCGCTGGTGATGGCGTTGAGCAGCTGCCGCGCGCCCTCCACACTGCGCTCCGCGCCAAGTGCAGACAGCCTGGAGACGGTCAGCAGGTTGTCGCCGGCCTGCGCCACGCTTTCGCGCTGTTTGCTGACGGACGATGCAATCACCATCCCGAACACCGGCAACATGCCCACGGCCAGCAGCAGCAGCAGTCGGCGCTGCAAACCGGTAACCGCAAAAAAGGAAGATTTTTCGGGCGACATCGATGTCCTTCGGCTGCCACTGCCGACAGGACCGGTAGATGCCAGCGCAGGCCGCTTCAAAGCGGAATGTCGATCAGGGAGTTCGGCAAGTATGCCTGTCGCGGGCCAAACGCGAGCGCTAGGGAAAACCTTAGTATTACCCTTGGGACTCAGAGCCCCACGTGCCATGCAAACTCGAACCGCTTTGGTGTGAGCGCCCGTCGCATCCAGCCGGTGTGTTCAGTTCGTGGCGCCGCAGATTCCGGGCCGGCAGGCAGTTCGGCGAGAATCCTGGATGCTATTAAAACAGTAGCTGCTTACGCTTGTCAGAAAAGGGCGGGCGGGCCATTTGATGCTTAACGGGCCACTTCGAAAATTTAGCCGGCCTGCGCCCCCAGCTGGCGCGCCAGGTGCACCTGGTGCAGCGTGATCTTGCGCACCTCGGCCTGGCTGGTCTGGATATGTGAACGCAGCAGCAGCGCCGCCTGGTCCCCACGCTTGCGCTGGATCGCCTTGAGGATCTTGGCGTGTTCTTCATAGGTCGCGTCGATGCGCGGCTGCTTGGTGAAGTCGAGCCGGCGAATGACCCGGATGCGTTCGGTCACGTCCCGGTGCACACGCGCCATTTCGGCGTTGCCGGCCGCCGCCACCAGCGCACAGTGAAAGGCCTCGTCCCACTGCGCGACCTGCACGGTGTCGCTGCTGCGCTGCTCGGGGCCGACCAGCCAGATCGTCGCCAGATCGTCCAGCAGCGTGGTGTCCACCTTCAGTGCGTCATCACACAGCCGGTGCGCGGCCGTGGTTTCCAGCACCATGCGCAAGTCGTACAACTCCTCGAACTGCTTGAAATCGAAAGGCAGCACGCGCCAGCCGCTGCGAAACGACACCTCGACAAAACCTTCCTGCTGCAGCCGGAACAGCGCCTGGCGCACTGGCGTGCGCGACACGCCCAGCCGCTCACTGATCTCGGTTTCGGTAAAGCGGTCGCCGGGCACCAGCTTGAACCCGGACACATCGCGCTTGAGCACTTCATAAACCTCGTTGGCGCGGGAGCGGTGGACGGGCGTACCGGCAAGGCGGGCGGGACGGCTGGCGGCAGTGTGCATGGACAAACTCTAGCAGTGTTGGGGCTCTGCCGGCAGGGCCGCCAGCGCGGGCAGCAACTGGTCGCTGGTGGCGGTCCAGCCGACGATGGCACCCTGGGCCCGCATCATCGCAACGGCCGCGGCCTTGAAGGCGGGGAAGTAACTTTCAGTGCAGTCTTCCAGCAGCAGGGACTCGTAGCCGCGGTCGTTGGCTTCACGCATCGAGGTCTGCACGCAAACCTCGGTGGTCACCCCCATGAACAGCAGGTGCGTGATGCCGGCCTGCTGCAGCCGCTCATGCAGGCCGGTGGCGTAAAACGCGCCCTTGCCGGGTTTGTCGATGGCAATTTCGCCGGGCAACGGCGCCAGCGCGGGAATGATCTGGTTGCCCGGCTCACCGGCGATCAGAATGCGGCCCATGGCGCCCCTGTCGCCGATACGCAGCGAGGGATTGCCGCGGCTGCGCTTGGCCGGCGGGCAGTCCGAGAGGTCGGCCTGGTGCGCCTCACGGGTGTGCACCACCAGCCCGCCGGCGCGGCGCCAGGCCTCCAGCACGGCCTGGCAGGCCGGCACAATCGCCTGCAGCAGCGAAACATCGTTGCCCAGGGTTTCGCCAAAACCGCCCGGCTCGATGAAGTCGCGCTGCATGTCGATGATCACCAGCGCTGTCTGCGCCACGTTGAAGTGGTAAGGGAAAGGGCGGGCGGCGATCTGCATGGGAATGCTCAGGCCATCAGGCTCACGTGCGCCGCCACCACGCGCCAACCCTCGGGGGTGAGCACCCAGGTCTGGCTCTGGCGGCCCACGCGGTCGCTGCCGGCGCGGTAGAACTCGGTGTTGGCGGTGGCAAACGCGCGGCCGTAGGTGGTGATGACGGTGCGGCCCAGCGTGCGTGAGAGGCCCGCCGAAGGGCGCGAGGCGCGGAATTCGCGAATCTCGTCGTAGCCATACAGGTTTTCGGTGGCGCCGTAACGCAGCGTGTGCGGGCTGTTCCAGAAGAGCTCGTCAAGCACGGCGACATCGTTGTTGACCAGTGCCACTTCATATCGCTCGAAAGCGGCAGCCACTTCCGCCAGTACATCCGGAATGTTGACTTCGATCACAGGCTGGCCTCCTTCACCTGGGCGACACCCGCCTGCGCAAGCGCCCAACCCGCGCGCAGCGCCAGGTCTTCGCGCCAGGGTGCGGCAATGAGCTGCACACCAATGGGAAGTCCTTCGGTGCTGGAGGGCCACAGCGGCGCAGCCACCACCGGACAGCCGGCGAACGAGATCGGTTGCGTGAGCAGGCCGATGGACGCACGGCTGGGAAAGCGCTGCCCATTGATGTCGATCCACTCTGTACCGATGGCAGGCGCAGCCACGGGCGTGGCGGGCGCTATCAGCACGTCCCAGTCGCGGAACAGGGCGTTGACCTTGTCGCGGTAGATGCGGCGGAAACGCTGCGCGCGCAGGTACCAGGCAGCGGGTTGTAGCGAACCCGAAATGAAACGGTCCACCGAAAGCGGTTCGAAATCGGCCGCTTGTGTGCGCAGGCGCTGCAGGTGCAAGGCGCCGCCTTCGCTGGCGCTGGTGATGAAAGCCGCAGCGCGTGCCTCTGCCGGGTCGGGCCAGGCCACGGTGGCGCTCGCACCCAGCACGGCGGCCGCCCGTGCCACCACCTCGCGCGCGGCAGGGCCGGCGTGGTCCTCGAAGTACCCACCAAGCACGCCCACACGCAGGCCTTGCGGGCCCATCCCCATCGAACGCACAACGGGCTGCACGTGTGTGGCAAAACAACCCGGGTCCAGCGGATCGGGGCCTTGCAGGGCGTCGTAAGCCAGGGCAAGGCCGGCCACGTCGCCGGCGAAAGGGCCGAGGTGATCGATGCTGTTCACGAAGGGGTAGGTGCCGCGCCGTGACAGCCGGCCGAAAGTGGGCTTGAGGCCCCACACGCCGCAGAAGGATGCCGGCACGCGGATCGAACCATTGGTGTCCGAACCCAGCGTGAGCGGCACCTGGCCAGCCGCCACCGCGGCGCCAGATCCCCCCGACGACCCTCCCGCCACATGACCCGGCTTATGCGGGTTGTGACAAGGTCCGTAATGGGTGTTCTCGGTGGTGAAGCCGTAGGCGTATTCGTCCATGTTGAGCGAACCCACCAGCACCGCGCCAGCGGCTTGCAGGCGCTGCACCAGCACCGCATCGGCTGTGGCGGGTGGATTGGCGCGGTTTACCCTGGACCCAGCGAGCGTCACCTCGCCCTCGATGTCGAACAGGTTTTTTACCGCGAACGGCACGCCGGCAAGCGGGCCCAAAGTTTCGCCGCGCGCGCGCTGGGCGTCCACCCGTGCGGCCTGGGCCCGCGCGGCGGCAAACCGCGTGCCGGTGAAGGCATTGATGCGGGCATCGGTCGCTTCAATGCGGGCGATACAGGCGTCGAGTACTTCGACGGCGCTCTGCTGGCCGTTGGCCACCGCCTGTGCGGTGTGGCTGAGGTTCAAAGGCATGGGTATGTCGTTTCAGTTCGGGGAGGGAGGGAAAGGCGCCGGGCAGAACACTTCAACGACTTCGTCTTCGTCGAGCAGCGGGAAAGCCTCCAGCAACCCGGCCATGGCGGCAGTGCGCTCCAGATGCGTCGCCACACGCGTGGTCTGCGCCTCGTCCAGCGGCAGTCCGAGCAGTCGCGCAGCAGTAGTTACATACGCATGCACATCGAGTTCTTCCATCAGTGACCTTTGTAGGGTTGGGTGAGTGAGGCCGGTGCGATCTGGCGGCCCACCAAGCCGCCCACGGCCAGCAACGCCAGCACGTAGGGCAGCATGATGAGCAGGGCCGTGGGAATGTTCACCCCCATGGCCGGCAGCTGGAACTGCAGTGCAGTGGCGCCGCCGAACAACACGCAGGCCAGCAGCGTGCGGCCCAGGCGCCAGCTGCCGAAAATCACCGCAGCAATCGCCAGGTAGCCGGCGCCGCTGGTCATGCCTTCGGTGAAGGTATGGATGTCGCCGATGGACAGGAAGCAGCCCGCCAGCGCCGACATGAAACCGGTAAAGAGCACCGCCCCGTAGCGGATGCGGTTGACCGGCAAGCCCGAGTTGGCGGCCGCGTGCGGCGCGGTGCCGGCCGAGTGGATGGCCAGGCCCAGTGAGGTTGATCGCATGACCCAGGCCACACCGGCGATGAGCACGAGGGCCGCGTAGAGCAGCCAGGTCTGGCGGAACACGTGCTCCCCCAGCACAGGCAGATCGGCGAGTCCGGGAGGTGCCCATTTGTCCAGGCCCGGAATCTCTGCACGCGAACGGCTGCCGAAGATCGTGCGGTAACCGAGGGTGGTCGCCCCCAGCACCAGGATGTTGATACCGATGCCGGTGACGATCTGGTTGGCGCGCAGCGTGATGCTCAGGAATGCCTGCAGCCAGGCCACCGGCAGCACGCACAGCACGCCGAAGGCCAGGCCCATGACCGGTGAGCCCGTGGCCCAGGAGCCCACGGCGCCGGCAAAGGCGCCCGTGAGCATCATGCCTTCCACGCTCATGTTGAGCACGCCTGCGCGCTCGCTCACCAGCTCGCCGGTGGCCGCCAGCAGCAGCGGTGCCGCCAGGCGAATGGTCGAGCCGACAAAGACGGCAGCAAGTTCGGGTTCGATCATGCGGAACGTCCTTCCATGCGCTGGATGGCCAGCGCAGCACCAGCCAGCGTGATGATGATCAGGCCCTGGATCACCACCACCAGGGCGGTGGGCACCTGCGCCACCATTTCCATGTTGATGCCCCCCGAGCGCAGGAAGCCGAACAGCAGTGAACCCGCGATCACGCCCGACACCGAGCCGCGCGCCAGCAGGCCCACCACCAGACCATCAAAACCGTAGCCGGACGAAAAGCCGGCCTTGAGCGTGTATTGCTCGCCCTGCAACATGCAGGCGCCAGCCAGCCCGCCCAGCGCACCCGCTGCGCACAACACGCCGATGGTGAGCCGGTCGATCGCCATGCCGGCGCGGCGTGCCGCACGGGGGTTGAGCCCGGCGGCGCGCAGCTTCAGGCCCAGCACCGTGAGGCCGAGCACGACAGCCACGGCTACCGCCAGCACGAGGCCGATCGGCAGGCCCGCGTGCAACGGCACCGATGCATCGCCGAGCAGCAGCGGCAGTTGGGTGGCGGCCGGAATCTCCAGCGATTCGGGCAGCGTGGCGGCGGTTGTCATGGGCCGGCGCAGCAGGTTTTCCGACTGCACGCTGCCGTAGACCATCCAGATGGCGATGAACGAGAGCAGCAGCGTGGCGATCACTTCATTCGTGCCGGCCTTGACCTTGAGCACCCCCGCAACACCGCCCCACACCGCACCTGCCAGACAGGCCCCGAGCAGGGGCACGACAAAGGCCAGACCGTACGGCAATGCCGCCACAGGCGCCCACAGGCACAACGCGGTGGCCGCGATGCCACCCATCGCGATCTGGCCTTCGCCCCCCACATTGGTGAGGTTGGCGCGTTCGGCGAGCACGAAGCCCAGGCCGACCAGCATCAGCACCAGCGCGCGGTTGATGGATGCCGCCAGCGCGTAGGGCGAACCCCAGGCGCCGTCGGCAAACGCGGCCACTGCATCCATCACGGGCACGCCCATCAGCGCCACCAGTCCCAAGCCCGCGAGCAGCGAGCCGGCGACGGCCGCCACCGACACACCCAGCGCCGGACCGGGCCGCATGGTTTTCCAGGCAAGTGCAGCGCTCATTGGGTACCTTCGCCCTGCGGGCTGCGGTGCGAGCTTGCTTGGGAACGGCCCGGCGCGG
>CAMLDT010000071.1 GCA_946479075.1 uncultured Polaromonas sp.
TTTTGCGCGCAGTGCGCGGCATGCGGCGCAGGCGCAGACGCTGCTGCTCGAACTCGCCGCCGAGGACCTGACCCGTGTCGGCACGCCGCCGGTGATCGGGGCTCTGCAGCGGCTGTCCCGGGCCCGGCAGGCCAATGTAGTGCGCTACTGGCTGCTCACGGCCCACCAGGCTGCGCCGAGCACGGCGCAACTGGAGCAGTTGCTCAGCCAGATCGAAGCCTGCACCACGCGCGGCCACCGCATTGAACTCAAGGTCGCGGCAGGACAGGTGAGGCGGGACGGCGGCGTCCTAGTTTATGAGGCTCAGGGTTTGCCCCAGATATAATCATGGGCTTTGCTGGCCGCGTCGGCGCGGTCTTCGAGCCACCACCGCCCGCAGGTTTTGCCCACCCAACCCCTGATAAAGCTTCTGCAATGGCCTTGATCGTTCATAAATACGGCGGAACGTCGATGGGCTCGACCGAGCGCATCCGCAACGTCGCCAAACGTGTTGCCAAGTGGGCTCGCGCCGGCCACCAGATGGTGGTCGTGCCCAGCGCCATGAGCGGCGAAACCAACCGCCTGCTCGGCCTGGCCAAGGAACTGGCGCCGTCGCAGGCCGCGGCCGCTTACCACCGCGAACTCGATGCGCTGGCTGCCACCGGTGAGCAGGCTTCCAGCGCGCTGCTGGCGATTGCGCTGCAGGCCGAAGGCATGCAGGCTGTGAGTTACGCCGGCTGGCAGGTCAGCATCAAGACCAACAGCGCCTACACCAAGGCGCGCATCGAATCGATCGACGACCAGCGGGTGCGCGCCGATCTGGACGCCGGCAAGGTGGTCATCATCACCGGCTTTCAGGGCGTGGACGAGGGCGGCAACGTCACCACGCTGGGCCGCGGCGGCTCGGACACTTCGGCCGTGGCGATTGCCGCCGCGCTCAAGGCCCACGAGTGCCTGATCTACACCGACGTCGATGGCGTTTACACCACCGACCCGCGCGTCGTGCCCGAGGCGCGCCGCCTGCAAACCGTGAGCTTCGAGGAAATGCTGGAGATGGCGTCCATGGGCTCCAAGGTGCTGCAGATCCGTTCGGTGGAATTTGCCGGCAAATACAAGGTGCCGCTGCGCGTGTTGTCGAGTTTCACCGACTGGGACATCAACATCGACGAAGAGGCCAAGTCCGGCACCCTGATCAGTTTTGAGGAAGACGAAAAAATGGAACAAGCCATCGTATCGGGCATCGCATTCAACCGCGACGAAGCCAAAATCTCCATCCTCGGCGTGCCCGACAAGCCCGGCATCGCCTACCAGATCCTGGGTGCGGTGGCCGACGCCAACATCGAGGTCGATGTGATCATCCAGAACGTCAGCAAGGACGGCAAGACCGACTTCAGCTTCACCGTGCATCGCAACGACTATGCACGCGCCGTCGAACTGCTGCGCAGCAGCGTGCTCGGCCCGCTGGGTGCCGAGGAAATCACCGGCGATGCCAAGATCTGCAAGGTCAGCATCGTCGGCATCGGCATGCGCAGCCATGTGGGCATCGCCAGCAAGATGTTTCGCGTACTGAGCGAAGAGGGCATCAACATCCAGATGATCTCCACCAGCGAGATCAAGACTTCGGTCGTGATCGACGAAAAGTACATGGAACTCGCCGTGCGTGCGCTGCACAAGGCCTTTGACCTGGACCAGCCCGCAAGCTGAGGGCTTTCGTGCTGGACAGGGGGGCAAGTCGTGAGATAATCGCGGCTAGCCAGTAATCAGGAAACGTGACCGAGTGGCCGAAGGTGCTCCCCTGCTAAGGGAGTATGGGGTGTAGAGCCTCATCGAGGGTTCGAATCCCTCCGTTTCCGCCAGACATCAAAAAAGCCGCCCTCGGGCGGCTTTTTTGTGCGCGGGCGTTTTTGCTCAGCCCCTGCTTTTTTGCAGCAGCGCCTCGCCAATGAATTTGGCGCGTTCGCGCGAGAAGGTGAAAAACACCCAGCCGAAGCCGAGATGGCGCAGGCCGAAACTTACCTGCCGTTCGGGCGTCTGGGTTTGCGCAACGGCAAAGTCGGCGTCGTGCTGCACCAGCACCGGCATGTCGGCGGTCACTTCAGGCTGCACGGGCGGCTGCATCTGGTTGCGGGCCTGCGCAAGCTGGTGCATCAGCTCTTCGACTTGCCGTGTGCTCAATGGCTGGCCAAGAACGGTCAATGTGCCGTCGGTATTGGGTGTCATGGGTGCCCTTTCAGTGGCGATGGATGGGTGTCAGGGCCGAAAGTCCGGCATTGGATTCGGCATTGGGCATGTGGGCAATTTTATCCTGAGCGTCTGCCGCCTCGCCCGAGGCAACCGTTGGTAAAAAGGCGGGCGCTATCCGTTCCCACGCGTTATGGTGGCTGCCTTTACGGAGAAACCATGCGTTTGAAAATTGTCCTCGGCACAGTCGCTGTCTCGCTGCTGGTGGCTTGCACCGCCCCTGCGCCGTCCCCCGTCACGGGCACAGCTCCGGGCGGAGTGCCGACTGGTGTCTGCAACGCGCAGGGCGCGCAATTCGCCATTGGCAAAACCGCTGGCGCCAGCGTGGTGGAGGAGGCACGCCAGCGTGCCGGTGCCTACATGGCGCGCGTGCTGCGGCCGAATCAGGCGGTGACCATGGAGTTCAATGCGCAGCGCCTGAACCTCGATGTCGATGGTGCCGGGGTGGTGCTGCGCGCACGCTGCGGCTAGGAGCTTGCGCGCCGGCGTGATGGCAGACACCCCGGGGCTGATGCCTTGCCCGCAGGGGGCGCTTTTTTTGTTACATTTCGATGGATGTACCACTGGTGCCTGCCATGCCCGATCCCAACCTTCTGAAAAAACTGCGCGCCGCCACGGTGGCCGAGCGCCAGGACGACGTCAGCAGCCGCGCGCGTTACGAAGCCCTCACCGCCAAGATCACGGCCTATCAGAACGGGGTCGGGGAAGCGCCTACGGTGGAAGAGTTCGAGCAGTGGCGAAAGGATGTCGAGCGCACCGTGGCCCTGCGGCGCCTGCAGGGCGGCGTGACGGAGCCCTGAGCTGCCCCGCTGGTCAGTGCGCCTGTGGCCCGCGCTTGGCCTCCCGGCAGAATTTCTGCCATCGTGAAACAGTCGTGCTACATTTCGTTCATACAGAAACAAATGTTTCAAGCACATGCCAGCCACCCCAACCATCGCAGCCACGCCATCGACGCTGTTTGCCAGCCTGCCGCTGGAGGGCCTGAGCCCTGAATTGCTGCGCGCCGCGCGCTGGATCGAGGCGCATCCGCGCGAGGTGGCATTGCACTCCATGCGCGAGTGCGGGCGGCGCGCGGGCCTGGCGCCTGCGAGCCTGACGCGGCTGGCGCAAGCCCTGGGCTTTCCCGGATTCGAGGCAATCAAACACCTCTGCCAGGCGCTGTTTGCCGAACAGGGCGGTTATGCCGGACGTGCTGAAGTGCTGCAGGCCAGCGCGCGGCAGGACAAGGACTGGCTGGCCCTGCTCAACGAGGCGCAACATGCCAATTCGGCCTCGGTCGGCGGCCTGAACCAGGCCGCGCAACTGGAGGCCGCGGCCGATGCCATGCTCAAGGCGCGCCGGGTTTATTTCCTCGGCCTGCGGGCCAGCCATGGTTTGGTGCTGCACCTGCACTACACCTATGGCCTGCTCGCATCCAACGGTGTGCTGTTGCAGGGCCTGGGCGGCACGCTGGCGGACCAGATCGGCGAGATGGGCGAGGCTGACCTGCTGGTGGTGACCTCTTCTGCCGCCTATACGCGGCAGACGGTGGAAGCCGTGGCCCAGGCCAATACACGGCGCGTCACTGTCGTGGCCCTCACCGACAGCGCGTTGTCGCCCATTGCGCGATCAGCCGCACACACGCTGCTGTTTCGCACAGACAGCCCTTCGTATTTTCATTCCATGGTGGGTGCACTTGCGCTCACGGAGGCGCTTGCCGCCGCAGTTGCTGTGCGCGGCGGCCGAAAGGTGCTGGCGCACCTGCAGGCGCGCCAGGATCGCCTGGAAAGCGAAGGTGCTTACTGGGACGGCCGCAGCGAAAGACCGGCACGTGCCCGTTCCAATCGTTCAACAGGAAAACAGCCCTCATGACAGCCACTTCAGCAACTTCAGCCGCAGCAACCCATGTTTTTCATCGCCAGTTGCAGCGCAAACCGCCGGTGGCGGTGAGCGGCCAGGGGGTGTATCTGACCGATGCAGAGGGCAAGACCTACATCGATGCTTCAGGCGGCGCGGCGGTGTCCTGCCTGGGCCATGGGCATCCCGATGTGCTGGCCGCCATGCACGCGCAGATTGACAAGCTGGCTTATGCACACACCAGTTTTTTCACCACGGAAGTGGCGGAAACGCTGGCTGACAAGCTGATCGCCAGCGCGCCCGAAGGCATGAGCCACGTGTATTTCGTCAGCGGCGGTTCCGAGGCCATGGAGGCCGCGCTGAAAATGGCGCGCCAGTATTTTGTCGAGACCGGCCAGCCCCAGCGCACGCACTTCATCGCGCGCAAGCAGAGTTACCACGGCAACACCCTGGGGGCACTGGCCATTGGCGGCAACCAGTGGCGGCGCGAACCCTTTGCGCCCATCCTGATCCCGGCCACCCATGTTTCACCTTGCTACCCCTACCGCGAGCAGCGCGACGGTGAGACGCCCGAACACTACGGTCTTCGCCTGGCGCAGGAACTCGAAGACGCGATTCTGGCGCAGGGTGCAGACCAGGTGATTGCCTTCGTCGCCGAAACCGTGGGTGGGGCCACCGCTGGCGTGCTGGCCCCGGTGCCGGGTTACTTCAAGGCGGTGCGCGAGGTTTGCGACAGGTACGGCGTGCTGCTGATCCTCGACGAGGTGATGTGCGGCATGGGCCGCACCGGCACCCTGCACGCCTGCGAGCAGGAGGGTGTGGCGCCCGATCTGCTGGCGGTGGCCAAGGGGCTGGGGGGCGGCTACCAGCCCATAGGCGCCGTGCTGGCGCAAGGAAAAATTGTGGCGGCGATGCAGGCGGGCTCGGGCTTCTTCCAGCACGGCCACACTTACCTGGGCCATGCCATCGCCTGTGCAGCGGCGCTGGCCGTCCAGCAGGTTTTCGAGCGCGACCAGTTGCTTGCGCAAGTGCGGCAGCGCGGCGATTTCCTGCAGAAGCTGATGCACGCCACCTGGGATGCGCATCCCCACATCGGTGACATCCGCGGCCGCGGTTTGTTCTGGGGCATCGAGCTGGTGCAGGACCGTGCGAAGAAGACACCGTTTGATCCGGCACGCAAAGTGCATGCACGCATCAAGCAGGAAGCCATGGCACGCGGATTGGTGGTTTACCCGATGGGCGGTACGGTCGATGGCCGGTATGGTGACCATGTCCTGCTGGCGCCACCTTTCATCAGCAGCGAATCCGAGCTGGCGATGGTGGTGGAACGGCTGGGGTCGGCCATGGACGCCGCGATTGCCGCGGCGTAAAAATCACGCAGCAAGGCGCAAGAAGCAGGCAGCAAGAAGCATCGTTTACAAACCAGGAGAAATCGAATGAGCAAGAAGTTTTCGTTGAATGTGCTGGGCGCTGCAGGCGCTGGTATGGCCATGGCCGCGGCCCTGATGTCTGCGCCGGCTGTGGCACAGCAAAAATTCGTGACCATCGGCACCGGCGGTGTGACCGGCGTGTATTACGCAGCCGGTGGCGCCATTTGCCGCTTGGTGAACAAGGACCGTGCAAAACACGGCATCCGCTGCTCGGTGGAATCCACTGGCGGCTCGGTGTTCAACGTCAACACCATCAAGGCCGGTGAGCTCGACTTCGGGTTCACGCAGTCGGACGTGCAGTACAACGCCGTCAAGGGCCAGGCCCAGTACAAGGATGGTGCTTACAGCGACCTGCGCGCCGTGTTTGCCGTTCATCCTGAGCCCTTCACCGTGGTGGCACGCAAGGAAGCCAACATCACGAAGTTCGAGGACTTCAAGGGCAAGCGCTTCAACGTCGGCAACCCCGGCTCAGGCACCCGCTCCTCCATGGAAGAGCTGCTGGCCGCGATGGGCTGGAAGCTCGGTGACTTCTCGCTGGCCTCCGAACTCAAGGCCGACGAACACGGCCCGGCCCTGTGCGACGGCAAGATCGACGGCTTCTTCTACGGTGTGGGCCACCCTTCGGCCAACATCCAGGATCCGACCACCACCTGCGGCGCCAAGCTCGTGTCGTTGACCGGCCCGGTGGTGGACAAACTGGTGGCCGACAAGCCGTATTACGCCAAGGTCACCATCCCTGGCGGCCTGTATCCGAACAACCCGCAGCCTACCCAGACCTACGGCGTGCTGGCCACCGTCGTGACATCGAGCAAGACGTCGCCTGAAACGGTTTATCAGGTGACCAAGGCGCTGTTCGACAACTTCGACGAGTTCAAGAAACTGCACCCCGCGCTGGCCAACCTGAAGCCCGAGAACATGGTCAAGGACGGCCTGAGCGCACCGCTGCATGAAGGTGCCGCCCGTTACTACAAGGAAAAAGGCTGGATCAAGTAAGCCGGCAGGCTGGCCAGGTCTTCGCGCGGTGCGACTGGCCACACACACAGGGCGAAGCGGACTTCGCCCTTTTTTTTGAGACTCGTGCAACCGCGTGTTGCGACCCTGAAGGATTGCCATGGCAACCGATATCGAAAAGGCGCCTGAAGCGCTGCAGCAACTGGTGGCCGATGTGGACACCGGCGGACGCAAACCGGTCGGGCTGACCGCCGCCATCATTTTTGCCGTCGCCCTGGTCTGGGCGCTGTTTCAGTACTGGTATGCCTCGCCGCTGCCGTTTGTTCTGGGTTTCGGCATCCTCAACGACACCGAGGCACGCGCCATTCACCTGGCTTTTGCGCTGTTCCTGGCCTTTCTCGCCTGGCCGGCCTTCAAGCGTTCGCCGCGCGACCGGGTGCCGCTGCTTGATTGGGTGATGGCGCTGGTGGCGGCGTTTGCCGGCGCCTACATCATGCTGTTTTACGCCCAACTGGCGACCCGGCCCGGGCAGCCGACCACCATGGACATCGTGGTGGCCTGCGCCGGCATGGTGCTGTTGCTCGAAGCGACGCGCCGTGCGGTCGGCTGGCCGATGGCGGCGCTGGCGGTTATTTTTGTGGCGTACAGCATGCTGGGCCCGTGGTTGCCCGAGGTGTTGTCGCACCGCGGTGCATCGCTGAACCGCCTGATGTCCCACATGTGGCTGACCACCGAAGGGGTGTACGGCATCGCGCTCGGCGTGTCAGCCGGCACCATTTTTGTGTACGTGCTGTTTGGCGCCTTGCTGGATCGCGCCGGTGGCGGCAATTACATGATGCAGGTGAGCTTTGCGGCGCTGGGCCACCTGCGCGGCGGGCCGGCCAAGGTCGCGGTGGTTTCCTCGGCGCTCAACGGCATGATCTCGGGATCCTCGGTGTCGAACGTGGTCTCGGGCGGCATTTTCACCATTCCGCTGATGAAAAAATCCGGCTACGGCGGCGTCAAGGCCGGTGCCATTGAAACCATGTCCTCGGTGGACGGGCAGATCATGCCGCCGGTCATGGGCGCTGCGGCTTTCCTGATGGTGGAGTACGTTGGCATCCCCTACACCGACATCGTGCGCCATGCTTTCCTGCCGGCCATCCTGTCCTATCTCGGCCTGTTTTACATCGTGCACCTGGAAGCGCTCAAGATGCACATGCAGCCTTTGATCCGGCGTGAGCCCAAGCCCTGGCGTGACCGGGTGCTGCGCAACGCGCTGGGCATCTCCGGCAGCATCGTCGTCATCGGCGCGCTCTATTACCTGTTCGAGGGCATGAAGGCCATGCTGGGAGGCGCCGCGCCCTATGTCATCACCCTGGCAGTGGCTGCGCTGTACGGCGTGTGTTTGCACCAGGCCGCGCGCAGCCCGGACCTGGCCCAGGACATCGACATCGACAACCCGCAGGCGCTGGACACCTGGCCGACGGTGCGCGCCGGCCTGCATTTCCTGATTCCCATTGGTACCCTGATCTGGTGCCTGATGGTCGAAGAAATGTCGCCCGCACTGGCCGCTTTCTGGGCCGTGACCATCCTGGTGGTGTTGATGCTGACGCAGCGGCCGCTGATCGATGTGTTGCGCCGCACCCGCACGCCGGGTGCCTGGCACGAGGGCTGGCGTTCGGTGGTCGATGGGTTTCACGATGGTTCGCGCAACATGATTGGCATCGGCGTGGCGACCGCGACGGCAGGCATCATCGTCGGTGGCATCACGCTCACGGGCCTGGGGCTGCGCATGACGGAGTTTGTTGAATTCGTCTCGCAGGGCAATGTCATGGTGATGCTGCTGTTCATTGCGTTTTCCTGCCTGGTGCTGGGGCTGGGCGTGCCGACCACGGCCAACTATGTGCTGGTGGCCACGCTGATGGCGCCGGTGGTGGTGGACCTGGGCGCGCAGTCGGGCCTCGTGATTCCGCTGATCGCGGTGCACCTCTTCGTTTTTTACTACGGCATCATGGGCGACATCACGCCCCCGGTGGGGCTGGCCACCTTTGCGGCGGCCGCCATCTCCGGGGAGGACGCGATAGAAACCGGCATCCAGGGATCGATTTATGCGCTGCGCACCGTGATCCTGCCCTTCATCTGGATTTTCAATCCGCAACTGCTGCTGATCGACGTGGGCGGCGCTTTTTCATTCTTCAGCGTGATTTCCGCCAGCATCCTCGCCACGTTGCTGTTCGCTGCGGTCACCATGAACTGGTTCCGCGTCAAGAACCGCCTGTGGGAAACCCTGGCGCTGCTGGTGGCGGTGATCCTGCTGTTTCGGCCGGATTTTTTCATGGACCAGATCGCCCCCGAGTACCGCGATGCCAAACCGGCGGAAGTGTTCGAGATCGCGCGCAATGTCGACAGCGGCGGCCGCGTGGTGATGGTCACGCGCGGCACCACGCTGGAGGGCCGCGAAAAAGTCAAGACGGTGGCCGTCCCGCTCGGCGACAAGGGACCCGATGGCCGCAAGCGGCTGACCGACGCCGGCCTGCAACTGGTGCCGCTGGGCGACACCCTGCAGATCGGCCAGGCCAAGTTCGGTTCGCGCGCTGCCAAGGCGGGGGTGGAGCAGGGCTGGGACGTCACCGCCATCAAGGTGCCGACCGACCGGCCGACCGCGCACTGGTTCTACCTGCCGGCGCTGGTGCTGGCGCTGCTGGTCTGGTGGTCGCAGGGCCGGCGCATGCGCCAGGGTGCCGGTTTATAAGACAAATCGGCCTCCAGCCCTCGTCCGGCGGGCGCAAGCAGCTATCAAAACAGGAGCGACTCAGTCGCTGGAGGCGCTCCAGCGGGCGTTCCAGTTCCTGTCCTGGGCCTTGTCCATGCTGCGCCGGTCGCGTTTGGTCGGCCGCCCGTGTTCGATGCTGGCGGCCGGCTCGTTGTTCAGGCGCCGCTGTTCGGCCGCCACTTCGCGCAGGCGCAGGCTTTCCGCCGTTTCCTCGTAGAGCTGTTGCGCCACCGGCGCTGCGCCGCGCTGCTGGCTCAGGCCGCGGATGATCACGGTGCGGGTCACCGGACCCTGGCGCATTTGCACGGTGTCCCCGGTCTTGATGTCGCGCGCCGGTTTGGCTTCGAGGCTGTTGACCTGCACCCGGCCCTTGGCGATCTCCTCGGTGGCCAGCGTGCGTGTTTTATAAAACCGTGCGGCCCACAGCCACTTGTCAAGACGCATGGGTCAACTCCCGTGGGCCGGTCTGTTTGCAAAACGCGGTCTTGGCTGCGCCGGCCTGCGCGTTTTGCAAACCCCACAGCCACTTGTCAAGACGCATAAGCCAGTGTCCGTGAGAGGCTATCCGAGTGATGTGAAGGGGTTTTCATCAGCCGGCATTGTGAACCAGCGGCAGGCGCACCGTGGCGTCCAGGCCCGCAATACGCCCATGATCTTCGCGGTTTTCCAGGGTGATGCTGCCGCCCAGGGCCTGGGTGATCTCGCGGCAAATCGCCAGGCCCAGGCCCGAGCCCTGGCGCACGTCGCCGGCAGAAAAGGGCTCGTACAGCCGCGCCGCCAGCTCGGCGCTGATGCCCGGGCCGCTGTCGCTGACAGTCAGCGCCGCCCAGGAACCGTCGCTGGCCAGCCGCACGGTCAGCGCGCCGCCCGCCGGGCTGTGCTTGATGGCGTTGTGCAGCAGGTTGCGCGCCAGCTCGCGCAGCATCCAGTCGTGCGCCTGCACGGTGGCCGGCTGGGTGATGATTTCAAAATCGATGTCCTTGTCGGCCAGCAGCGGGGACACATCCAGCGCCACGGCGCGGACCACTTCCGGCCAGTCCTGCGGGGCGGCATCGGTCTGCTGGCGCAATTGTTCGACCTTGGCCAGCGCCAGCATCTGGTTGGCCAGCAGCGTCGCACGTTCCACCGTGTCCTCGATTTCCAGCAGGGCCTCGCGCGGCGCCACGTCGCCACGCAGCGCCGACTGCACCTGCGTCTTCAGCACCGCCAGCGGCGTGCGCAACTGGTGCGAGGCATCGCGCACAAAACGTTTCTGGTGCTCGGTCAGGTTTTGCAGGCGCTCCATCACCTGGTTGGTGGCGTCGATCAGCGGCAGCAGTTCGCGCGGCGCATCCGGCGCGGCCACCGGCGTCAGGTCGCCTTCCGGCCTGGCCTTGAGCTCGCCGCTGAGCCGGCGCACCGGCCGCGTGGCGCGCTGCACCACCACCACCACCACCAGCGCGATCACCCCGACCAGCACGGCCTGCCGCCACAAGGTGTCGAGCAGCACCTTGCGCGCCAGTGTTTCGCGCAACTCCAGGGTTTCGGCCACTTGCACCACCGCCATGCCGCGGCCGGCCGCGCTGGCCACCGGCTGCAGCAGCACCGCCACCCGCACCTCGTCGCCGCGGAAGGTGTCGTCGTAAAACGCCACCAGCGCGGCATAGGCCCCCTGGTCCGGAATGCGGCCGCGCCAGAACGGCAGCTCGCCAAAGCCCGAGATCACCTCGCCCTGGAGGTTGGACACGCGGTACACCAGCTGGCTGCGGTTGTCCGCCTCGAAGGCTTCCAGCGCGGAATAGGGCACCGTGGCACGCAGGATGGCCAGTTCGTCGAAGCCTTCGACGTCGAGCTGCTCACCAATGGTCTTGGCCGAGGCCAGCAGCGTGCGGTCGTAGGCGATGTTGATCGCGTCCAGCGTCTGGTGGTAGAGGCTGACAGTGTTGAGGACGATCAGCAGGCCGATGGGCAGCAGGATGCCCAGCAGCAAATACCTGCGAAGCGACATCACACCGGCCGGCGTGGCCGGACGGCTTCGCATGCGCCTACGCATCGGTCTTGAGCAGGTAACCCAGCCCGCGCAGTGTCATCAGGGTCACCCCGGTGTGCGCCAGCTTTTTGCGCAGGCGGTAAACCACCACCTCGATGGCTTCATAGGCGACCTCGGCCTGGCCCGGAAACACCAGGTCGAACAGCCGCTCCTTGGTCACCGCATGGCCCTGCTTTTCCAGCAGGGCCCTGAGCAGGGCCAGTTCACGCGGCGCCAGGTCCAGCACCTGGTCCCGGAAGTAGATCGCGCCGCTCTCTTTTTCATAGCTGATGGCGCCCGTCGCATAAGGGCTGGAGGCCGATTCGGCTGTTGATCCCGGGCGGCGGCGGTGCAGGGCGCGCAGCCGGGCTTCGAGCTCGTCGAGGTCAAACGGCTTGGGCAGGTAGTCGTCGGCGCCGGTGTTCAGGCCGATGATGCGGTCGCCGACGGTGCCGCGCGCCGTCAGGATCAGCACCGGCGTGTCCAGCCCGCTGCGGCGTGCCTGCTCCAGCACCTGCAGGCCGTCCAGCCCCGGCAGGGTCAGGTCCAGCAGGATCACGTCGAACGTGGCGGCCTGCCACTTCTCCAGCGCCACCCGCCCGTCGCCGCAGGCCTCAATCTGGATGCCGCGCCGCCCCAGCGTGCGGACCAGTGTGGTTCGCATCGCAGCATCGTCTTCAACCAGCAACAGTTTCATGCTCAGGACATTAGCACTTTCCATGAGGTTTCAGGACAGCCGATTGACAGCCAGCGGGCGCATCATGGCCGGGTCAGACCACAAACAAGGAGACCTCCATGCGTCGCGATACCTTTCTGAAATCCATGGCCGCCATTGCCGCTGCCGCCACGCTTCCGCTGCCAGCCCTGGCGGCCGCCAACGTCAAGATGATGATTCCCGCCAACCCGGGCGGCGGCTGGGACACCACCGGCCGTGCGCTGGGCAAGGCGCTGCAGGATTCCGGCGCAGCCTCCACCGTGACCTATGACAACAAGGGCGGCGCAGCCGGCGCGCTCGGCCTGGCCCAGTTCATCAATGGCTCCAAGGGCGACCCGAACGCGCTGATGGTCATGGGCGCCGTCATGCTGGGCGGCATCATCACCGGCAAGCCGCCGGTCAACCTGAGCCAGGCCACGCCGATTGCGCGCATGACCAGCGAGTACAACGTGTTTGTGCTGCCGGCCAACTCACCGTTCAAGACCATGGCCGACGTGGTCGCCCAGCTCAAGAAAGACCCGGGCAGCGTCAAGTGGGGCGGCGGTTCGCGCGGCTCCACCGAGCACATCGCCGCGGCCATGATCGCCCGCGAGGTCGGCGTTGATCCCGCCAAGATCAACTACGTCGCCTTCCGCGGCGGCGGTGAGGCCATCGCGGCCATCCTGGGCGGCAATGTCACGGTCGGCGGCAGCGGCTACAGCGAGTTCGCCGAATACATCGCCAGCGGCAAGATGCGTCCGCTGGCCGTCACGTCGGACACACGCCTCAAGGGCGTGAATGTGCCGACGCTCAAGGAGCAGGGCATCAACGTCGTGATCGGCAACTGGCGCGGCGTTTATGGCGCACCCGGCATCACCGCACCGCAGCGCAAGGAACTGACCGACATGGTGCTCAAGGCGCTCAAGTCCAAGGCCTGGGCCGAAGCCATGGAAAAGAACAGCTGGACCCCGGCGGTGCTGACCGGCGCCGACTTCGAGAAGTTTGTGGACGACGACTTCGCCAGCCTGCGCGCGACCATGGTCAAGTCGGGCATGGTTTAAGGGCCAGCTCCCTCAGCTCTCTTGTCATCGCGGGCCTGGCCCGCAACCTGCCCGCGCTTGCCGAAATGCGGCGCGCGGCAGGGGTCCCGGCCTTTTTTTTCGGGATGACGTTTTTTTTCTGCGAGGCAACCCATGAATTCCCCTTCCCATTTGCTGACCCCGGCGCAAACCCGCCTGCAGGTGCTGGTCGGCAGCGGCGTGCTGCTGCTGGCGGCCGGCCTGGCTTTCGGTGCGCTCAGCATTCCTTCGGCGGCCGGTTATGCCGGTGCCGGCCCCAACTTCCTGCCCTGGCTGGTGTCGGTGGCGCTCGCGGCGTGCGGCGGCTTTCTGGTGTGGGAGGCGTCGAGCGGCGGCTTTCGCGAAATGGAGCCGCCCGCCGACACGTCGCCGCCTTATTGGGCCGGCTTCGTCTGGGTCTCGGCTGGCTTGCTGGCCAATGCCGCGCTGATCACCACCATCGGTTTCATTCTGAGCTGCACCCTGTGTTTTGTCCTGGCGGTGCAGGGCCTGCGCGGCGCTGAGGGCCACACCGGCATAGCTCCCAAAATCTGGCTCAAAAACATCGCCATCGGCCTGGCGATCTCTGCGCCGGTGTACTGGGCGTTCACGCAATTCCTGGCGATCAACCTGCCGGGCCTGACTTCGACCGGGTGGCTCTGAGCCATAACAATCATGGACATCTTCAACCAGCTCCTTCAGGGCTTCATCACCGCTGCCACGCCGATCAACCTGCTCTGGTGTTTTGTCGGCTGCGCGCTCGGCACCGCCGTCGGCGTCTTGCCGGGTATCGGCCCGGCGGTTGCGGTGGCCATGCTGTTGCCGATCACCGTCAAGGTCGAGGCCACGGCGTCGATGATCTTTTTTGCCGGCATTTATTACGGCGCCATGTACGGCGGCTCCACCACCTCCATCCTGCTGAATACACCGGGTGAAACCGCCAGCATGGTCACGGCGATGGAGGGCAACAAGATGGCCAAGAGCGGGCGCGCGGGCGCGGCGTTGGCCACGGCCGCCATCGGCTCTTTCGTGGCAGGCACGATTGCGACCGTGCTGGTCACGCTGTTCGCGCCTGTCGTTGCTGACTTCGCCGTCAAGCTCGGCCCGCCCGAATATTTCATGCTGATGCTGCTGGCCTTCACCACGGTCAGCGCGGTGCTGGGCAAAAGCGCAGTGCGCGGCCTGACGGCGCTGTTTATCGGCCTGGCCGCCGGCCTGGTCGGGCTGGACCAGATCACCGGCCAGGCGCGTTACACCGGCGGCGTGCCCGAGCTGCTGGACGGCATCGAGATCGTGCTGGTCGCGGTCGGGCTGTTCGCCGTCGCCGAAGCCATGTACGCCGTGCTGTACGAAGGCAAGGTCGTCGATACGCAGAACAAGCTCAGCAAGGTCCACATGACGGCCAAAGACTGGCGCCGGTCCTGGCCGGCCTGGCTGCGTGGCACAGCCATCGGCGCGCCCTTCGGCTGTATCCCGGCCGGCGGCACCGAGATCCCGACCTTCCTCAGTTACGCCACCGAAAAGAAGCTGGCCAAAGACGATTCCGAGTTCGGAACAAAAGGCGCGATTGAAGGCGTGGCCGGCCCCGAGGCCGCCAACAACGCCACGGTGACCATGGCCATGATTCCGCTGCTGACCCTGGGCATTCCGACATCGAACACCACGGCCATTTTGCTGGGTGCGTTCCAGAATTACGGCATCCAGCCGGGGCCGCAATTGTTCACATCGTCGTCGGCGCTGGTGTGGGCGCTGATCGCCTCGCTCTACATCGGCAACGTCATGCTGCTGGTGCTGAACCTGCCCATGGTCGGCCTGTGGGTCAAGCTGCTGAAAATTCCCAAGCCTTACCTTTACGCGGGCATCCTGATTTTTGCGACGGTGGGGGCTTACGGTATGCGCCAGAGCGCATTCGATCTGTTCCTGCTCTACGGCATCGGCGTGCTGGGCGTGGCGATGCGGCGCTTTGATTTTCCGACCGCACCGGTGGTGGTCGGCATGATCCTCGGCCCGCTCGCCGAAGCGCAGTTTCGCAACGCCATGTCCATCGGCGAGGGCAGTGCCATGGTGTTTTTGCAGCGGCCCATGTCGGTGGCCTTGCTGGTGATTGTGGTGGGGGTGCTGGTGCTGCCGCGGCTGTTGCGGTCCTTCAGGAAAGGGGCCGCCGCCTGAGCGCCTGCCGCGGGTGGTTTCTCCAGCCAGCGTCCCGGCACG
>CAMLDT010000072.1 GCA_946479075.1 uncultured Polaromonas sp.
CCTACACCGGCCTGTTCACACCGATCCGCGAGCTGATGGCCGAGATGAACACCGCGCGCGAGCGCGGCTACGGCGCCGGGCGCTTCAGCTTCAACGTGGCCGGTGGCCGCTGCGAGGCCTGCCAGGGCGACGGCGTGGTCAAGGTCGAGATGCATTTTCTGCCCGACGTCTATGTACCTTGCGATGTCTGCAAGGGCATGCGTTACAACCGCGAAACCCTGGAAGTGCAGTACAAGGGCAAAAACATCGCGCAAATCCTGGACCTGACGGTGGAGGACGCGGCCGAGTTCTTCAAGGCCGTGCCGGTGATCGCACGCAAGCTGCACACGTTGCTCGATGTCGGCCTGAGTTACATCAAGCTCGGTCAGGCCGCGACCACGCTGTCCGGCGGCGAGGCGCAGCGTGTCAAGCTGGCGCTGGAACTGTCCAAGCGCGACACCGGCCGCACGCTCTACATCCTCGACGAGCCGACCACCGGCCTGCACTTTGCCGACATCGATTTGCTGCTCAAGGTGCTGCACCAGCTGCGCGACGCCGGCAACACCATCGTCGTCATCGAACACAACCTGGACGTGATCAAGACCGCCGACTGGCTGATCGACATGGGCCCCGAAGGCGGAGCCGGCGGCGGCACCGTGGTGGGGGTGGGTACGCCCGAAGACATCGCCGCCAACCCGGCCAGCCACACCGGGCGTTACCTGCAACGCTTGCTCTGAGGCGGCTTTTTTCTTTCCCGTCCGCGCTGGCGCTCGCCGCGCCAGCTGCGGCGATTGACCGGATCATCCCTTGAAAAGCGCTTCGTTTTTTACCGACCGCAAGGTCGTTTTCCTTCTCGCCACGCTGTGTTGCCTGCTGTGGGGCAGCGCCTACCCGGCAATCAAGAACGGCTACGCGCTGCTCGACATCGCCGCGGGCGATATTCCGTCCAAGCTGGTGTTTGCCGGCTGGCGCTTTGTGTTTGCCGGCGCGGTGTTGCTGGTTTTTGCAGCCCTCGGCAAACGGCCCGTGTTCCGGCTGAGCGGTCGCACCTTCGGCCAGGTCACGCTGGTCGGCCTGACCCAGACCAGCTTGCAGTATGTTTTTTTCTACATCGGCCTGGCTTACGCCACCGGCGTGAAGAGCTCCATCATGAACGCCACCGGCACGTTTTTCAGCGTATTGCTGGCGCATTACATCTACAAGAACGACCGGCTCAGCTACCACAAGGCGCTCGGCTGTGTGATCGGTTTTGCCGGGGTGCTGGTGGTGAACTTCAGTGACGGTCTGCTGAGCTTTGACTTCACGCTGCTCGGCGAAGGGTTTGTGGTGATCGCCGCTTTTGTACTGTCGGCCGCCAGCATTTACGGCAAGAAGGTGTCACAACATGTGGACTCGGTGGTGCTGACCGGTTGGCAACTGGCCATCGGGGGGCTGGCGCTGCTGCTGATCGGCCTGGCCACCGGGGGCGCGCTGTCGGGCTGGACCCCCCAGGCACTGGCGCTGATGGTTTATCTGGTGGTGCTGTCGTCGGCCGCGTTTTCGCTGTGGACGATCCTGCTCAAGTACAACCGGGTCAGCCTCGTCACGGCCTTCAACTTCATGATCCCGGTCTTCGGTACCCTGCTGTCGGCGATGTTCCTGAACGAAACTTTTCTGGAGTGGAAAAACGCCGCGGCGCTGCTGCTGGTCTGTCTGGGCATCTGGCTGGTCACACGCGACGAAAAGCCAATCGCACCTGGCGCCTGAGATCCAGGCCTTTCAGGCCGCCAGCCCTTTAACGGTGTGCGCCAGCAGCTACTGATTCGATAGCAAGTACTGGCGCCTGAATCCCCCCGCAAAGCCCGGATAATGGGACGCCTCATCTTCGGAGTTTTGCATGTCATCCATCACCCTGCGTTTTCTCGCCGAACCGAGCACCATCAACTTTGGCGGCAAGGTGCATGGGGGCACCGTCATGAAATGGATTGACGAAGCGGGTTATGCCTGCGCCACGCGCTGGGCCAAACGTTATTGCGTCACGGTGTCGGTGGGCAGCATCCGCTTCCAGCGGCCCATCATGATCGGCGACCTGGTGGAGGTGGAGGCGCGGCTGGCCTACACCGGCACGACCAGCATGAACATTGCGGTCGAGGTGCGCGCCGGCGACATGAAAACCGGCCAGATGGAAGTCATCACCGAGTGTGTGGTGGTGTTTGTGGCGGTGGACCCGAACGGAAAAACCATCCCGGTCGAACCCTGGCTGCCCGAAACCCCGGGTGACATGGCCCTGGCGCAGCACGTCAAAACCCATCTGGACGCCGCTCGCGCCGCGCAGCCGGGCGTTTGATGCGGTCCGGCGCCCTGTCCGGCCGCGACCTGGCGGCCGCCCTCGTGGTGGTGGTGGTCTGGGGTGTCAATTTTGTGGTCATGAAATTCGCGCTGCGCGACTTCACGCCCTTGCAGCTGGGTGCCGCGCGTTATGTGTTTGCCGTGCTGCCGCTGGTACTGTTTGTCCGGCCACCCGCCATCCCCTGGAAATGGCTGGCCCTGTACGGGCTGTTTCAGGGGGTCGGGCAGTTCGGCATCCTGTTCCTCGCGCTCAAGGTCGGCATGACGGCGGCGCTGGCCTCGGTGCTGCTGCAAACCCAGGTGTTTTTTACCGCGCTGTTCGGCTTTGTGCTGCTGCACGAACGCGCCAGCCGGCCGCTGCAGCTCGGCATGGTGCTCGCGGCGCTGGGCCTGGCGTGTTTTTCACTGAACTACCTGGGGCCGGCCGCCGCGGGCGCCGGCGCTGCCACCACACTGGCGGGCTTTGTGCTCACGCTGGGCGCTGCTGCCATGTGGGCTATGTCCAACATCGTGGCGCGCCGCGTGCAGCAGGGCGGCCGCGCCTATGCACCGATGGCCTTTGTAGTCTGGAGCAGCACCTTTGCCATCCTGCCTTTTGTGCTGCTGTCGCTGGTGTTTGATCCCGAGGCCACACGCTGGCAGTGGACCCAGGCCCGCGCCTCCAGCTGGCTGGCGGTGGCCTACCTCGGCTGGGTCGCGACCATCCTCGGTTACAGCCTGTGGACCGGCCTGCTCAAGCGACACCCCGCCAACCGCGTCGCGCCCTTCAGTCTGGGTGTGCCGGTGGTCGGCCTCACCACCGGCATGCTGGTGCTCGGCGAAGCCATCACGCCCTGGCAGTGGGCCGGCATCACGCTGGTCGTGGCGGCGCTGGCCTGCGTGATGCTGGGCGGGCGGCTCAAGCCGCGCTGAGGAGCGGCGCGCCGGCGGCTGACGGCTGGAACCAACTCGCCAGCAGCTCCAGCGCATGCCGCACCTTGGCGGGCTGCTCGCCACGCCGCGGCGTTACCGCATACACCGGCAGATCGGCCAGTTGCCAGCCCGGCAGCACCGGCAGCAGGCGGCCGTCGGCCAGCGCGCGCCGGTCATCGTCACTGACCACAATGCTGATGCCCCAGCCCGCCACACACAGCGCGTGCAGGGCCGTCACCTGCGTGGCCTGTACCCGTCCCTGCATGCGCACGGTCTGGCGCTCGCCCTCGGGGCCCTGCAATTCCAGCACTTCACCGCCCGCGGCGCCCGGCTTGCCGCCCAGCCAGGCGTGTTGCAGCAGGTCTTGCGGTTGCGTGGGCCGGCCGCGTTCGGCCAGATACGTCGGTGATGCACACAACTGGCGCGTCATGCTGCCAAGCTTGCGCGCCACCAGGGTCGAGTCGGGCAGGGCGCCGACACGCAGCGCGATGTCCACCCGTGCGCCAATCAGGTCGATCACCGCATCGTCCAGCAGCAACTGCAGCGAGAGTTTGGGATGGGCGCGCAGCGGCGCCAGCGCCGTGGCCAGCAGGCCGCCGAACCCGATGGGCGCGGCCAGCCGCAATTCGCCTTCCGGTTCATCGCGCAGGCGGGCCAGCGCCTGCTCGGCCGAGCGCGCGGCGGCCACCATGGCGGCGCAGCCCGCGTGGTAACGCTCCCCGGCCTCGGTCAGGCTCAGGCGCCGGGTCGAGCGGTGCAGCAGGGCCAAGCCCAGCGACTGCTCCAGCTGGCGCAGGTGCTGGCTGACCGCCGACGGGCTCATGGCGAGCTGACGCGCCGCCGCGGTCATGGAGCCGGCAGCCACCACCTCGGCAAAAATCGCCATGCGCCTCAGTTGATCCATTCTTGCCTTATTTATTAGCCTGACTTCACAGTATTAGCCAATTAAGCCATCTATTCATTCGCTTGTGAAGCAACCAGACTAAGGCCTTCCTTATTCACCCAGGAGTTTTCATGAAGATCGCACTGATTGGCGCCACCGGTTTTGTTGGCTCGGCCGTTTTGTCCGAACTGCTGGCGCGTGGCCACCACGTCACCGCGCTGGCACGCACGCCGTCCAGAATCGCGCCGCAAACCAGTCTCAGCGTGGTTCAGGCCGACGCACTCGATGCTGCCCAGGTGGGCCGGGCCGTGGCCGGCCACGAGGCCGTGGTCAGCGCCTACAACCCGGGCTGGAGCGAGCCCGGCATCCACGACCTGCACCTGCAGGCCAGCGATGCCATTGTTGAAGGCGTGAAACAGGCGGGCGTCAAACGCCTGCTGGCGGTCGGCGGCGCCGGCAGCCTGTACGTGGCTCCCGGCCTGCAACTGGTGGACACACCGGAATTCCCCGCTGCCTACAAGCAGGGCGCGCTGGCCGCGCGCGAGGCCTTGAACCGTTTGCAGCGCGAAAGCACGCTGGACTGGAGCTTTGTGTCGCCGCCCATCGCGCTGGCGCCCGGCGAACGCACCGGCCAGTACCGCATCGGCGCGGACGACTTGCTGCCCGGCGCAGGCGATCAACCGGCCGGCATCAGCGTGGCGGATCTGGCCGTGGCCATCGTCGATGAGATCGAGCAGCCGCGCCATGTGCAAAAACGCTTCACCGTTGCGCATTGAGCATCAAATCGGGCTCCGGCCCTTGTCCGGCAAGCGCAAACAGCTATCAAATCGGTAGCGCATGGTTGGGGTCGGCGTTGCGGCGCTCTGCCTTCCCCGCGTCTGGTTGAGTTGGCGTGCGGCGCCTGAAAAGTATCCGACCAGCCTTAGCTCTGCATGCGCAAAACAATCAGGTCGTGCAGCGCCTGGGCTGCGACGGACAAGCTGCCCTGCTGCCTGCGCACCACATACATCTTGCGCGTCAGGTGGGGGACCGCCAGCGGACGTGTCAGCAGGCTGGGGCGGTCAAAGTGAAACAGCGTGAGGGCCGGCACCACGCTGATGCCCAGCCCGGCTTCGACCATGCCGGTGACGGTGGCGAGCTGGTCCACTTCCAGCAGGGTTTGCGTTTGCAGCGGATGCAGGGCGGCGTCCAGCGCCTGCCGCACGCTGCTGTTGCGCGACATGTGGATGAAAGGGTACGGCACCAGTTTTTTCAGTGTCAGCACTTTTTCCGCCGCCAGCGGATGGTCCTTGCGGCACACCAGGTAAAACCGGTCGGTGCACAGCAGCTCGAAGCTCAGCCCGGCCTGTCCGGCGCCGGTCGAGGCCAAGGCAAAGTCGGCCTTGCCGCTGCGCACCAGCTCGATGCAGGGGTCGGACAAGAGGTCGCTCAGGTTCAGCGCAATGCCGGGCCAGCTCCTTCTGAACTCGGCAAAAATCGCCGGCAGCCAGCCTGCCGCCAGGGAGGGCAGGGCCGCCACATGCACGCGGCCCTTGCGCCCTTCGACGTGGTCCCCCAGATCGCCGACGGCACTGCCGATGTCGCTCACCAGCTGGCGTGCCGACGTTTCAAACAGCCGGCCCTCGGGCGTGAGCTGCACGCTGCGCGTGTCGCGGTCGAAAAGCCGCGTGTCGAGTTCGACTTCCAGGGTGCGGATCAAGGCGCTGAAAGCCGGCTGCGACAAGTGGCAGGCCGCTGCGGCGCGCGTGAAGCTGCGCTGATCGGCGAGCGCCAGAAAAGCCCGCAGCTGGCGTGTCGAGAGGTTGGCGTCGCGCCGGGCCGGACCTGAGGGCATTGATCTGACTTTCAATTCAATCGATACGAAATTTCGATTTTACAAATAGACGCCGCGGGCCTAGATTCAACCGCTTCTTCTGTCCGCGCTCATGACTGCTTCCACCCCTGCTCCCCTGCTGGTCGGCTGTGCCGCCGGGTTTTCCGGCGACCGGGTGGATGCGGCGGACGCTGTGGTGGACACGCTGATCGCGCGCGGCGGGCCTTCCTTCCTGATTTTTGAAACCCTGGCCGAACGCACGCTGGCATTGGCGCAACTGCGCCGCCGCGCCGACCCGGCGTCCGGATTTGAACCCCTGCTGGGCGAGATGCTCCGGCCGGTGCTGGCGCGTTGCCTGCAACACAACATTCGCATCGTCAGCAATTTTGGTGCGGCGAATCCGCATGCCGCGGCCCGGCACATCCAGGCCATGGCGCGCGAGCTGGGCCTGCCCGCGCCGCGCATTGCCGTGATCAGCGGCGACGACCTGTCGGACCCGGCGCACCGCGACTTGTTGCGCGCGGAGCTCGGTGATGCCGTGGATGGGATCCGCCTGGTCAGCGCCAATGCCTACATCGGCGCCGAAGCGATTGCTGCTGCGCTGGACGCCGGCGCGCAGATCGTGGTGGCCGGCCGCGTGGCCGACCCGTCGCTGACGGTCGGGCCGGCGATGTCGCATTTCGGCTGGCGCGCCGACGACTGGGACCGGCTGGCGCGTGCCACCATGGCCGGGCATCTGCTCGAATGCGGCGCCCAGGTCTGCGGCGGCTATTTTGCCGACCCCGGCTACAAGGACGTGCCAGACCTGCACAAGGTCGGTTACCCGATTGCCGAGATCGACAGCGACGGCCATTGCGTCATCGGCAAGGCGGCAAACACCGGCGGCTGTGTCAACCAGGCCAGCGTCAAGGAGCAGTTGCTGTACGAGGTGCACGACCCGGCGGCTTACCTGACACCCGACGTGGTGGCGGACATCAGCGGCGCGCAATTGCGGCAACTCGGCCCCGACCGGGTGGCGCTCAGCGGCGTCTGCGGCCATGCGCGCCCCGCCAGCCTGAAGGTCAATGTCTGCCACGAGGGCGGCTGGCTGGCCGAAGGTGAAATTTCCTATGCCGGTCCCCGCGCCGAGGCCCGCGCACGCATGGCCGCCGATGTGTTGCGGCTGCGCCTGCCGGCGCTGGCGCTGCGTGTGGACCTGATCGGCGCGCTGAGCGTGATGGGTGACGATGCCGGCCTGCTGCGCCAGGCCACCCCGGCCGGCGACTCGCGCGATGTCCGGCTGCGCGTGGCCGCCACCCATGCGGACCGCGCCGAGGCCGAGCGCCTGGGCCGCGAGGTGACGGCGCTGTACTGCTGCGGCCCGGCCGGCGGCGGCGGTGTGCGCACCAGCCTGACCTCGCGGCTGAACACCCTCTCGTGCCTGGTGCCGCGTGAAGCGGTGGCGGCGCGCTTCGACATGCTGGAGAACGCCGAATGAGTGCGACTCCCTTGACGGTCCCCCTCTATCGCGTTGCGCATGGGCGCACCGGCGACAAGGGCGACCGCTCCAACATCAGCGTGATCGCCTGGGACCCGCAGTTTTACCCGTTGCTGGTGGCGCAACTGAGCGAGGAAGCCGTGGCCGCGCATTTTGCGCATCGCCGGCCGACGCGCGTGCAGCGCTACCTGCTGCCGGGCCTGCAGGCCATGAACTTTGTGCTGGACGGTGTGCTGGACGGCGGCGTGAACGACGCACTCAACCTCGACACCCACGGCAAGGCGCTGTCGTACTGGCTGCTGGACCTGCCGGTGCAGATTCCCGCCGCGCTGGCGCCGCTGCTCAGGGGCCTTCCCGCTTCCAGTTCCCTGATTCCTGATTCCTGATTCCGATTTCAAACCAACCGAAGGAGACATTCATGCAAACAAGACACCGCCCCCTGCTGCTGGCCCTGGCCGCCGGCATCGCTTTTGCGCCCGCGCTGCTGCGCGCCCAAGGCTTCCCCGAAAAGCCGATCACCTTTGTCGTGCCTTTTGCGGCCGGCAGCGCCACCGACCAGATCGCCCGCGCCATCGGCCAGGCCGTGGCGGCAGAAACCAAACAGGCGGTGGTGGTCGATAACAAGGGCGGGGCCAGCGGCTTCATCGCCTCGCAACTGGTGGCCAAGGCCCCGGCCGACGGCTACACCGTGCTGATCACCACCAACACCACCCATGCCGCCAACGAACACCTGTTCAAAAAGCTGCCCTATGACCCGGTGAAAGACTTCGCGCCCCTGACCGGCCTGGGCAAAGGCGGGCAAATCATGGTGGTCAGCCCCAGCATGCCGGCAAAAACCGTGGCCGACTTCATCGCCCTGGCGAAGAAGGAGCCGGGCAAATACAGCTTCGGCAGCGGCAGCTCGTCCAGCCGCATGGCCGGTGAACTGCTGCAGCAGATGGCTGACATCAAGCTGCTGCATGTGCCGTACAAGAGCAACCCGCTGGCCATCACCGATCTGCTCGGCGGCCAGATCAACATGATGATCACCGACACCGCGACCGGCCTGCCGCAGGTCAAGGCCGGCAAGCTCAAGGCGCTGGGCGTGTCGAGCGCCAAACGCTCGCCGCTGGTGCCCGAGGTGCCGACCATGGCCGAGTCCGGCGTGCCGGGCTACGAGATGGGCTTCTGGTTTGCGGCCTATGCGCCGGCCGGCACGCCGCCTGCCGTGGTCAAACGCCTGAACGAGTTGCTGGTCAGGGCCGCACGCAGCGATGCGGCACGCGCCGGCTTCTACGAAGCCAGCGGCACCGAGGTGTTCACCACCAGCCCTGAAGAACTGGGGAAATTCCAGGCGGCCGAATCGCAGAAGTGGGCGCGCATCATCAAGGCGGCCGGCATCACCCCCGAGTAAGCTTGCACCGGATTTGATGCGTCTTTTTGGCCTCCAGCCCTTTGGGGGCGTGCGCAAGCAGCTATCAAAAAAATAGCAAACGGCGCATCAGCGCCGCGCTGCGGCATCCGCATCCCGGGGCCCCAGCCGCATCACCTCGGCGCCATCAGGGCGGGGATAGGCGGACCAGTGGCGCATCTTTTCGGCAAGACCCAGCCGGGTGTGGTCGAACCTGGCCAGCAAGGCCGCATCCGGCATCGCCGGCATGACATTCCAGCGGGTGAAGCTTTCAGGCAGCTTTTCGGCGCTGGTGGCCTGCTGCAGCGCCTTGCCGGGCCGCAGCGTCCAGAACACCAGCCCATCCTGTCCAGTGCCGGCGCTCGTTTGCAACGGGGCTGCCACGACGTACCAGACCTGCCGGTCCTGGTCGATCAGGGCCACATCTTCGGGGCCGAACTGGTGGCTGAAGTGGCCAAACGGTGCGCCGGCGTCAAAGCTGATGGCCGTCGCCAGCCGCACACTGCCCGATGACGACAACAGCTTGCTGCGTTCGTAGGTGCGCCGCAGCGTCACCACGATGATCCGCTGGTCGTGCAACTGGACTTCCTCGTCCCACTGCAGATCAAAGCGCCAGGGCGACGCCCAGCCAAATACCCAGAGGTACAACCCGGCAAGCAATGCAGCGGCCAGCAGCGCCTGCGCAGTGATTTGGAGGGCGGTACTCGGACGCATCGTGGGCAGGGTGGGTCATCCATTGTTGGGCAAGGCCGCCGGGCGGGCAAGCCGCTTTCCGCTGGCAGGCGGGGTGCAATGGACAGGCGCACACGGCGCGCGCGCAGTAGGTGGAAAGGCCTCGCGCGGCCTTTCGCGCTGCGCTCAGAGCATTTCTTCGGGCGCGAACGGGCCAATGAGCTTGAGCATCAGCTTGAGCCCGGTGCTGGCGTCGGGTTCGGTGTAGCTGTCGGTCAGCCCCGACCCCTGGGGTGCGCGCCAGACCAGACGCCCGCCGTCCAGCTCGACCTTGTAGGCACCGCGTGCCATCGCAGGCTCCATCAATGCAATGGTCTCGTTGGCGAGCTTGGCGCTGCGGATGGCCAGCGCGACCTCGGTGTTCTGCAACTGCGAACGCAGGTCCAGGTTCATCGAGCCGATCACCAGCAGTTGCCGGTCCCGCACCACGATCTTGGAATGCAGGCTGGCGCGCGAACCACCGGCCGAGCCGGAGCTGCCGGTGGAGCCGAAGCTGGACAGGGACCCCTCCTGCTCGGCGCGCATTTCGTAGAGCTCGATGCCCAGGCCCAGCAGTGCCTTGCGATAGCGGGCATAACCCACGTGGGCGGCGGGCGCGTCGTTGGAGGCCAGCGAGTTGGTCAGCACCCGGATGCGCACGCCTTTTTGCCGGATGGCGGCGAACTGCGCCATCATGCGCGGGCCGGGCACGAAGTAGGGCGAGACGATCAGCAGGTCGCTGCCTGCCTGCGACATCAGTTGCAGCAAGCCATCGACCGTGGTGTCCTGCGCCTGCTGCACGTCGTCGGCATCCGCGGCAATTTTCGAAGGCTTGTCCACCAGCAGCACCGACGGCGCCCAGGTCCAGTCCAGCAGGGCCAGGTTGGTGCTGTCCGGCAGCGGTTCGATCACGCTGACCGTGCCATCGGGGGCCGTGGTGGTCCGCACGCCGGGCGCCACCGGTGCTGGCGGCGCCTGCGCGGGCGCCGTGCTGGCGGTGCCGGCGCCGGCCGCAGCCACTGCCGCTTCCGGTGTGCCTGCGGCTGCGGATTTGGCGGCCGGCGGCGGTTTGCTTTTTTCGATTTCTTCTTCGGTCAGCAGCGACTGCACCGGGTAGGCGAGGGGGTTGTTCCAGTACTGGTCGAAGCTGTGCGACAGCTCGCGCGCGATGCGGCCGGCCGCCAGCACGTCGGCATCGATGAAGTTGGTGCCCTGGCCCTGGCCGAAATAGGTTTCACCGAGATTGCGGCCACCGGTGATGGCCACGGCGTTGTCGGCCACCAGCATCTTGTTGTGCATGCGCCGCTGGATGCTGTCCACGTCCTTCAGGGACCCCAGAATCCGGAAAAACAGGGAGCGCCGGTTGCCCGGCAGCGGGTTGAACAAACGCACCTCGACACCGGGCTCAAACGCAATCTTCAGCACCTGGGCGTTTTTCCCGGTGGTGTTGAAGTCATCGACCAGGATGCGGATGCGCACACCGCGTGCGGCGGCAGCGCGCAGGGCATCAAACATCCGGTCCGTGGTTTCGTCCGAATGGATCGCGTAGTACTGGATGTCCAGCGTTTTTTGGGCCGCGTTGATGAGCGCCATGCGGCTGGTGAAGGCCAGTTCGGCGCTGCTGACCAGCGCAAAACCTGAATCGTTGCGGGTGCCGGCCTTGGCAGCGCGCTGCTGCACCGCGTGGCCGATCCGGGTCGCTTCGGGATGGGCCAGCGCCGTGGAGACCGGCCGGTCCACCTCGCTGGGCAGGGAGGCGCAGCCCGTCAGCCAGAGCGCCAGCATCCCCAGCGCCAGCCAGCGCCCTGGAGCCCAGCAAGACGTGGTGGCCGGGGTGGCCGGGTTGGTCCTGAAGGCGGAAGGCGAGGCAGCGAGGTTCATGGGGGGCTTTGGAGTGGCAGCCCACTTTAGCGTAAGCAGCTGTTTCAGCCGCCGCCGTCCGGCCCGACGCCCGCCCAAGATCTTGTAGGCGCCTGCCTCGACCGGGGGCCTCCTCGGGCTCAGGCCGACAGGGTCTCCCAGCGCTGCAGGGCGTCCATCAACTCTTCCTCGATCTTGCTGTTCCTGGCGTTGAGTTCGGCGGCGCGCTTGGGGTTGCTGGCGTAGAGCGAGCCGTCGAAGAGCTCCTGCGTGATGGCTTTTTGCTGCGACTCCAGCTGCTGGATCAGCGCCGGCAGACCGTCGAGTTCACGCTGCTCCTTGTAGCTCAGCTTCTTTTTTGATAGCTGCTCGCGCCCGTCCTTATTGGGCTGGGGCGTGTTTTTGCTTGAAGTTTTGGCGGCGGCGGGGCTGGGCGCGGTTTTGCCACCGGCCAGTTGTGCCGCCCGTTTGGACTGCGTCAGCCAGTCCGTCACGCCGCCTTCGTATTCGCGCCAGAAGCCCGGGTTCTCGGGTGTGCCTTCGTAGGCGATGGTGCTGGTGACCACGTTGTCGAGGAAACGCCGGTCGTGGCTGACCAGGAATACCGTGCCTTCGTAGTTCTGCAGCAGGTCTTCCAGCAGCTCCAGCGTGTCGATGTCCAGGTCGTTGGTCGGCTCGTCCAGCACCAGCACGTTGGCCGGCCGGGCGAACAGGCGCGCCAGCAGCAGGCGGTTGCGCTCGCCGCCCGAGAGCGTGCGCACCGGTGAGTTGGCGCGGGCCGGCGAGAACAAAAAGTCGGTCAGGTAGCTCTTGACGTGTTTTTTCTGGCCGTTGATCTCGACCCACTCGCTGCCCGGGCTGATGAAGTCTTCCAGCGTGGCATCCAGGTCCAGGCTGTCACGCATCTGGTCGAAGTAGGCCACCTGCAGATTCGCGCCCTGGCGGATCTTGCCGGGCGGCGTCGTCACGTCGGGCTGCAACTCGCCGAGGATCAGCTTGAGCAGCGTGGTCTTGCCGGCGCCGTTCGGGCCCAGCAGGCCGACCTTGTCGCCGCGAAGCAGCGTGCCGGTGAACTTGTTGACGATGATTTTTTCGGCGCCCGGGTGGCCGAAGCTTTTCGAAACGTCGGTGAGTTCCGCGACGATCTTGCCGCTTTTCTCGCCGCTGGAAACGTCCAGGTTGACACGGCCGACCGCATCACGGCGTGCCGAGCGGTTGGCGCGCAGGGCTTCGAGCCGGCCAATGCGGGCCACGCTGCGGGTGCGGCGCGCTTCCACGCCCTTGCGGATCCAGATTTCTTCCTGCGCCAGCAGCTTGTCGGCCTTGGCATTGATCACCGCTTCCTGCGCGAGTTGCTCTTCCTTTTGCACCAGGTACTGCGCGAAGTTGCCCGGGTAGCTCAGCAGCTTGCCGCGGTCCAGCTCGACGATGGCGGTGGCGACCTGGTCCAGGAAGGCGCGGTCATGGGTGATGGTGATGATGCTGCCGTTGAAATTGACCAGCAGTTCTTCCAGCCAGGCGATGGAATCGAGGTCCAGGTGGTTGGTCGGCTCGTCGAGCAGCAGCACGTCGGGCTTGGCGACCAGCGCCTGCGCCAGGGCCACGCGTTTTTTGGTGCCACCGGACAGCGAACCGACGATGGCGTCCTTGTCCAGGTGCAGGCGGTGCAGGGTTTCCTCGACGCGTTGTTCCCAGTTCCAGCCGTCCAGCGCCTCGATTTCCGACTGCAAGGCGTCCAGGTCGGTGTGTTCGTCCGCCGCCAGATATTGCTCCACCACGTGCCGGGTCCTTGCCAGTCCTGCGCTGGCAGCTATGAAAACAGTAGCATGCGGGTCCAGGCTCGGCTCCTGCGGCACGTAGGCGATGCGCAGGTTGTTTTGCAGTTGCAGGGTGCCGTCGTCGGGTTTTTCCAGCCCGGCGAGGATTTTCAGCAGCGAGGATTTGCCGGTGCCGTTGCGGCCGATCAGGCCGATGCGCTGGCCGGTTTCCAGCGAAAAATCGGCGTGGTCCAGCAGGGCGACGTGCCCAAAAGCGAGTTGAGCGTCAAGAAGTGTAATTAGTGCCATGTTGTCAGGGATTATCCGGGTGCGACGTTTCGCATGCTGGATTCCGGGGCCATGCCGCTGACTGCGGACCGCTTGTCGTCGTTATAGTTGTTCGACGCTGCGGCGCAGTTCCCTGATCCGCCGAGCCCACGGGAAGCCAGGCATGGATTTACAGATCAACGGAAAACTTGTTCAGGTCGATGCCGATCCGGCCATGCCCTTGTTATGGGTGTTGCGCGACCTGCTCGACATGACCGGCACCAAGTTCGGCTGCGGTGTGGCGGCCTGCGGTGCCTGCACCGTGCGCATCGACGGCCAGGCGGTGCGTTCCTGCGTCACACCGGCCTTCACCCTGGCCGGCAAACGCATCCAGACCATTGAAGCGCTGGGCAGCCCCGGCAAACCGCATGTGCTGCAGCAGGCCTGGATTGCCGAGCAGGTGCCGCAGTGCGGCTATTGCCAGTCCGGCATGCTGATGGCGGCGGCGGCCTTGCTTGAGAAGACGCCGAAACCGACCGACGCCGACATCGATGCGGCCATGACCAATATTTGCCGCTGCGGCACCTACCAGCGCATCCGTGTGGCGATCAAGCGCGCGGCTGGGATCGCGCCTGGTGCTGCCGTAAAGAAGCGGGCATGAAAAGAAGAACCTGGCTTTTCAGTGCCGCTGGCGCTGGCGGCGCCCTCGTCGTTGGCTGGGGCCTGCTGCCGCCGCGTTCGCGCACTGGCTCCGGCAAGCTCTGGCCGCCCATGGAGGGCGAAGTCGCGCTCAATGGCTGGATCAAGGTTCTGCCCGACGGCTCGGTGGTGCTGGCCATGCCGCGCAGCGAGATGGGCCAGGGCGTCCACACCGCCCTGCCCATGCTCGCGGCCGAGGAACTGGACCTGCCGCTGTCGCGCATCCGCATAGAGCAGGCGGGGTCTGATGCTGTTTTCGGTAACGTCGCGATGCTGGTGGCCGGCCTGCCTTTCCATCCGCTGGACCTGGAGCAGCGGCCGTTCAAGGTGCAGGCTGGCGAATGGATGGTCCGCAAGCTGGCGCGTGAACTGGGCATCAACGCGACTGGCGGCTCCAGCAGCGTGGCAGACGCCTGGGTGGTCCTGCGCACGGCCGCGGCCACAGCGCGGGCGTCCCTGCTGGGCGCGGCTTCGCTGCAGTGGCGCCTGCCGGTGGCCGAGTTCACGGTCACGGGCGGCGTGATTTCACATCCATCCGGCAAATCAGCACACTATGGTGAGCTGGCCCGGTTTGCGGCCGCCACCCCGCCCGGCCAGGTGGTGCTCAAGGAACGCAAGGACTGGAAACTGATTGGCCGAAGCGCGCCGCGCGGGGATATTCCGGCCAAGGTTGATGGCACGGCGCGCTTCGGGCTGGATGTTCGCCTGCCCGGCATGCTTTATGCCGCCATTCGCCAGTGCCCCATGCTGGGCGGCGCCCCTGGCGCGATCGATATTGCTGCCGCATTGACCATGCCGGGTGTGGAACGTGTGGTGCGTTTACCCGGCTACGCCGGCGGGACGGCTGGTTTTGCAGTAGTTGGCAAGAGCTGGTGGCAGGCTCAGCAGGCCGCGCAGGCGATGGCTGTGGAGTGGCAGCAGCGGCCAGCGGGCGCGCTGGATTCCCGGCAGATTCAAGGCGAACTGCAGGCGGCGCTGGACACGGACGCTGGGTTCGTTTTTCATCAAGCGGGAGACATCGACCGGGCAGAGGCAAGCGCAGCCCGGCGCATCGAGG
>CAMLDT010000073.1 GCA_946479075.1 uncultured Polaromonas sp.
GCCAGCGCATTGACGCCAACCGCGAGTTCCGCGGCCAGGGCCTGTCCAACATCGTGGGCGGGTTCTTTTCCTGCTACGTTTCCTGCGGCTCGCTGAACCGGTCCATGCCGAATCTGGAGGCCGGCGCGCGCACGCCGCTGGCGGCGGTGTTTTCGGCCGTGCTGCTGCTGGTGCTGGTGGCGCTTAGTGCGTCGCTGCTGGCGCAGATTCCGATGGCCGCGCTGGCCGCGCTGCTGCTGCTGGTGGCGGTGTCGCTGCTGGATCTGAAGCGCTGGCGGCAGTTGTGGACCCTGAGCCGCACCGAGTTCGGCGTTGCCTTCGCCACCCTGGTGGCGACCGTCAGCATCCGGCTGGAGATCGCGATCTTGCTGGGCACCCTGCTGTCGCTGATGTCCTTTTTGTACCGCACGTCGAAACCCGCGATGCGCACCATGGGCTTTGACAGCCGCGCGCCGGACCGTCAGTTTGTGGTGCTGGCCGATGCCGAACACCCCCTGCCGGAATGCCCGCAGCTCAAGCTGCTGCGCATGGAGGGCGAGGTTTACTTTGGCGCGACCCAACACGTGGCCGACACTCTGCACGCCCTGCGCCACGCGCCGCAGCCGCAAAAACACCTGCTGGTGATGGGCAAAAGCATGAATTTCATCGACCTGGCGGGTGCCCAGCTCTGGGAACATGAGCTCAATGCGCGCCGCGCCATCGGCGGCGACCTTTACTTTCACCGGCCGCGTCCGGAAGTGATCCGGATGTGGCAGCACACGGGCTTCACCCGCGTGCTGGGACCCGAGCACCAGTTCCCGGACAAGCGCAGCGCCATCGCCACCATCTTCAACCATCTGGATCCGGCGATCTGCCGCCAGTGCACAGCCCGCATTTTTGAGGAATGCCGCAGTGTGCCGGGGCCAGAGCCGGTGGCGCTGATTAAGCCGGCGGCTTGATACCCAGCCGCTGCAGCAGGCCCATGGCGGCATGCGGCGCCTTTTCCTTGGCGCCGTTGATGAAGAACACAAACACGTCCTGGGCGGAGGCCTTGGGTTTTGCAGGCGCCAGCCGCGGCAGCGCCTCTGGCTCCGCGCCTCCGGCCCAGGCCTGGGCCGCCGCGGCCCAGCCGTCCAGCGCTTTTGGCGCATAACCACTCTTGAGTTTCGCGTCACTGCACATCAGGCGCGCATAGACAAAGTCAGCGGTCAGATCGGCAAAGGAGGGAAAGTCGGGCGAGTCGGTGAACACCGTGGCGCAGTGATGCTGGCGTGCCAGCGTCAGGTAAGCCGGCGTCATGAAACTCGGGTGCCGGACATCGAGCACGTGGCGCAGCTGGAGGCCATCGACGCTTTTGGGAAGCAGCGCCAGAAAGGCCCCGAAGTCGTCAGCATCAAACACCTTGGTCGGCATGAACTGCCAGACGATGGGGCCGAGTTTGTCGCCCAGCTCGCTGATGCCGCTGCCCACAAAACGCTCCACGGATTCACCGGCTTCGGCCAGCACCCGGCGGTTGGTGCTGAAGCGGCTGGCCTTGAGCGAAAAGACAAAGTCGTCGGGCGTTTCATCGCGCCATTTGGCAAAGGTCGGCGGTTTGAAGCTGCTGTAGTAGGTGCCGTTGACCTCGATGGCGTTGAGCTGCCGGCTGGCATAAGCCAGCTCCTGGCTGTGCGGCAATTTCGCCGGATAGAAGTTGTCGCGCCAGGGCGCATAGGTCCAGCCGCCGATGCCGACGCGCAGGCCGCTTGCAGGAGACGAGGATTTTTTCATGGCTGGTGCTGCTGAGTTCACTGCACACATGGTTGCAGAAAATGCCCCGGCGCGCCACGCGCCCCCTCAAAGCCGGGCTGGCGGGCCCGCGCAGGCGCAGGTACAGTAGGTCTTTCGCCTCAACCCCCGGAGTTGTCATGAACGCCCCCCTGCACCGCGAAATACCTGCCGGCCTGCTTGATGCCGCACAGGCCCTGTCCGACGTCAGCACCCAGTGGGACGGCGACATCGTCCAGCAGATCACCGACTACATCACCATTCCCGCCAAGTCGCCGTCCTTTGACGCCGACTGGGCCGGCCATGGCCACATCGAGACGGTGATGCGCAATGCCGCGGCCTGGGTCGAGGCGCAAAAGGTCGAAGGTCTCAAGCTCGAAATCGTGCGTCTGCCAGGCCGCACGCCGGTGCTGTTTTTCGAGGTGCCGGCATCGTCCGGCAGCGGTGGAAATGGCGGGACCGAGCGCAGCGCAGGGCCGTCCCAAGCAAGCTCAGCCCCCTCGGGGGGCAGCGCAGCACGCGAAGCGGCAAGCGCGGGGGCCAACAAGACCGTATTGATGTACGGCCATCTGGACAAGCAGCCCGAGTTCACCGGCTGGCGCAATGACCTCGGTCCGTGGACGCCCAAATACGAAGACGGCAAGCTGTTTGGCCGCGGCGGCGCCGACGATGGTTATGCGGTTTACGCCAGCGTGGCTGCGATCCAGGCGCTGAAAGCGCAGAAGGTGCCGCACCCGCGCATCGTCGGCCTGGTCGAAACCTGCGAGGAAAGCGGCTCCTACGACCTGCTGCCTTATGTCGATGCGCTGCGCACACGCCTGGGCGATGTTGGTCTGGTGATTTGCCTGGACTCGGGCGCGGGCAACTACGACCAGCTCTGGCTGACCACCTCGCTGCGTGGCATGGCCAGCGGCGTCTTGAAAGTGGAAATCCTGACCGAAGGCGTGCACTCGGGCGATGCCAGCGGACTCGTGCCGTCCAGCTTTCGCATCATGCGCCAGGTGCTGGACCGGCTCGAAGACAGCAAGACTGGCCGGCTGCTGCCGCAAAGTTTTCATTGCGAGATTCCGGCCGAGCGGCTGGCGCAGGCCAAAGTCACGGCGCAGATCCTCGGCGACCAGATCTACAAGCGCTTCCCCTGGGCGCATTACGACTGCGGCGGCGCCACCACCTTTGCGCTGCCGACCACCACCGACCCGGTCGAAGCCTTGCTCAACCGCACCTGGAAACCCACGCTGAGCGTGACCGGTGCCGACGGTTTTCCCGAGATGGCCAATGCCGGCAATGTGCTGCGGCCTTACACCGCGTTCAAGTTGTCGCTGCGCCTGCCGCCGCTGGTGGACGCCGGCGGCGCCGTGCAGGAGCTCAAGGCCCTGCTGGAAGACAACGCGCCTTACCAGGCGAAAGTGACGTTTGAAAGCGCCGGTGGCGCGACCGGCTGGAACGCGCCGTCCACGTCGCCCTGGTTCCAGGCGGCGCTTGATGATGCCTCGCAGGCCTATTACGGCGCGCCCTGCGGCACCATCGGGCAGGGCGGCACCATTCCGCTGATGAACATGCTGAGCCAGGGTTTCCCGAAAGCGCAGATGATGGTCTGCGGCGTGCTGGGGCCGAAGAGCAATGCACACGGGCCCAACGAGTTTTTGCATGTGCCCTATGCCAAGAAGATCACTGCAGCGGTGGCGCATGTCATCGCCTGCATGCCCTGAACGGGAAGCCGCCGATGGACACACCGACGCTGGCGCCGTTTACCGCGCGTGATGGCGAAAACCTGGCCATGTACGAATGGCCGATGGAGACCTGGCAGGCTGACGAAGCCGCGCCGCCGCGTGCCGTCGTGCTGATGGTTCACGGGCTGGGGGAACACGCCAGCCGCTACGACCACGTCGCACGGCAACTGCTCTCCTGGGGTTTTGCGGTGCGCGCCTACGACCAGCGCGGCCATGGTGAATCCGGTGGCGCGCGCGGAAGCCTGGCCAGCGACGCGCTGCTGCTGGAGGATCTGGCCGAGGTGGTGGACGATACCCGCCAGCGCGCCCGGCGCCTGCCCCACGCCGGCGAGCCCGACGCGCCGCTGCCGCTGATCCTGCTGGGGCACAGCCTCGGGGGGCTGGTCACCGGGCGGTTTGTCTCGCTGCAGCTGCGGCCGGTGGACGGGCTGGTGATGTCCTCGCCGGCGCTGGATCCGGGGCTCAACGCCGTGCAGAAATTTCTGCTCGCCACGCTGCCCGCCATCGCGCCGAATCTGCGCGTCAACAACGGGCTCAAACCCGAATTCATCTCGCACGATCCGCTGGTGGTCAGCCGTTACCTGGCCGATCCGCTGGTGCATGCCAGCATTTCCGCGCGCCTGGCCAGATTCATCGCGACCGCGGGGCCTGCCACCGTGGCGGCCGCAAGCACCTGGAACACGCCCACCCTGCTGATGTATGCCGGCGCGGACAAGCTGGTCAATCCGGCCGGCAGCCGCGCGTTTGCCGAGCTGGCGGCGCGCCACAGCGCACGGTTCGTCACTTCACGTTGCTTTGACGGGCTGTACCACGAGCTGTTCAACGAGCTGGATGCGGCCCCGGTGTTTGCCACCCTGAAAGCCTGGCTGGACGCGCGCTTCTAAGCAAAATGGGCCGCAAGCCCTGATGGGGCGGGCGCAAGCAGCTATCAAATCAGGAGTAAGCCACGGCGTCACCCGGCGCGCGCGCTGCGCCGCCGAAGCGCCAGCCAGGCCAGCGCCGCGCCTGTCAGCCCCAAGGGCAGCAGCGAGCCGAGGTTCAGCAGGGTCCAGCCCTGGGTCGTGACCAGCACGCCCGAGGCCAGGGACGACATCGCCAGCACGGCGAAGACGCAGAAGTTCAGCGCCCCCTGGGCCTTGTCTTTTTCTTCGGGGCGGTAAGCACTCAGGGCCAGCGTGGTGGCGCCCGTGAACAGGAAATTCCATCCCATGCCCAGCAGAAACAGCGCGGCCAGGAACTGGTGCAGCTGCACGCCCGACAGCGCAATCAGCACACACGTCACATTGAGTGCCAGCCCGGCGCCCATGATGGGCAGGGTGCCAAAACGCTTGATCAGGTGGCCGGTGAAAAACCCCGGCGCGAACATGCCGATCACATGCCATTCGAGCACCAGCGCGGCGTCGGAAAACGGCAGGCCACAGACCTGCATCGCAATCGGCGTGGCGGCCATCAGCAGGTTCATCACGCCGTAGCCGAGCGCGCCGGCTGCCGCAGCAACCACGAACACCGGCTGGCGCATGATCTCGCCCAGCGGCCGGCCTTCCTGGGCCCCCACGCTCGTCACTGCGTGTACGTCGCTGCCCCCCGAGGGGGCTGGCCTTGCTTGGGGCGGCCCGGCGCGGCGGCCCTGGCCGCTGCCGGATTCCGCCGGTGGGAAGTGGATAAAGGCGAGCAAGGCCATCGCCAGCAGGGCCACTGCGGCGAGTGCAAGGTAGGCGCCGGCAAACGGCACGGCCGTCAGCGTGCGCGTGCCAGCCGCCAGATTCGGCCCGGCAATCGCGCCGATCAGCCCGCCCGCCATCACCAGTGACACGGCCTTTTCCCGAAACGCCGGCAGCGCCAGCTCGGCCGCGGCAAAACGGTAAAGCTGCGCATTGGCGTTGTAATAACCGGCCACGACGGTGGCGATGACCAGCAGCCAGAAATTGCGGCTGTAAGCCGCGTAGCAGCACAGCAGCGCCGACAGCACCGCCACGACCAGGCCGAGCTGGAAGGAGTTTTTGCGGCCAAAGCGTTTTTGCGTGCGTGCCACCAGGCCGGTGGACAGCGCGCCACCCACCACGTAACCCATGACCGGCAGTGTTGCCATCCAGCCCAGCGGCGCCAGCGCGAGCCCGACCAGCCCGTTGATGGCGATGAAGGTCACGTTGTTGGTGAGGAACAGGCCCTGGCAGATGACCAGCAGCCACAGATTGCGGTTCATGGGTCAATCGCTCAAGGCAAGCAGCGCCAGGCAGGCCAGCGGTGCGGTTTCGGCGCGCAGGATGCGCGGCCCCAGGGTGACCGGCACAAAACCGGCGGCGATGGCGGCATCTTCTTCGGCCGCGCCCAGGCCGCCTTCCGGGCCGCTGAGCAGCGTCACCGCGGTGGCGCCATCACCGCCGGCCAGGGCTTTCAGCAAGGGCTGCGTGCCGGCGCGCAGCGACAGCAGCAGCCGCGGTGCGGCGGGCGATGGCGGGGGCAGCGCGGCCAGCCAGTCGCCCAGGGTGGCAACCGCATGCACAGGTGGCAGCCGGTTGCGCCCGCACTGCTCGCTGGCGGCGATGGCCACGCCTTGCCAGTGGGCCACTTTTTTGTCGGCGCGTTCTCCCTTGAGGCGCAGCACCGACCGCTCGGCCATCAGCGGCCTGATGCTGGCGGCCCCGAGTTCTGTGGCTTTTTCGACCAGCCAGTCCATGCGTTCGTTGGCCGGCATGCCGACGGCCAGGTGCACGGCGCGGCGCGGCTCGCGCTCCGTCGCCTGATGGCCGGTGATGGCGACCTGCACATCGCTGCGGCCCATGTGCGTGATGCGCGCCTCGAACTCGCCGCCACGGCTGTTGAACAGCGTGATGCCGTCCCCGGGCTGCAGGCGCAGCACCTGCACATGGCGCGCCGCGCGTTCCGGCAGGTCCAGCGCGTCGCCGGTGGCCAGGGGCAGGTCGGCGTAAAAGCGCGCCGTCATGGCGCCAGGCCTTCGGTGGGCACCAAGTTGCTACGAAATAAATAGCTGCTTGCGCCTGTCAGATAAGGGCTGAGGGTCGATTTGATGTGAAATCTGCAGTTCAAAACGTGTAACCCACGCGGGTTTCATTGCCTTCGATCTCGTCGAGCAGCACCATCAACGGACCCAGCGCCCGGTAACGTGCGCAGGTTGACCGTGCGTAGGCGATGAAGCGGGGTGTGTCGGCCAGGTATTTGGGCTTGCCGTCGCGCAGCGTCAGCCGCGCGAAGATGCCGAGGATTTTCAGGTGACGCTGCAAGCCCATCCATTCGACCGCGCGGTAAAACTCGCCGAAATCGTCGCCGACGGGCAGGCCGGCCTTGCGCGCCTGTTCCCAGTAGCGCACCGTGATTTCGAGCACAAAGTCTTCCGGCCAGCTGATGAAGGCGTCGCGCATCAGGCTCGCGATGTCATAGGTGATGGGGCCGTAGACGGCGTCCTGGAAGTCAAGTACCCCCACGCTCCCCACTTTGTGGGGTTCGCTGCCCCCCGAGGGGGCTAGTTTTCCTGGGGGCGGCCCGTCGGAAAATTGCATCCCTTGCACGTTGCCGGGTCCGGGGACCATCAGATTCCGGGGCATGAAGTCGCGGTGCACATAGACGCGCGCGCCGCCCAGTGCGTTCAGGTTGCTGTCCTTGATCTGCGCAAACAGGGCGTCGAGTTTCTCCCGCAATGTGCTGTCGATGGTGATGCCGCGGTGTTTTTCGATGTACCAGTCGGGAAACAGCGCCAGCTCGCGCGACAGCAGGGCATCATCGTAAGGGGGCAGCACATCGGGCCGCGAGGCCAGTTGCCAGGTGATGAGCGCATCGATGGCCGACCGGTAGAGTTCATAGGCGCAGTCGGTCCTGCGCTCTTGCGCTTGCTGGTCGATGGCCTGCATCATGGTCAAGGCACCGAGATCGCTGAGCAGCATGAAGCCCTGCGGCTCGTCCCAGGCGAGCACGCGCGGGGCCTTGAGGCCCGCATCCGCCATCAGCGCCGCGACCTTGACAAAGGGCCGGCAGTCCTCCTGGGCGGGTGGCGCGTCCATGATGATGCAGCTCTGTCCGCTGGCGGCGTCTATCCTGAAATACCGGCGAAAACTGGCGTCGGCCGAGGCCGGCCGGACGCTGCCGGTCAACAGGTCATGGGCCTGTGCCTGGCCATTCAGCCAAACGGAAAAAGCATGTTGCCGCGCGGGGTCCGGCCAGGCAATGGGCGCATCGGTCATGGGTGGTTCAGGGGGGCCTTGCGGCCGGCGATCAAAAGATGGGGAAAGGGGCGGGTGGGCATAGGATAATCGGGCCTGCTTTTTATAAACGGGTTTATCTCATACTTCCGATGCATCGCGCATCCCGCTCGCGCTTTATTCTTTCCCCGGTCGCCCATGCCGCCCTCAGCCTCGTGTCCTGCACGGTGCTGGGCCTTGGCCATGGCGACGCGGCCCATGCGCAGGCGGCGCCCGCGGCGCAGGAAAACGCAGTGCCGCCGGCCGCGGCCGTGCCGGGAAGCATCCCGCGCCGCGATGCCTTGCCTGGCCAGCTCAGGAGCGCTTCGATGCTGGCAGAGCAGGCGCCGGGCGGTCCGGGGGTTGAGTTGCCGACTTTTGTTTTCGGGGACCGCCTGTCAGGACGCCCCGATCTGGAAACCATTGTTGATGGCAATGCGGAGCTGCGCCGCGGTCCTTCGTCGATCCGCGCTGACCGGCTGGAGTATGACCACCCCAGCGACACGATCAAGGCGCGCGGCAATGTGCGGGTCAACAGTTCGGGCAACCTGTTCAACGGGCCCAACCTCGAAATCAAGCTGGATACCTTTGAGGGGTTTTTCACAAGCCCTGATTACCGCTTCCTGCAGAACAACGGGTATGGCGCGGCCCGCCGCGTGGACTTCATTGACGACCAGCGCCTGGTGGCTTACGACGCGAATTTCACCACCTGCCAGCGCGGTGAAGGCCCGAGCTGGATGCCGGCCTGGATCGTCAATGCCAGCCGCATCAGTTTCGACAAGGAGGCTGAGGTGGGAGAAGCCTCGGGCGGCGTGTTGCGTTTCATGAACGTGCCCATCCTGGCCGCGCCCACCTTCAGCTTCCCGCTCAGCGACAAGCGCAAATCCGGCCTGCTGCCGCCGACCATCGGCCTGGACAGCGTCAATGGGACCTCGGCCACCATTCCGTATTACTTCGACATTGCGCCGCAGCGTGATGCCACCTTCGCGCCGACCCTCATGAGCAAACGCGGCGTGGAGCTGGCGGGCGAGTTTCGTTATCTGGAGCGCAACTACAAAGGGGAGCTGCGTGCCAGTGTGTTGCCCAATGACACCTTGCGGGACAGGACCCGCTGGTCCTACAACTACCTCTCCAGCGGGACGTTTAACAGCGGCCTGCAGTCGGTGGGCGGCCTGGGCTTCAACCTCAACCTGAACCGGGTCAGCGACAACGATTACTGGCGTGACTTTCCTTCGACCGGCCTGAGCGGTTCCAGCATCCTGCTGACCCAGCGGCTGCTGACCAGTGATGCCAGCGTGAGCTGGGGACGGGGCTATTTTTCGACCACGCTGCGCACGCTCAAGTACCAGACCCTGCAGGACGTCAACTCGCCGATTGTCCCGCCGTATGACCGCATGCCGCAGCTCACGGCAGCCTACACGCGCTTCAATGCGCCCCTGGCCGGCGTCGATGGACTGGATTATTCGGTCACCACCGACTACACCCGCTTCGAGTCGGACCGTCTGCTGACCCGGCAACCGAATGCGAATCGTGCGTTTGCGCTTGCGCAGATCAGCCGGCCGTGGATTCGGCCGGGGGGCTACATCACGCCCAAGCTGATGCTCAATTCGACGACCTACCAGTTTGATGGGCCATTGATCAACAACGCGCGCTCGGCGTCGCGGACCGTTCCGACCTTCAGCCTGGACAGCGGCCTGACGTTTGAACGCAATGCCAGCTTTTTCGGCCAGGCCTTCACCCAGACCCTGGAGCCGCGCATGTTCTACGTGAACACGCCCTACCGCAACCAGTCGGCCCTGCCCAACTACGATTCGGGCCTGAATGCCTTCAACTTTGCCACCCTGTTCACCGAAAATGAATTTGTGGGCAACGACCGGATCTCTGACTCGAACGTGCTGACCACCGGCGTCACTTCCCGGCTCCTGGACCCCGACACCGGCGCCGAGGCCTTGCGGGTGGGTATTGCGCAGCGCGTTCGCTTCAAGGACCGGCAGGTCACGCTGCCCGGCGAGGTGCCGGTGTCCGAGCGCCTGAGCGACTTGTTGTTCGGGGCGACCGCCAATCTGACGCCGGCGTGGTCAGTCGATACCACGGTGCAGTACAACCCGAAAACCAATATTTCGGAGCGCTCGACAGTGGGCGGGCGCTACAGCCCCAGCAATTACCGCGTGATCAGTGCCGCTTACCGCCGCCAGCGCAATGTCAGCGAACAATACGAAGTGGGCTGGCAGTGGCCCATCAACGATTTGTGGGGTGACAAGGGCAAGGACCTCGGGGCCGGTCGAGGCCAGGGCGCCGGGCGCTTCTACAGCGTAGGGCGGCTCAACTACAGTGTCCCCGACAAAAAGTTGGTGGACATGGTGCTGGGCATCGAATATGACGGATGCTGCTGGATAGGACGCGTGGTGCTGGAGCGTACCCAGCTCGGCACGCTTGCGCTGGTGGGTACCGGTTCTTCCGCCAGCACCCGGATCTTGTTCCAGCTCGAATTTGTAGGTTTCTCCCGCATTGGCAACAACCCCCTGAAAACACTGAAAGCCAATATCCCGCGTTACCAGTATCTGCGTGACCAGAGCACGACACCGAGCCGCTTTACCAACTATGACTAAATACCGCCGCTTCCAATTGACCGCCTGCCGTCCTGCAGCCGGCATGGCCCTGGCCCTGCTGTTGGGCCTGCCCGGCCTGGTTGCGCAGGCGCAGTCCCTGCGTGTGCCGGGTCTGCAAACGCGTACGCCAAGCCTTGGTGCAGGTGTCCTCGGGCTGGGGTCGGGTGCCGGCGTTCAGCGCCAAGCCGACTACATTGTTGCCGTGGTCAATTCGGAGCCGATCACCAACAACGAAGTCAAGGCCCGCATGCTGCGCATTGAGCAGCAAATGCGCCAGCAAGGCGCACAGATTCCGCCCAGGGACGAGCTGGCGCGCATGGTGATGGAGCGTCTCATCGTCGAGCGTGCCCAACTTCAGCTCGCACGGGAAACCGGCGTCCAGGTGAGTGACAGCATGGTGGACGATGCTGTTGCCAACGTGGCGAGGCAAAACCAGATGTCAGTTGACGAATTGCGGCGCCGTCTGGAGGCCGAAGGCCTTCCTTTTGCCCAGTTCCGCGGTGATCTCCGGAACGAAATTGTTCTCAATCGCCTGCGGGATCGCGAGCTGGAATCCCGCGCCAAAGTCAGCGACCAGGACGTGGAGCAATTTATCCGCACGCAGGACAGCGGTGGAGGGACGTCCGCGGCCGTTGAACTCAATCTGGCGCAGATTCTTGTGGCCGTTCCCGAAAACGCCAGCGCCGCGCAACTCACGGCCTTGCAGGCGCGGGCGCAGCTGGTGGCGGACCGGGCGCGAAGCGGCAGCGACTTTGCGGCCCTGGTCAAGGAGTTTTCCGATGCGCCGGGCGGCAGCAGCGACGGACAGATGGGGCTGCGCAGCCCGGATCGTTACCCCGAGCTGTTCATCAATGCGACGCAGAACCTTCCGGTTGGCGGTATCGCCGGCCCTGTGCGCAGCGGCGCCGGCTTTCACGTGCTGAAGCTCATTGAGAAAAAGCGGGCAGGCATGCCTGGCGCCACCGTGACCGAAACCCGGGCCCGGCACATTCTTTTGCGCACCGGACCCCAATTAAGTGAAGCGGCCGCGGTGGCACGTCTGGCGGAATTCAAAACACGCATTGCCTCCGGGCAGGCCGATTTTGCAACCCTGGCCCGCGAGTTCAGCCAGGATGCCTCGGCCAAGGATGGGGGTGATCTGGGTTGGGCAGGGCCCGGCATGTTTGTGCCCGAATTTGAAGAGCGTATGAACAGCCTGGCTCCCGGCCAGGTGGGCGATCCCCTGGTGTCGCGTTTTGGCGTGCATCTGATTCAGGTGCTGGAGAGGCGCAACACGAAGCTGTCTTCACGCGAGCAACGTGAGGCGGTTCGGGCGGCGCTGCGCGAGAAAAAACTCGAAGAGGAATACATCGCCTGGGCTCAGGAAGTCCGTGGCCGCGCTTATGTGGAATACCGTGAGCCGCCCCAGTGATTGCGGTCCCCACGCGGGTTGCTTCGCGTACGGCGCGGCCGGTGCAGGCCGCGGTTTCCGCGGCCCCTGCTTGAAAGAGACCTTTCAGGTCGTCCGAACCCGTTTTTCCAGGCCGGTGTGAAACACATTCCGCGCAAGCGCTTCGGCCAGCATTTCCTCACCGACCGCGCCATCATTGACGCCATCGTGGATGCGATTGCTCCCGTCGCAGGCCAGGCCATGGTGGAAATTGGTCCCGGCCTGGCGGCCATGACGCAGCCGATTGTCGAAAGGCTGGGTCAACTCACCGTGATCGAACTGGATCGCGATCTCGCCGCCCAGTTGCGCCGGCATCCCCAGCTCAGGGTGATCGAGTCGGACGTCCTCAAGGTCGATTTCCGGCAACTTGCAGCGCATCTCGCCGGCGCCGCCGGCAGGATACGCATCGTCGGCAATCTGCCCTACAACATTTCCACGCCCATTCTTTTTCATTTGCTGGCTGCGGTCGATGTGATTGAAGACCAGCATTTCATGCTGCAGAAAGAAGTGATTGATCGCATGGTGGCCCAGCCGGCGACCAGCGACTACGGCCGGCTCAGCGTGATGCTGCAATGGCGGTACGCCATGGACGATGTGCTGTTTGTGCCGCCGCAGAGTTTTGATCCGCCGCCGCGGGTGGACAGCGCCATCGTGCGCATGGTGCCGCATGCCACGCCGGCGGCGCTGAACCCTGTGCTCTTGAGCGAAGTGGTCCGCGTGGCCTTCAGCCAGCGCCGCAAGCTGCTGCGCCATTCCCTGGGCAAATGGCTGGAGCAAAAGCAGCATGCACAGCCGTTCGACCTGCAGCGTCGTGCAGAGGAGGTTCCCGTGCACGAATATATTGCGCTGACGCAGGCGCTGGAAGCCGCGGCGGGAACGCCCTGACTCCTCCGCAAAAGAAAAAGCCCGTCAATGACGGGCTTTTTTTGCTTCAGCAGCGTTTAGGCCGCTGCCAGCCAGTATCCCGCGTTGAACGGGCTGCTCATGCGCAGCGCCAGGGGCGACACGTCGAGCAGTTTGTCGGTCGGCATAGGCTCTTCACCCTCTGCGATATTTGCTTGCTGGGCCTCATTCGCCCGATCCCCTTGGCCAATGTCTGGGGAGCGGGCTACAGAAAAGAATAGAAACATCTGAACGGTATCTTTCGATCCGCCCAGTAATCTGCGGCGTCCCGGAAAATGTCCAGCAACTGCTCGCGCGCTTCCTTGTCGAACTTGGCATGGGCAGGGATTTGTTCCAGCACCACGATAAAGCCCGGCTGCGGGCCGGACTTGTGAACCAGGTCCGTCATGCAATCGTAAAGCGCATCGAAGTTTTTGCCAAAATGCGCCGGAAAGGTGTACTGCGCCGCGATCATGTCCAGCACGTCCTGCTTGCTCTGGGCGTTGCCCAGGTTGGCGTAGAGGAAATGCTGATTCAGTTGCGTGGCGGCATCCTGCAAATCCTGCACGCGGAAAGCGCGTATCGACTGCACGATGTTGGGTCTAACAGTACGAAGTGGTATGTCCATCTCCGCTTCTCTTTCTAAAGTCAAAAACTCAAAGTTGACGATCACCGCAGAACTTACTGAACGATTCTGCGAAAACTTGCGTAATGATCATCCGTGTAATAACAAACGTCTGGCCCCTTGGGCACCAGACCGCCACAAACGATGCGCCGGCCTCCCCGACTGCGTTCACCGGGCGTCTGGACGGTGTACTCGCGGTAATAACCGCGATTCCTGGCGGGAAGAATTTTTTCCCGGTTTCCGAACACCGAGCCGTCTTTTTCGTACCTGAAGGGCCCACCCTGGTAAATCAACTGCATCACCGTGCGGCCCTGCGGCGGCAACTCGCCAACGGCTACGACGGTGATTCCGCCAGCGGGAAAAGGCCCCTTGGCCTGCACCATTGCGGGGCTGAAGCCTGCGCCTGCAACCGCCAAGGTGGCTGCCAGAACCAGCCGCCAAGCGGCCCCACTTTTTCGCAACATGAAAAAAAGTCTTCCCCTGAAGGCACTCGGCCCCTTTGCACCAAGTGCAATCGCCGGGTTAACCCTTAAATTTCAAGAGTCAGAGTTTGACGCATTTCAGCCGGAAATGCAAGCACCTGCTTAAAGAATAGGCAGCAGGTATACGGGCCTGCTGCCTATATAAGTTAGTACTAGCTGTCTAAAATCGTTTTACCGGGATGCGTTCGCATCCGCCACCGTGAGGGCCGTCATATTGACGATCCGGCGCACGGTGGTGCTGGCGGTCAGGATATGCATGGGTTGGCTGGCGCCCAGCAGAACCGGGCCAATCGCGATATTGCCGCCAGCGGCGGTTTTAAGCAGGTTATAGGCGATGTTGGCTGCATCAATGTTGGGCAACACCAGCAGGTTGGCCTGCCCAGCCAGGGTGCTGTTGGGCATCACGGCGGCGCGCGCCACGGCGTCCAGGGCGACGTCACCGTGCATCTCGCCATCCACTTCCAGCCACGGCGCTTGCTCGCGCAGCAATTCCAGCGTTCGGCGCATCTTGACGGCGCTTGGCAGGTTGGACGTCCCGAAGTTGGAGTGGGACAGCAGCGCGGCCTTGGGCTTGATGCCGAAGCGCATCATCTCCTCTGCCGCCAAGGTGGTGATCTCTGCCAGTTGTTCGGCGGTGGGGTCGTAATTGACATGGGTATCGACGAGGAAAATCTGACGATCCGGAAGCAACAGGCCGTTCATGCAGGCGTAAGTGCAGACGCCAGGACGCTTGCCGATCACCTGATCCAGGTAGTCCAGATGGTGCGCAGTGGTTCCCCAGGTGCCGCAAATCAGTCCATCCACATCGCCCTTGTTCAGCAACATGCCCGCGATGAGCGTCAGTCGCCTGCGCATCTCGATCTTGGCGATTTGCACCGTCACGCCCCGGCGCTCCATCAGGCGGTGATAGGTTTGCCAGAAGTCACGGTAGCGCAGATCATGTTCGACATTGACCACGTCGTAGTCGAGCTCTTCTTTCAGACGCAGCCCAAACTTCTCGATGCGCTGAGCGATGATGGCGGGCCGCCCAATCAGCGTAGGCCGCGCCAGCCCCTCGTCCACCACGATCTGGCAGGCGCGCAACACGCGCTCTTCTTCACCTTCTGCATAGGCAACGCGTTTTTTGCTGGCCTTCTTGGCAGCGGCAAAAATCGGCTTCATGGTGGTGCCCGATGCGTAAACAAAGCTCTGCAGCTTCTCGCGATAAGCGTCCATGTCCGTGATCGGCCGCAACGCCACACCGCTGTCAGCCGCAGCCCTGGCCACCGCAGGCGCGATCATGATCATGAGCCGGGGGTCGAAGGGCTTGGGAATCAGGTATTCCGGACCGAAAGCCAGCTTTT
>CAMLDT010000074.1 GCA_946479075.1 uncultured Polaromonas sp.
GGCGCCCAGCGCACCTACGAAGTCACCGAGGTCAACGAGATGCTGCAGGGCATGGAGCGTTTCAACGGCATTTTTGTCTGCACCACCAACCTGCTGGAAAGCCTGGACCAGGCGGCGCTGCGGCGCTTTACCTTCAAGATCAAATTCATGCCGCTGACGGCGCAGCAACGCGAGCACATGTTTGTGGCCGAAGCCCTGGGCGGCGACGCCGCCGCCCTGAGTGCTGCGGTGCGCGAGCGGCTGGCCCGGCTGGGGCAGCTCTGCCCCGGTGACTTTGCGGCCGTCAAACGCCAGACCGAGATCCTGGACGTGGCATTCAGCGCCGACGAGTTTGTCAGCCAGCTGGAGGCCGAGCACCGGATCAAGCCGGAGGTGCGGGAGGCGCGCAGCATGGGCTTCATCCAGTAGCCAGGGCGCAGGTTTGTCCGCGCCCTTCCAAAACTTCAGAACTGGATCATCCTGATCGCCTTGCGTGATCCGTCGTTCATGTCCCGGGCGGCGTGCAGCAGGCGGTTCAGGTAGGCCTGGGCGTCCGACTTCACCAGCCGTGACGGCTCCGGCATGTAGCCAATGGCGATGTGAAAGACCAGCGGATCGGCATCGGGCAACTCGCGGGACGGGCGCAGCCCGCTGGCCAGGATCTTGGTGGCCACGTCATTGGCCGCGTCGCTGTTCACCGGCCCTTCCATCAGCAGGGCAAACTGGCTGTCCCCGACCCGCGCCACGGTATCGGTGGTCTGGGTGGCCGCGCGTATGCGCGAGGCCGCCATCACCATGGCGCGGTCGCCGGTTTCGCGGCCGTGCTGCTGCTGCAGGTCCGCCAGGTTGCTCAGGTTGATGATCAGCAGGGCGCAAGGCTGCTGATAACGCGCACCGGTGCTCAGCGCCTGGCGCAGCTTGCTGACCATGGCCCGCGCCGAGGCCAGTCCGGTCAGGGGGTCGGTGGTGCGCAGGGTGCTTGCGCGCGACTCGGATTCCCGCCGCTGGGTCACCCGGCGCAGCAGGCCGTAAAACAGGATGGGCGCTTCCAGTGCGGAGCCCAGCAGCAGCGCGTTTTCCGTCAGAAAGCTGGCCCGCAGCAGGCCGAAATTGCGGCCCAGCGGAAACAGCGTGGCCAGCACGATGGGCAAAAACCCCAGCGCCAGCCAGCGTGCGTGCCGGTCGCCCTCGAACATGGACACGCCCACCACCAGCAGCAGGGCCACGATGCCGGCGCTCACGATCACGTTGGCCACGGCAAAACTCTCGGCCGTCGGGATGGTGCCGTCAATCACCGCGATGCTGAGCAGCAGGCCGAACATGGCCATCAGGAACCAGTCCAGCGCGCGCGAAAACCGCTTGGGCGTGGTGACCGTGCGGACAAACAGCATGGCGGTCGATGCCGCGGCCAGCGGGAGCGCAAAAACCGCGGGATTGTTCAATGCCGGCAGTTCCGGCCACCAGTACAGGCCGGCCATGCCGGTGAACGCCGCCTGCGAAGCGGCAAAGGTGCTGACGTACAGGGTGTAGCTCGCAAAGCCCCAGTCGCGGTAGGCCACCGCGTTGATCAGTGCCAGCAGGCTGATGAGAAAGGCCAGCCCGAAATAGGCGCCCAGCAGCACATGGTCAAGCTGGCGCGTGGCGGTCAGTTGCGAGTCACCCACGGCGCGCGGCACCGCAGAAAAGGGCACCCGCGCGTGTTCGATGCGCACGTAGTAGCGGATGACTTCCCCCTGCTCGGCGCTCATCGACAGCGCCGGGTAGCGGCCCGGCAGCGGCCACACGCTCATCGGCAAGGTGTCGCCGGCGTGCTGCGTCACCCAGCGGCCCAGGGTGTCGCGGTAATACAGGCTGATTTTGTCCACACCGGCCATCGGCAGCTCCAGTTTCCAGCGAAAGCTCGGGTCGACGATCAGCGCGTCGAAGCGCAGCCACAGCGCGGCGTCCTCCAGAATCTGGGGCTGGCCGACCCGCAGGGGTTTGAAGGGCAGGGTCAGCGCGCCCGCCTCGACCGCTTCCACCGGTGTCCGGCCGCCGGGATCGAGCCAGCTGTCCAGCACCGGCCCCAGGGTGAAGGGGCCGGGCCGGGCACCCAGCGTCAACAGCTCGCCCGCCCGGGCGGGCAGGGCCACCTGCAGGCACAGTGCGGCCAGCACCAGCCTGACCAGGACGGCGAACACGCCTGCGGCGGTGAATGTTGTGTTGGAGGCTCGCACAGGCGGCTATTGTGCCGCAGGCTTTTGCGGGTGAGCCGGCCGCGGGATTGCCGGTGTATCGGCCCGGACCGGCGGGTAAGCGGCGGGTAGTCTGTCCGCCTGGGCGTTCATGCGGGGCTGGCTGACAACCCTGGAAATGCTATGAATTCAGGAGCTGCTCGCGCCCGCCAGGCAAGGGCTGGAGGCTGATTTTGTCATTGATCCATGCTGCAGACGCGCAGCACTTCCCGGCCGTAGGCTTCCAGCTTCTTGGTGCCTATCCCGCTGATGCCTTCGAGGTCGGCGATGTCCTGCGGTGCACGCTCGGCAATGGCGCGCAGCGTCGCGTCATGAAAGATCACAAAGGCCGGCAGGTTGTGTTCGCGTGCCACCTCGGCGCGCCAGGCCTTGAGCCGTCCCAGGCGTTCCAGCGCACCGGCATTGAGCGACGCTTCGGCCAGCCCCTTGGCCGAGGTCTTGGTGCTTTTTTTGCCGCGCCGCTCGGACGATGTGCCCGCGGCCTGCTCACGCAGCATCACGCTGACTTCACCCTTGAGCACCTGGCGCGCATCGGGCAGCAGTTGCAGGGTGTTGAAGGCGTCGGGATCGACCCGCACCATGCCCTTGGCGATCAACTGGCGCAACACGCCGCGCCATTGCACCTCGGACAGGTCGGTGCCGATGCCGAAGGTGCTGAGCTGGTCGTGGCTGTGCTGCAGCACCTTTTCGGTCGCCTTGCCGCGCAGGATGTCCATCAGGTGACCGGCGCCGAAGCTGATGCCGCTGGCCTGCTGCACCCGGTAGATGCAGCTGAGCATCTTGCGCGCGGCTTCGGTCGCGTCCCAGACGGCCGGCGGGTTCAGGCAGTTGTCGCAATTCCCGCAGGGCAGGCTTTCCTCGCCGAAATAATGCAGCAGGCTCACGCGCCGGCAACGTGTGTCTTCGGCCAGGCTCAGCAGCGCATCGAGCTTGCCGCGCATCACCTGCTTGAACTCCTCGCTGGCGGCTTCGCTGGTGTCGATCATGCGGCGCTGGTTCACCACGTCCTGCAGGCCGTAGGTCATCCAGGCGTTGGCCGGCAGGCCGTCGCGTCCGGCGCGGCCGGTTTCCTGGTAATAGCCCTCGATGTTTTTGGGCGTGTCCAGGTGGGCGACAAAACGCACGTCGGGCTTGTCGATGCCCATGCCGAAAGCGATGGTGGCGACCATCACCGTGCCTTCCTCGCGCAGGAAGCGGTCCTGGCGCTGCTGGCGCAAGCTGCTGTCCAGGCCGGCGTGGTAAGCCATGGCCTTGAGCCCCGCGTCCTGCAATGCGTCGGCGACTTCCTCCACGCGTTTGCGCGACTGGCAATACACGATGCCGGCCTCGCCCGCATGTTCGCTCTCGATGAAACGCAGCAGCTGGTGCGTCGCGTTGGTTTTTTCGACGATGGTGTAACGAATGTTGGGCCGGTCGAAGCTGCTGACGAACGCGCGCGCGTCTTCCAGCTTGAGCCGCTCGATCATGTCCTGGCGCGTCAGCGCATCGGCGGTTGCCGTCAGCGCGATGCGCGGCACATCGGGAAAGGTCTCGTGCAGCAGGCTCAGGGACCGGTACTCGGGCCGGAAGTCGTGGCCCCACTGGCTCACGCAATGCGCCTCGTCAATCGCAAACAGGCTCAACAGCCCGCGCTCGTGCAGCGAACCCAGCAGGCCCTTCATGCGCGGCGTGTTGATGCGCTCGGGCGCCGCGTACAGCAGGGTCAGTTCGTTGCGCAGCAACTGTTTTTCCAGCGCGCTGCTTTCTTCCTGGGTCTGCGTGGAATTGAGAAAGGCGGCAGACACGCCGGCTTCATGCAGCGCGCCGACCTGGTCGTGCATCAGCGCGATCAGCGGCGAGATCACCACCGTCACGCCATGGCCGGCGTTTTGCCGGGCAATCGCCGGGATCTGGTAACACAGGGACTTGCCGCCGCCGGTCGGCATCAGCACCAGCGCATCGCCACCCTGCACCACGTGGTCCACGATGGCCTGCTGCGGGCCCCGGAAATCCGCATAACCAAAAACCTGGCTCAGGATGTCCAGCGGGGTCGGTGCAGTCAAGGTGTTCGGCAAGGGTTGAAAGTGTCAGGGCGAAGCAAAAATGCTATCAAATAAGGAGCTGATGGCGCCCGTCAGTCGTGGGCTGGAGCCCGATTTGGCTTCAAACCGGCTACATCTGCTCCCAAGGCAGTCCCTCAAACCGCCAGCCGCTGAGCGTGGATCTCTGGAACTGCTCGTCGAGCTCGCCTTCAAAACCGTGCACCACGTTGATGACCTCGCTGAAGCCCGCGGCCTCCAGGGCCTGCCCGGCGGCCAGGGTGCGCTGGCCGGAGCGGCAGATCAGCAGCACCGGCTGCTCCTTGCCGCTGGCTTCGCGCGCGACGGCGTCGGCAAACTTCTTGGGGTCGGGGGTCAGGTCGGGGTATTCGTACCACGGCACGTTGACCACCCCGGGCGGGCGGCCGACGTACAGCGACTCGATCTCCATGCGCACATCGACAAACAGGGCGTCGGGGTGCTGCTGCAGGTAGCCCCAGGCTTCTTTGGGTTGGAGGTGTTTCATGGTGGTATCCGGCGGAAGCCTTATTGTCGGGCATGTCGGCGGCCACGGTTCCAGGCGATAACCGCAGGTTTTGTGTGTGCAGGCAACAGCCCCCTAAAATCGGGGCATGAAGCAAGCCATCTACACCCGCGGCGCGGCGCTGCCCGCCCTCCTGGAAAAGCGCATCGCCATCCTCGACGGCGCGATGGGCACCATGATCCAGCGCTTCAAGCTGAGCGAGGCGCAATACCGCGGTGAACGCTTCAAGGACTTCCCCAAAGACGTCAAGGGCAACAACGAGCTGCTGAGCCTGACGCGGCCCGACGTGATCCAGGACATCCACGAAGGTTATCTGGCGGCCGGCGCCGACATGATCGAGACCAACACCTTTGGCGCGACCACCGTGGCCCAGGCCGATTACGACATGGCCGACCTGGCGGTGGAAATGAATGTGGAATCGGCCCGCATCGCGCGCGCCGCCTGCGACAAATTCTCGACGCCGGACAAGCCGCGTTTTGTCGTCGGCGCCCTCGGCCCCACGCCCAAGACCGCCAGCATCAGCCCCGACGTCAACGACCCCGGCGCGCGCAACACCAGCTTCGAGGAGCTGCGCAAGGCGTATTACGAGCAGACCGAGGCATTGGTCAAGGGCGGCGCTGATGTGCTGCTGGTCGAAACCATTTTCGACACCCTGAACGCCAAGGCCGCCTTGTTTGCCATCGACGAGTATTTCGACAACAGCGGCGAGCGCCTGCCGCTGATCATCAGCGGCACCGTCACCGACGCTTCCGGCCGCATCCTGAGCGGCCAGACCGTGACCGCCTTCTGGCACAGCATCCGCCACGCCCAGCCGCTCGCCGTCGGCCTCAATTGCGCACTGGGCGCCGCACTGATGCGCCCCTACATCCAGGAACTGGCACGGGTGGCTGGCGACACCTACATCAGCTGCTACCCGAACGCCGGCTTGCCCAACCCGATGAGCGACACGGGCTTCGACGAAACACCCGACGTGACTTCGCGCCTGCTGCGCGAGTTTGCCGACGAAGGCTTGGTCAACATCGTCGGCGGCTGTTGCGGCACCACGCCCGAGCACATCGGCGCCATCCACCAGGCGGTCGAGCCACTGGCGCCGCGCAGCATCCAGCGCGGCTTCTTTTACAAGCAAGCGGCCTGAGGGCTGGCTGGTGCGCCTGGCCTGACATGGCGCCGCCCTTATGCTCAGGCCATGGGTGAATTCGACCTGATCGCGCGTTACTTCCAGCGTCCCACGGCCCGCGCCGTGCTGGGGGTGGGTGACGACTGCGCCCTGTTGCAACCCGCTGAGGGCATGCAGCTGGCCATCTCCAGCGACATGCTGGTCGAAGGGCGGCATTTTTTTGCCGATGTTGATCCCTCCGCCCTTGGCCACAAGGCGCTGGCCGTCAACCTCAGCGACCTGGCCGCCTGCGGCGCGCAGCCCATGGCCTTCACGCTGGCACTGGCCTTGCCCCGCGCCGACGAGGCCTGGCTGGCGGCGTTTTCGCGCGGCCTGTTCGCGCTGGCCGATGAGCACGGCTGCGAGCTGGTGGGCGGCGACACCACACAGGGCCCGCTGAACATCTGCATCACGGTTTTTGGCGAGCTGCCGCGCGGCCAGGCGCTGCTGCGTTCGGGCGCCCGCGCCGGCGACGACCTTTACGTCAGCGGCACGCTGGGCGATGCCCGGCTGGCGCTGGAGGCGCTGCGCGGCAACATCACACTGCCCTCCGGCTGGATGGCGGCGGCGCGCCACCGGCTGGAGCAGCCGACACCGCGCGTCGCACTGGGCATGGCGCTGCGCGGCATTGCCAGCGCGGCCATCGATGTCAGCGACGGCCTGCTCGGCGACCTGGGCCACATCCTCAGCGCTTCACGCGTCGGTGCGCAGATCGACACGGCGCGGGTGTTGCCCCTTCTGGCAGGCGGCGGCGAGGCCGGCGCGCAAGACCTGCTACATGCCGACGCGCGGCTGGGCAGCGTGCTTTCCGGCGGCGATGACTACGAGCTGGCCTTCACCGCGCCGGTGTCATTGCGCGCCGCCGTACAAGCGGCTGCGCTGGAAGCGCGTACACCGGTCACGCGCATCGGCAGCATCGACAGTGCCCCCGGCCTGCGCCTGCTCGACGCCGGCGGTCAGCCGGTACGCGGCGACTTCGCTTCCTTCGATCATTTCGCCTGAGCACGCGCGGCGCCAGGCTTGCCCAGCACCGCACGCATCACATCGACAAAACTCTGGCTGGCGGCCGACAGGGAGCGGCCGCGTTTGGTGACCACCGAAATGTCGCGCGACACCCGCGGCTGGTTCAGGGTCTTGATCACCAGATCCGGCTCGGCACCGTGGGCCGCAAACGCCGAGGGCATGATCGATGCGCCCAGCCCGCTGGCCGTCATCCACAGCGCCGTGGAAAGAAAGGACACCTCGTTGACCACGTTCAGCGAGACGCCGGCCCCGGCGGCGGTGGCGTCGATCATGGGCCGGATGCCGTAGCCAGGGCGCACGGTGATGACCGGATGGCCGCCGAGGTCGACCCAGCGTACCGTCCTTTTCTGGGCCAGCACATGGTCGGCACGGCACACCAGGCTCAGCTGGTCATGCACCAGCGTCTGCAGGTCGGCATCGGCCAGCATTTTCTCGGGTGTGCCGACGCCGAAGTCCACGTGTTCACCGATCACGCGCGACATGAACTGGTCCGGCGCGCAGTCGTCCACCACCACGCGGATGTCCGGGTACAGCGCGGCAAAGCGGCGGATCACCGGCGGCATCACAAAAGCCGCCAGGGTCGGCGTGACGGCGACGCAGACGCGGCCGCGCCGCAGGCCGCTCAGGTCGCGAAAGCTGCTGCCCATGGACTCCACATCGCGCAGGATGCGCTCGGCCACCACCAGCGCTTCGCGCGCCGCTTGCGTCGGCTGCAACGACCGCGTGGTGCGGTCAAACAGGCGTGCCCCCAGGCCGTCTTCCATCTGGCGGATCAGCACACTGACGGCGGACTGCGTCACAAACAGCTGCTCGGCAGCCGCGCTGAGTTTGCCCAGCCGGTAAACCGCCACAAAAGCGCGCAACTGCCGGACCGTGGGCGTGAAGAGTTGATTCATGAACAAAAAGTATAAATCCTTCGAAATTTATCGTTATGCGAATGAATCAATATCGGCTTCAATGGCGACGGAGACAAGGTCCGCCCGCCAGGCGGACATCCCGCACAACAAGGAGACACCATGAGATACATTGCGCGCACCCTGCTGGCATGCACCGCCGGCATCGCCCTGATGACCGCCGCCGTTCAGGCGCAGACGCCCGACTTCCCGAACAAGCCGATCCGTGTGGTCGTGACCTTCCCGCCGGGCGGCAGCACCGATGTCGTAGTGCGCATGCTGGTGCCTCGCCTCAACGAAAAGCTCGGCCAGCAGGTGGTGGTGGACAACCGGCCCGGTGCCGGCGGCAACATCGGCCTGACCGCCGTGGCCCGTGCCCCCGCCGATGGCTACACCCTGGGGGTGGGTGCGGCAGGCGCGCTGTCGGCCAACGTCAGCCTGTATGCGCAAATGCCCTTCGACCCGGTCAAGGACTTCAAGCCCGTCACCATGCTCGCGGCCATTCCTTTTGTGCTCATCGGCCACCCGTCCGTGGCCGCGAAAAACCAGCGTGACCTGATCACGCTGGCCAAAGCGACCCCCGGCAAGCTGTCCATCGGCCATGGTGGCAATGGCACGGCCATGCACTTGTCGGCCCAGCTCTTTGGCCAGATGTCCGGTGCCCAGTTCGTCGAGGTGCCTTACCGCGGCTCGGGCCCGGCGGCCCTCGATGTGCTGGCCGGACAGATTCCACTGGCCATCGTGGACCTGCCCTCGGCACTGCAACACATCAAGGCAGGCAAGCTGATCGCCTATGCGGTCACCAGCCCACAGCGCCTGCCCATGCTGCCCGACGTGCCGACGGTGTCCGAGGCCGGGCTCACCGGTTATGACTCCACCGGCTGGTTCGGCCTGGTCGCACCCGCTGGCACGCCGGCGCCGGTGATCGCCCGCCTCAACGCGGAATTCACAGCGGCCCTCAGCGACCCGGAGCTCAAGGCCAGCATGCGCAACCTCGGCGTGGAGCCTGCGCCCGGCACCGCCGCGGAGTTTGATGCCTACATCAAGTCCGAAACCGTGAAATGGGCCAAAGTCATCAAGACCTCGGGCACCAAACTGGACTGAGCATGACCCCGCCTGAAACTCTGAACACCGATGTATTGATTGTTGGCGCCGGCCCGGTGGGGCTGACGCTGGCCATGGACCTCGCCTCGCGCGGTGTGCAGGTCGTGATCGCCGAGATCCGCCGCTACGCCGAGCCGCCCAATGTGAAATGCAACCATGTGGCCGCGCGCACCATGGAGCAGTTCCGCCGGCTCGGTGTGGCGCACAAGCTGCGCGATGCCGGCCTGCCGCCCGACTACCCCAACGACGTGGTGTTCCGCACCAGCGCGTGCGGCATCGAGCTCACACGTATTCCCATCCCGTGCCGGCAAGACCGTTACAGCGACACCGCCGGCCCCGACGGCTGGTGGCCCACGCCCGAGCCGCCGCACCGCATCAACCAGATCTATCTGGAACCCATCCTGCTGGAGCACACCGCCGCGCTGCCGCAGGTCACCCTGCTCAACCGCACGCAGCTCACCAGCTTCACCCAGGATGCGGACGGCGTGACGGCGCTGGCGAGCGACCTCGACAGCGGTGCTGTGCGCAGCATCCGCTGCCGCTACATGGTCGGCTGCGACGGCGGCAGCTCGTCGGTGCGCAAGCAGATCGGCGCCAAACTCGAAGGCACGGCCGTGATCCAGCGCGTGCAGTCCACTTATATCCGTGCGCCGCAACTGGCGGCGATGATCCCCGGCAAGCCGGCCTGGTCGTATTACGCGATGAACCCGCGGCGCTGCGGCACCATGTTTGCCATCGACGGCCACGCCACCTGGCTGGTGCACAACCACCTGAACGCCGAGGAGCCCGAGTTCGATTCGGTGGACCGCGACCAGTCCATTCGCGACATCCTTGGCGTCGGCCCTGATTTCCAGTACGAGGTCCTCAGCAAGGAAGACTGGGTGGGCCGCCGGCTGGTGGCCGACCGCTTCCGCGACCGCCATGTGTTCCTGGCGGGCGACGCCGCGCACTTGTGGGTGCCGTATGCGGGCTACGGCATGAACGCCGGCATTGCCGACGCCATCAACCTGTCCTGGCTGCTCGCTGCGCGCCTGCAGGGCTGGGGCGAGGAAGCCATGCTGGATGCCTATGAGGTCGAGCGCCAGCCGATCACGGCCCAGGTGTCGCAGTTCGCCATGGACCATGCGCAAAAAATGATCAGGGCGCGCCGTGCCGTGCCCGCCAACATCGAGCAGGCTGGTGCCGAAGGCGACACCCTGCGCGCCGAGATCGGCCAGGAAGCCTACGACCTCAACGTCCAGCAGTTTTGCTGCGCAGGGCTGAACTTCGGCTACTTCTACAGCGGCTCGCCGCTCATGGTGGACGACGGCGAAGCACCGCCGGCGTATTCCATGGGCAGCTTCACACCGTCCACCGTGCCGGGCTGCCGCGCGCCGCACTTCTGGCTGGCGGACGGGCGCTCGCTCTACGACGCTTTCGGGCCGGGCTACACCTTGCTGCGTTTTGACGCGGCTGCCGATGTGTCGGCGCTGGTGGCTGCGGCGCAGGGCCGGCATTTGCCGCTGGCCGTGGTCGATGTGGCGGGCGCAGCCGCGCGCGATGTGCCCGAGGCCTACCGGCACAAGCTGGTCCTCTGCCGCGCCGACCAGCATGTGGTGTGGCGCGGCGACCAGTTGCCCGCGCGCCCGGCGGAACTGGTCGATGTGTTGCGTGGCGCCGGGCCGCCGGCTTTGCGTCTGGCCGCCTGAGCCGATCCGGGCTTGCCGGGCGGCCAATCCGCCCAGCAGGTATAAACAGGCGATGTCTGCCGTTTCACCCCTGAGCCCCCTCGCCCCGCCGCCACCTGAAGTCCAGCAGCTGCTGGCCCGTGCCACCCGCCTGGAAACGCCCTGCGGCGAAGGCAGCATGGTCTGGCACCGCTGGTCGCCTGCCGCACCGGCGGCGGTCAAACACCCGCCGGTGGTGCTGCTGCACGGTGGCAGCGGCAGCTGGACCCACTGGCTGCGCAACATCGATTCACTGGTCGCCAGCGGGCGCGAGGTGCTGGCCGCCGACCTGCCGGGTTTTGGCGATTCGGCGCTGCCGCCCCGGGGCCGCGATGCCGATGCCCTGCCCGAGCCGGTCGAGGCCGGCCTGCGCGTATTGCTCGGCGATGGCGCCTGTGACATGGTGGCGTTTTCCTTTGGCGGCATGGTGGCCGGTTTGCTGGCGGCGCAGTTTCCGGCGCGGGTGGCGCGGCTGGTGCTGGTGGGCTCGCCGGGGCTGGGGGTGGCGTCCCGAAACACCGTCACGCTGACCGCCTGGCGGCATTTGTCCGATCCGGCCGAACGCGAGGCCGTGCACCGTGGCAACCTGGCTGCGCTGATGCTGTACTGGCCTGAGTCCATCACCGCGCTGGCGCTGCGCCTGCACACCGACAACACCCTGCGCGACCGCATGAAGGGCCGGCGGCTGGCTTACACCGACATCCTGGCGCGCACGCTGGCCAGCGTGGCTTGCCCGGTGTTTGCCATTTACGGCCGGGAAGACGCGCTGTACCGGCAGCGGCAGGAGGCGCTGGCGCCCGCGCTGCAGGCAGCGCCCGATTTTCGCGGCATGCACTGGGTGGAAGGCGCTGGCCACTGGGTACAGTTCGAGCAGCCGCAGGCGTTTGATGCGCTGCTGCTGTCGCTGCTGGAAGGCACGGGCCAACCATGATCAACTATCAAAATCATAGCTGCTCACCCTTGTCTGACAAGGGCTGGAGCCCGATTTGGCTTGTCACTTCATGACCAGCATCCATCCGCCGCGCCGGCCCAGTGCCCGCTTCATGCTCGCCCACCCGGCGCACCTGATTGCGCTGGGTTTCGGTGCCGGCTTGAGCCCGGTCGCGCCCGGCACCGCGGGCACCTTGTGGGCCTGGCTGGCTTTTATCGTGATGGCCCCATGGCTCAGCCCGCTGCAGATGGGCCTGCTGATCGCGCTGGCCAGCGGGCTGGGCTGGTGGGCCAGCACCGTCACCGCAAAAAACATGGGTGTGGCCGATCCGGGCAGCATCGTCTGGGACGAGGTCGCCGCCTTCTGGCTGGTCCTCTGGCTGATCACGCCGGCGGGTATCGGGGGCCAGCTCGCCGCGTTTGTGCTGTTCCGCTTTTTCGATGCGGTGAAGTTCGGCCCCATGGCCTGGGCCGACCAGCGCTTCAAGGGCTTTGGCTGGCGCGGTGGCTTCGGCATCATGCTCGACGACTTTGCCGCAGCCTTTTGCACTTTGCTGGTCATCGCCGCCTGGAGGTTCTGGTGAACCCACCTACGCTATCAAAAGATGAGCTGTCTGCGCCCGCCCTGTGTGGGCTGCTGGCCGATTTGATGCTCAAGAAAGGCTGGCTGCTGGCCACCGCCGAAAGTTGCACCGGCGGCATGATTTCGGCCGCCTGCACCGACCTGGCCGGCTCCAGCGCCTGGTTCGAGCGCGGCTTCGTCACCTATTCCAACGAGGCCAAGAGCGAGTTGCTGGGCGTGGACGCGGCGCTGATCGCCGCGCACGGCGCCGTCAGCGAAGCCGTGGCGCGGGCCATGGCGCAGGGGGCCGTTGCGCATTCCCGTGCGCAGGTCGCGGTGGCGGTCACCGGCGTGGCCGGCCCCACTGGCGGCAGCCGCACCAAGCCGGTGGGCACGGTCTGGTTCGGCTTCATGGTCGATGGCCAGCTCCGTAGCGAGGTGCAGCGCTTTGACGGCGACCGTGCCGCCGTGCGCTCGGCCACGGTGCGGCACGCCCTGCAGCGGCTGGCGCACTTGCTGGCGCAGGCGGGCCGCTGAGCATGGCTGCCCCGCACGCCGCCAGTGCCGAGCTGATCGACTCCAGCGCCGCCTGGCGCCGGCTGCTGGTGACGCTGGCGCTGATGACGCTGGGCGCCAGCGGCATGTACGTGGTGCCGGTGGTGCTGCCGGCGGTGCAAGCCGATTTTGGCGTCGCGCGCGCCGATGCCTCCCTGCCTTACACGCTGCTGATGATCGGTTTCGGCATCGGCGGCATGCTGATGGGCCGGCTGGCCGACCGCTTCGGCGTGGCGCTGCCGCTGCGCATCGGTGCGCTGGGCCTGGGCCTCGGATTTGCAGGGGCAGCCCTGTCGCAGAACATCTGGCTGTTCACCCTGGCGCATGGCTTGCTGGTCGGCCTGTGCGGTAGCGCCGCGACCTTCTCACCCTTGCTGGCCGATACCTCGCTGTGGTTTGCGCGCCGCCGCGGCATTGCGGTGGCGGTGTGCGCCAGCGGCAACTACCTGGGCGGCGCGCTCTGGCCGCCCATCATCCAGCACTTTGTCGAAGCGGTCGGCTGGCGACAGACCTATCTGGGCCTGGCCCTGTTTTGCTGCCTGGCGATGCTGGCCCTGGCGCAACTGATGCGCCAGCGCCCACCGGCGCTGCAACCGGGTGCGGCCACGGCCCAGGGCGTGGTGGCCGGCGAGCGGCCCTTCGGCCTGAATGTTAGCCAGGCCCAGGCGCTGCTCTGTGTGGCCGGTGTGGCTTGCTGCGTCGCCATGGCCATGCCGCAGGTGCACATCGTGGCCTATTGCAGCGACCTGGGTTTTGGCGCGGCGCGCGGCGCGGAGATGCTCTCGCTGATGCTGGCCTGCGGCATCGTCAGCCGGCTGGTGTCGGGCGCCATCTGCGACCGCATCGGTGGCCTGCGCACGCTGCTCCTGGGTTCGGCGCTGCAGGGCGTGGCGCTGATGTTGTTTGTGCCCTTCGACGGGCTGGTGTCGCTGTACCTGATTTCGGCGCTGTTCGGCCTGTTCCAGGGCGGCATTGTGCCCAGCTACGCCATCATCGTGCGCGAACATTTCCCGGCCGCCGAAGCCGGTGCGCGCGTCGGCACCGTCATCATGTTCACCATGCTGGGCATGGCGCTGGGCGGCTGGATGTCGGGCAAGGTGTTTGACCTCACGGGTTCCTACAATGCAGCGTTTTTCAACGGCATTGCATGGAACCTGCTGAACTTCGGCATCGTGGTGTTTTTGTGGCGGCGCACACGCGCCCGGCGCGGCTTGCCTGCGCACGCGGTGCCATGAAGGCCGTCTCGATGCGGCTGTGTCACCGGCTTGCCGCAGCCGGGCTTGTCCTCACGCGCCGTGCCGCCAGGCTGCTGCTCCTTTTGTTGCTGCCCGCCTTCGCCTGCCATGCGCTGGAGATCCAGACGCGCAACCCCTTTCCCGAGGGTCCGACCGCCGGCGTGGCGCGGGAGCTGGTTTTGCAGGGCGAGGTGCTGCCCGGCGACGCCGACAAGCTGCTGCAGTGGATACGCAGCAAGCCGGCCGACGCCTGGCATGCCCTGGGCCGCGTCGATCTGGCCATCTCCGGTGGTGACGTGCGGGAGGCCCTGCGGCTGGGCGAATTGCTGGCGGGTTTGTACCCCCACATGGTGGTGCGTAGCGACTGCGCCGCGGCCTGCGCCATCGTCTGGCTGGCGGGCGCCTGGCGCGTTGTGCCCACCGGGAAAATCGGTCTTGAGCGGCCGCCCCCAGCCGTGCCCGCGCGCGTCGCGGCCGATGCACCGCCACCTTATGACCCGCTGCCTGACCAGTTGCGCGCCTACCTGCTCAAGCAGGGAGTGCCGCCGCCGCTGGCAGAGCGGGTGCTGTCCGGCAGCCCCGGGGCGGTTGACTGGTTGTCGGAAAAAGACATCAACCTCACCGGCGTCTGGCCGCCCTACTATTTCGAGAAGTTGCGGACCCACTGCCCGCTGCTGCTGAGCAGCACCGAGGGCTTTCATTCGCTCAGGCGCTGCGCCGCAGGCCTGGTGATCAGCCAGAAGGCGTTTGCCCTGGACCGGCTGCTGGACGGTGTGGACGACCGCTGGTGGAATGAGAACCGCGATATCTTCAAGAACGCGCCGAGGTGAGTGTGGCCCCCACGGTCGTTCGCTTATTCCGTTCGTCCTGAGCCTGTCGAAGGATG
>CAMLDT010000075.1 GCA_946479075.1 uncultured Polaromonas sp.
AAACGATGCGCCCGGCATGCCCGCCGCATGCAGCCCATGTTCAATGGCGTCGCCGGTCTCACGCTGGCGTATCCCGCCGCGCAGATAGCGGTTTCGGTGATCGGGCCGGGCGTCAAAACGGTGCTCACCCCGCGGCACAAAACGCGACAGCTCGGTCAGCGCCATCTCGTACACGCCGCGCTTGAACTCCACGACGACATCGAGCGGCACCCAGTAGTCGTTCCAGCGCCAGGCGTCGAACTCCGGATGGTCGGTGGCGCGCAGGTTCAGGTCCCAGTCGTGACCGACCAATTGCAGCAGGAACCAGATCTGTTTCTGGCCTTTGTAATGTCCGCGCGCGTCGCGGCGGATAAACCGGTCGGGTACCTCATAGCGCAACCAGTCCCGGGTCCGGGCAAGCACCTGCACATGTTGCGGCAGCAGCCCCACTTCTTCATGCAATTCGCGGAACATGGCCTGCTCGGGATTTTCGCCCCGGTCAATGCCACCCTGCGGAAACTGCCAGGAGTGGGTACGAATGCGCTTGCCCCAAAAAACCTGACTTCTCTGGTTGAGCAAGATGATGCCGACGTTGGGCCGAAAGCCGTCCCGGTCAAGCATAATCAAACCTCAAATTTTTTAAACTGAGTCCATTATGCACAGCAGAATGCTCAGAGCCAAGCGCACACCGGGGCGGTCGCCCCAAAAATCTCACGAAGCCCAGAAAAACCGCCCATGAAAGCCTCCCAGTTCTTCATTTCCACGCTCAAGGAAGCGCCTGCCGACGCCGAAGTGGTCAGCCACCAGTTGATGATGCGCGCCGGGATGATCAAGAAACTCGGCGCCGGCATCTACAACTACATGCCCATGGGCCTGCGCGTGATCCGCAAGGTCGAGGCCATCGTGCGCGAAGAGATGAACCGCGCCGGCGCCGTCGAGATGACCATGCCGGTGATCCAGCCGGCCGAGCTGTGGCAGGAAACCGGGCGCTTCGAAAAAATGGGCCCGGAACTGCTGCGCATCCAGGACCGCCATGGCCGCGACTTTGTGGTGCAGCCGACCAGCGAGGAAGTTATCACCGACGTGATGCGCCAGGACATCAAGAGCTACAAGCAGCTGCCGAAAAACCTGTACCAGATCCAGACCAAGTTCCGCGACGAACGCCGCCCGCGTTTTGGCCTGATGCGCGGCCGTGAATTCATCATGAAGGACGCCTACAGCTTCGACCGCGACCAGACCGCGGCCAAGGCCAGTTACCAGGTGATGGCCGCCGCCTACCGCCGGATTTTTGACCGCTTCGGCTTGCGCTACCGCGCCGTGGCGGCGGACAGCGGCGCCATTGGCGGCGACCTCAGCGAGGAATTCCAGGTGATTGCCGCGACCGGCGAAGACGCCATCGTTTATTGCCCAGGCAGCGACTACGCGGCCAATATGGAAAAGGCCGAGGCACTGGCACCGCAAGGTGATCGTCCTGCCGCCGCGCAGGCCCTGACCAAAACACCCACCCCTGGCAAGGCGACCTGCAGCGATGTGGCTGACTTGCTGTCAATTCCACTCCCCTCCACCGTCAAGTCGCTGGTGCTGGCCACCGACGAACTCGACGATGCAGGCAAGGTCGCCAAAACACAGGTCTGGCTGCTGCTGCTGCGCGGCGACCACGACATGAATGAAGTCAAGGTTGGCAAGGTGGCAGGCCTGGCTGGTTTCCGTTTTGCCACGCTGTCCGAGATTGAAGAGCATTTCGGCTGCAAGCCGGGCTACCTCGGTCCGCTCAACCTGAAGAAACCGGTGAAACTGGTGGTGGATCGTGAAGTCGCGGTGATGGCCGATTGGGTCTGCGGCGCCAACGAGCCCGACTTCCACCTCACCGGCGTCAACTGGGGCCGCGATTTGCCTGAACCCGACGTGGTTGCCGACCTGCGCAACGTCGTCGCCGGCGACGCGTCACCCGACGGCAAGGGCGCGCTGGCCATCGAACGTGGCATTGAGGTCGGCCACGTGTTTTACCTCGGCACCAAATACAGCCAGGCCATGAACGCGACCTTTCTCGGTGAAAACGGTAAGCCACAGTTTCTCGAAATGGGTTGCTACGGCATCGGCATCACGCGCCTGCCGGCTGCAGCGATTGAGCAGAACCACGACGACAAGGGCATCATCTGGCCGGACGCGATTGCGCCCTTCACGGTGGTGCTGTGCCCCATCAGCCCGGACCGCTTTCCTGACGTCAAGGCTGCCGCAGACAAGCTCCACGACGAGCTGGTGGCAGCCGGTGTGGACGTGATCCTGGACGATCGCGGGGAGCGCCCCGGCGCCATGTTTGCCGACTGGGAACTGATCGGCGTGCCGCACCGCGTCACCATCGGCGACCGTGGCCTCAAGGAAGGCGTGGTCGAATACCAGCACCGGCGTGACGCGGCATCCAGCCACGTAACTACCGGCGAAATCTTCTCCTTCCTGAAGGGCAAATTGGCCGCATGAGCCGGACGGTGCCCGGCCCCGCCAGCACTGCCAGGAGAATATGCCTGCAGGGCTTGTCGGCCGTGCCTATGCTGCTATTTATTTCGCAGCACGCCCAGGCCGGCGCGCAAATAGAGGAGCCGTTGATCGATTCGGTGCGGACGGCACTGAGTTCCGCGATCCTCAGCAGCGCGCCCCCGATCCCCGAATTCCGGGACACGGAAAGCCGCCTGGCTTACCTGCGCTGGCTGGGCGCCATGAGTGACCGGCTCCGCAAGAAAAAACCGGAATGGCAAATTCGCAAGGAATTCCTGCAGACGGTCTGGTACGAAAGCAAACGCGCCGGGCTGGACGTGGCGCTGGTGCTGGGCCTGATCCAGGTTGAGAGCAATTTCCGCAAGTTCGCAGTCAGCCCGGTTGGCGCGCGCGGCTACATGCAGGTCATGCCCTTCTGGGCGCGCGTGATCGGTGACGGCGACGCTGGCAAGCTGTTTCACATGCAGACCAATTTGCGTTTTGGCTGCGTGATCCTGCGCCACTACCTGGACCGGGAAAAAGGCGATCTGTTCATGGGGCTGGGCCGCTACAACGGATCACGCGGCAAGGCGGCCTATCCCGACGCCGTGCTGGGCGCCAGAAAACACTGGGAATTCGCGACCTGAGGCTGAATGCGGACGGCGACCGCCAAATTTAAGAAAAAATGGCCTGTAGCCCTTGTGCAGCAAGCGCAAGCAGCTATCAATTCAGTAGCAAACCCCGTCTTGGAGGGTCCACTCAACCGGCCGCGCAGGTGGCGCCCGCGAACTGCTGCTCAGCCGCAAACCAGTCCAGCACTGGCAAGGTGCCGGGCAACACTGGCGTGACGTTCACCGGCAGACGCTGCCAGGCGCATTGCTGGCCTTCGCGCATGTGCAACTCACCCTGCCAGTCAAACACCTTGCAGAAATTGAGCCGAACCAGCGCGTGGGGATAGTCCACCAGCTCGACTTTCCAGGGGTGTGCGGCGCCTATGGTGATGCCGATTTCTTCGTGCAGCTCACGGCGCAGCGCCTGCGCGACGGTTTCACCGGCTTCCAGCTTGCCGCCGGGAAATTCCCAGTAGCCTTCATAGACCTTGCCGGGCGGGCGTGAGGTCAGCAGAAAGTCGCCGCCGGGCCGGATCAACACGCCGACAGCCACGTCCACCACCTTGCGCGGCTGGCCGTCCTGCTGGCCTTCACGTGGCCGGTCGCCATCGGCCACCAGCACCGGCACGGCCATGTCAGTAATCCTGCGCGTTGCCGGCCGGGTCGCCACGCTGGTAGTCGCCCACCTGTTGGCGCTGGGTCGCCACGGGCAGTGCCCCGGCATGGCGGCCGGCGTAGTCGCGGGCGAACTGGTAAGCCACACGGCCGCTGCGCGAACCACGCTCCAGCGCCCAGACCAGCGACTCCGGTTGCGCCACGGCAATGGCAGCCTCGTTCACGCCCAGGGACGACAGCCACTGCGCCACGATGGCCAGGTACTCGTCCTGGCTGAAGGGGTAGAAGCTCACCCACAGGCCAAACCGCTCGGACAGGGAAATCTTTTCCTCCACCACTTCGCCCGGATGCAGTTCACCATCGTCGCTGTGTTTGTAGCTGAGGTTTTCCTTCATGTACTCAGGCAACAGGTGGCGGCGGTTGCTGGTGGCGTAAATCAGGACGTTGGGCGCCGAAGCGGCCACCGAGCCGTCAAGAATGGATTTCAGCGCCTTGTAGCCGGGCTCGCCCTCGTCGAAGCTGAGGTCGTCACTAAAGACGATGAATTTTTCCGGCCGGTCGGCCACCAGATCAACGATGTCCGGCAGATCGGTCAGGTCGGCCTTGTCAACTTCGATCAGGCGAAGCCCGCGCGGCGCGTACTCGTTGAGGCAGGCGCGGATCAGGGACGACTTGCCGGTGCCACGCGAACCGGTCAACAACACATTGTTGGCCGGCTGGCCGCTGACAAACTGCTCCGTGTTGCGCTGGATCTTTTCCTTCTGGATGTCGATTTCCTTCAGGTCCGACAAACGCATGGCCCCCAGCAAACGGACGGGCTCCAGCGAGCCGTGGCCGGAACTGCGCTTGCGGTAGCGGTAGGCCACCGACGCGCCCCAGTCGGGCGCCGACAGCGGCTGCGGCAACACGGATTCAATGCGCGCCAGCAGGGACTCCGCACGCGCCATCAGGCGTTCAAATTGCTCATTCATGATCGGTAGGGCAGCACTCAGCTGCGGTAGTCGGCGTTGATCTTGACGTAGTCGTAAGACAGGTCGCAGGTCCAGACGGTGTCGGCGGCATCGCCGCGGCCGAGCACCACCCGCACCGTGATTTCGCTTTGCTTCATCACACGCTGGCCATCAGCCTCGACATAAGCGGAATGCCGGCCGCCATTTTTGGCCACCAGCACCTCGTCCAGGTAAAGGTCGATACGGGTCTGGTCGAGATCGGTGATACCGGCATAACCGACAGCGGCGAGGATGCGGCCCAGGTTGGGGTCGCTGGCAAAAAACGCCGTCTTGACCAGCGGCGAATGCGCAATGGCATAGGCCACCAGACGGCATTCCGCAGCGGTTTGGCCGCCTTCGACCTGGACGGTGATGAACTTGGTGGCGCCTTCGCCGTCGCGCACAATGGCCTGTGCCAGCTGCCGTGCCACGCCCAGCATGGCAGCTTTCAAGGCTTGGCCGTCGGGGCTTTCCAGCGAAGTGATTTCAGCGTGTTTCGCGCGGTGGGTGGCGATCACGACAAAGGAATCGTTGGTGGAGGTGTCGCCGTCCACGGTGACGCGGTTGAACGAGCCTTCCGCCAATTCGCTCGCCAGTTGCGCCATCAAGTCCTGGGCCACGCAGGCGTCTGTCGCCAGAAAGCCCAGCATGGTCGCCATGTTGGGCCGGATCATGCCGGCGCCCTTGCTGATGCCGGTGATGGTGACAGTGGCACCGCCCAGTGTGATGCGGGTGGAGAACGCCTTGGCCACGGTATCCGTGGTCATGATGGCTTCAGCCGCCTTGCCCCAATGGCCGGCGTGTGCGTCCGCCACCGCAGCGGGCAAGCCTGCAGCAATCCGGTCGTTCGGCAGCGGCTCCATGATCACACCGGTCGAAAACGGCAAGATCTGCTCGGGCGCCAGGTTCAACTCGCGCGCCAGGGCAATGCAAGTGGCCTGCGCACGCGTCAGGCCATCCGCGCCGGTGCCGGCGTTGGCGTTGCCGGTGTTGATCAGCATGGCGCGGATTCCCAAACTCCTGCCGCCGTTTTTGGCCAGATGCTCACGGCAAAGCTGGACAGGCGCGGCGCAGAAACGGTTCTGGGTAAAAACCGCGCCGACGGACGCGCCTTCATCGAGCAGCAGCACCGACAGGTCCTTGCGGCCGGCCTTGCGAATGCCGGCTTCGGTGATGCCCCAGCGCACGCCGGGCACGGGGTGCAGATCGCCCGCGGGCGTGGCAAGCAGGTTGACTGCCATTTTTTCAGACTCCAGATGAGGGCCGCAGGCCGGGTTCAGCTCAGCTTGCCGTGGCAAAGTTTGTATTTTTTGCCGGACCCGCAAGGGCAGGGATCGTTGCGGCCGACACGGGGCACGGCGCCGGCAGGCAGGGCCTGCTTGTAGCGCTGCGATTCCTCGTCCACCCGGGTCTCGACTTCGCCGGTTTCGGTCGGCGCGGTGTAGGTGACGTTGGCAATCCGCTCGGCCCGGTCTTCCATTTCTTCCGCGGCCTGGCCAAGTTGTTCGCCCGACTGCACCTGCACGGTCATGAGGATTTTCGTGACCTCATTCTTGACACTGTCCAGCAGCTGGCCGAACAGCTCGAAAGCCTCGCGTTTGTATTCCTGCTTGGGCTGCTTCTGGGCATAACCGCGCAGGTGAATGCCCTGGCGCAGGTGGTCCAGCGCGCTCAGGTGATCGCGCCAGTGTTTGTCGATGCTCTGCAGCAGCACCACGCGCTCGAACTGGGTGAAGTTTTCTTCGCCCACTTTTGCGACTTTGTCCGCGAACGACGCATGAGCCGCCGCAATGACTTTCTCCAGAAGGTCTTCATCGGAGATGGCACTGGCCGCCTCCACCTCCTGTTGAAGCGACACCTCGATCTGCCATTCATCGCGCAGCACTTTTTCAAGGCCGGGCAGGTCCCACTGTTCCTCGACACTCTCCGCCGGAACGTACTGGCGGACCAGGTCGGTGAAACAACCTTCGCGCAGCGAGGCAATCTGTTCGCCCAGGCTGGCCGCATCCATGATGTCATTGCGTTGCTGGTAGATCACCTTGCGCTGGTCATTGGACACATCGTCGTATTCCAGCAGCTGCTTGCGGATATCGAAATTGCGCGCTTCCACCTTGCGTTGGGCCGACTCGATGCTGCGTGTCACGATGCCGGCCTCGATGGCCTCCCCGTCGGGCATCTTGAGCCGCTCCATGATGGCGCGCACACGGTCACCGGCAAAAATGCGCATCAGCGGATCATCGAGGCTCAGGTAGAAACGTGACGAGCCCGGATCGCCCTGCCGGCCGGAACGGCCGCGCAACTGGTTGTCAATGCGGCGCGACTCATGGCGTTCGGTGGCGATGATGCGCAGCCCGCCCAGGGCCTTGACCTTCTCATGCTCCTGCGCCCATTCCGCACGCAGGCGGGCGATTTCCACATCTTTGCCCTCCTGGGGGATGGTCTCTGAAGCCTCGACCATTTCGATGCGTTTTTCGACATTGCCGCCCAGCACGATGTCCGTCCCGCGTCCGGCCATGTTGGTGGCAATCGTGATCATTCCGGGCCTGCCGGCCTGCGCCACGATCTCGGCCTCGCGGGCATGCTGCTTGGCGTTGAGCACCTGGTGCGGGAGTTTTTCCTTGTCCAGCAGCTTGTCAATGATCTCGGAGTTCTCGATCGAGGTGGTGCCCACCAACACCGGCTGGCCACGCTCATGGCACTCTCGGATGTCCTTGATGGCCGCCTCGTATTTTTCGCGTGTGGTTTTGTACACGCGGTCCAGCTGGTCGTCGCGACGGCTCGGACGGTTCGGCGGAATCACCGTGGTTTCCAGGCCGTAAATCTCCTGGAATTCATACGCTTCGGTGTCGGCCGTGCCGGTCATCCCCGACAGCTTGCCGTAGAGGCGAAAGTAGTTCTGGAAGGTGATGGACGCCATGGTCTGGTTTTCAGCCTGGATCTGAACGCCCTCCTTGGCCTCCACCGCCTGGTGCAAACCTTCGCTCCAGCGCCGGCCCGACATCAGGCGACCGGTGAACTCGTCAACGATGACAATCTCGCCTTCCTGCACCACGTAATGCTGGTCGCGGTGATAGAGGTGGTTGGCCCGCAGCGCTGCATACAGATGGTGCATCAGCGAGATATTGGCCGGGTCGTACAGCGTCGCCCCTTCCGGAATCAGGCCCATGCTGAACAGGATGCGTTCGGCGTTCTCGTGGCCCTGTTCGGTCAGGAACACCTGCTGGGTTTTTTCGTCCAGCGTGAAGTCGCCAGGCTTGGTCACGCCTTCACCGGTACGCGGGTCGGCTTCGCCTTCCTGGCGCGTGAGCAAGGGAATCGCCTTGTTCATCGCCAGGTACATTTCGGTGTGGTCTTCGGCCTGGCCGCTGATGATCAGCGGGGTGCGGGCCTCGTCAATCAGGATCGAGTCCACCTCGTCAACGATGGCGTAGTTCAGGCCGCGCTGCACGCGGTCGGCCACCTCGTAGACCATGTTGTCCCGCAGGTAGTCAAAGCCGAACTCGTTGTTGGTACCGTAGGTGATGTCGCAGCGGTAGGCTTCCTGCTTTTCCTCACGCGGCATGTTGGGCAAGTTGATGCCCACGGTCAACCCCAGGAAGTTGTAAAGCCGGCCCATCCAGCGCGCATCGCGGCTGGCCAGGTAGTCATTGACGGTCACCACATGAACACCCTTGCCGGTGAGTGCATTCAGGTAGACCGGCAGGGTCGCGGTCAGGGTCTTGCCTTCCCCTGTGCCCATTTCCGAAATCTTGCCGTTGTGCAGCGCCATCCCGCCCAGCATCTGCACATCAAAATGCCGCATTTTCATGACGCGCTTGCTGCCTTCACGAACCACTGCAAACGCTTCGGGAAGGATTGAGTCCAGGCTTTCGCCCGCAGCCACGCGGTCGATGAATTCCCGGGTTTTGGCACGCAACTCGATGTCGTCGAGCTTCTCCAGCGGGGCCTCAAGCGCATTGATGCGCTCGATGGACTTGCGGTAGGTTTTGAGCAGGCGGTCGTTGCGGCTGCCGAAGATTTTTGTCAGGATATTGGAAGCCATAAATGCGAGGCCGCGCTGGCAGCTCCGATGAGCTGGCAGTGCGGCCGAAATCCCTTATTGAGTATCGACTAGGTGTGGGCGCTTGCCGTTTGTTCAACCGCACGCCAAAACGGGATTTTACCTCTGCCGGATTGCTACTTCGGGCGTGGCATCTGGGCCGAAGGCACGACCGGCGGATGCGCCACAGCCACCGTCGGCGCCTGGGGCAGCTTCTGTCCGGCTGTGAGGAATTTCTGGGGGTCCTGGTAGACGCCCTGAACCAGCACCTCGAAGTGCAAATGCGGGCCGGTGGAGCGCCCGGTGGTCCCGACTTCGGCGATTTTCTGGCCGCGTTTGACCAGATCACCCTTTTTCACCAGCACCCGCGAAGCGTGTGCATACCGCGTCAGCAAGTCGTTGCCATGGTCCACCTCGACCATGTTGCCGTAAGCGGGGTGATACTCCTGCGTGACCACCACGCCACCAGCCGCAGCCAGGATGGCGGTGCCGGGCTCGGCCGGAAAGTCCAGACCGGTATGCAGGGCGGAGCGGCCATTCAGGGGATCGATGCGCCAGCCGAAGGATGAGCCCAGAATGCCGCCCTGTACGGGCTGCTGCGTGGGCACCATCATCTTTTTGATTTTCTGGTCAAAGAGCCGGGACTCCATCACGGTCATCAGGTCCACGCGCTGATCGGTCAATCTGTCGAGGTCCGCGAGTGTGGCCTGCAACTCTTCCATGGTGAGGGATCGGCCGGTCACCAGCACCCCGCCGCGGCCAGGCTGCGTCTTGATGTCGTTGGGATTGACACCGGCCAGACCTGAAACACGTTCGCCCAGTGCCTCCAGCTGCATCATCTTGGCCTGCATTTCCCCGAGCCGCCTGGCCATGACGTCGAGGTTTTCCCGCAGGAAACGGTCGCGCTGTTCGAACTCGTCTTTCACCATGAGTTTGACCAGTGAACCGATCACCGGCCAGCCTTCACGTGCGCCCTTGAGAAACACCCAGTGGTACATGCCCGCGGCCACCAGCATCAGTGCCAGCGCGGCGACAAAACCGACCACCACCAGCCGGGTGCCGCTGAGGTAAACGGCGCGGCTTTTGGCGAGCCACGCATCCGTGATAATCAAATGCACGTATCCACTCCTTGAACCAACCTGACCGCCGTGGATTCCAGCCACCGCCCGCATCGGGCCATTCCCTTCAGCCAGGCTGTCGAAAATTCGCCAGCACTGGCACGGCTGTCCGGGCTTGTCCAGGAATCCAGCCAGCGCCTCAAGGCCATCGAGTCCCTGATTCCCGAGGCTTTGCGCCCTGCCGTGCAGGCCGGCCCGATTGACGACGACGTTTGGTGCCTGCTGGTCAGCAGCAACGCCGCTGCCGCCAAAGTCCGGCAACTCCTGCCGCTGATGCAGACCCGCCTGATCGACAAAGGTTGGAAGGTTACCTCAATTCGGCTGAAGATACTAATAACCCGAAAGTAGTCCCGCCCGGGCAGATTGAGTCCCCAACGGCTCTCAGCCTGCCTGCGATGCTATCGAGTTGATAGCCAACAAGGGCTGGAGGCTGGCGTGGCGACGCCGGGATATTGAATGGTGCCGCTTGTCGGATTCGAACTGACGACCTACCGCTTACAAGGCGGTTGCTCTACCAACTGAGCTAAAGCGGCACGAAGCTAGTTTACTTGAACTGTTTACTTCACTCGTTTGAGCGAAGGCCTTTTGCCCTGCTGAGGCTTGGGAGGTTCAGGGGGTTCCGGATCGTCCTCGCGTCCCGGAACCGGATTGTTGGCAGGCACCAATTGTACGATCTTGGCATCCGACGCCGGAGCTGCAGTGGGCTCGACAGACGACTCCGGCGCCAGCACCACAGGCGCAGCAGGCCCGGAATCCTCTGCTTGCACCGGGCTGCCTGGGGTTCCCAGCGGGAAAGCCATGCCCTGGCCATTTTCCCGTGCATAGATGGCAATCACCCGGCCAACAGGCACCATGATTTCGCGTGCGCTGCCGGCAAACCGCGCCTTGAACTCGATGAAGTCATTGCCCAGCTTGAGCGAGCTGGTCGCGTCAAAACTGATGTTGAGCACGATCTCGTCATTTTTGACGTATTCGCGTGGCACCTGAACGGTTTCGTCCACGGCCACGGCCACATAAGGCGTCAAGCCATTGTCGGTACACCAGTCGTACAGCGCCCGTATCAGATACGGGCGCGTGGAGGTGGCGTCCAGGGCATTCATGAAATCAGCCACGCGAGATCCGGGCCAGAAAAACGGTCGCCGTGCCACGCGCGGGGGCCATGCAATTTTCCGCCTGGCCGCCCCGAGCAAGCACAGCCCCCTTGGAGGGCAGCGATGCACACGCAGTGGCGAGCGTGGGGGCCATTACTTGCGCATGACCTTTTCGGACGGTGTCAGCGCTTCAATGTAAGCCGGACGCGAGAAGATGCGCTCGGCGTACTTGAGCAGCGGCGCGGCATTTTTAGACAGGTCAATGTCGTAGTAGTCCAGACGCCAGAGCAGCGGCGCAATCGCCACATCGAGCATGGAGAAGTTGTCGCCCAGCATGAACTTGTTTTTCAGGAACACCGGGGCCAGTTGCGTCAGCCGGTCACGGATGTGCGAGCGGGCTTTTTCCAGCGCCTTTTCGTTGCCTTTGGAAGCCCGGGCTTCCAGCGTGCTGACATGCACGAAAAGTTCTTTTTCGAAGTTGAGCAGGAACAGCCGCACCCGTGCGCGGTCCACGGGGTCGCCCGGCATGAGTTGCGGGTGCGGGAAACGCTCGTCGATGTACTCGTTGATGATGTTGGACTCGTACAGGATCAGGTCGCGCTCGACCAGGATGGGCACCTGTCCGTAGGGATTCATGACGTTGATGTCTTCGGGCTTGTTGTACAAGTCGACGTCGCGGATTTCGAAATCCATGCCTTTTTCAAACAGCACAAAACGGCAGCGGTGCGAGAACGGGCAGGTCGTGCCTGAATAAAGGACCATCATGATTGCGAACTCCTAAATGCAAAGGAGTGGATACGGTGAAGGTATCCACTCCAGAAGGTGCCGGAAAACACGTTCCGGCGAAAACTGTTTACTTGATGTCTTTCCAGAACGCAGCGTTGAGGCGCCAGGCGATGAAGGTGAACATCAGCAGAAAGAGCAGCACCCAGACGCCGACCCGCACGCGGGTGTTCTGTGCGGGCTCGGCCATCCATTGCATGTAGCCCACCAGATCGGCGATGGCCTGGTCATACTGCAAGGGTGTCATGGTTCCGGGTGTGACCTGCTGCCAGCCCTTGAAGACCGCCACATGGTGGCCGTGCTCTTCTTTTTCTTCAAAGATCGGCTTGCGTTCGCCCGAGAGTTCCCACAGGACGTGGGGCATGGCCACGTTCGGGAACGCGAGATTGTTCCAGCCGGTGGCCTTGGTGTCGTCGCGGTAGAACGTGCGCATGTAGGTGTACAGGTAGTCGGCACCGGTGCCCCCGTGGCCTGCGCGCGAGCGCGCGATCACGCTCAGGTCGGGCGGGTTGCCGCCAAACCAGTCTTTGGCCTGCTTCGGATCGATGGCCGCCTTCATGGTCTCGCCAACCTTTTCGGTCGGGAACAGCATGTTGTCCTTGATCTGCTGGTCGGTCAGGCCGATGTCCTTCAGGCGGTTGTAACGCATGAACGCTGCCGAATGGCAGTTCAGGCAGTAGTTGACAAACAGCTTGGCACCGTTTTGCAACGCACCCAGGTCGTTGGTCTTGTTCGGGGCCTTGTCCCAGGTGATGCCTTCGCTGGCTGCAAAAGCGCCGTTGCCCACAGCCAGGGCCATCACTGCGACCGCGCCCATAGCCAGTTTTTTCAATGTTTTCATCATGGTGAGGATCTCCGGCTCAGTGGGCAGCAAAAGTCACGCGATCAGGGGGCGTCTTGAAGGTCCCGAGACGGCTCCACCACGGCATCAGCAGGAAGAAACCGAAATAAAACAGGGTTCCGACCTGGGACACGCGCTCATTGATGGGCGACGGCGGCTTGATGCCGAGATAACCAAGCACCACGAAAACGATCACAAAAATCCCGTAGAGGTATTTGTGCCAGTCGGGACGGTAACGGATTGACTTGACCGGGCTGTGGTCCAGCCAGGGCAGGAAGAACAGGATGATGACGGCGCCGCCCATGACCACCACACCCCAGAACTTGGCGTCGATCATCAGCATGGCAGCGATGACAAGCACGGCCGCGGCCACAATGACGGCCTTGAACAGGCTGGCAATTTTTGCCTTGAGCACACCCAGCACGGCACCAGCCAGCACACAGGCGATCAGCGCATACATCATCTCGCTGGTGATGGCGCGCAGCATGGAGTAATAAGGGGTGAAATACCAGACCGGCGCAATGTGCGAAGGCGTCTTCAACGAATCGGCCGGAATGAAGTTGTTGTATTCGAGGAAGTAACCACCGGCCTCCGGCGCGAAAAACACAATCGCCGAAAAGATCATCAGAAAGATGCTCACGCCGAAGATGTCATGCACGGTGTAGTAAGGATGGAAAGCGATGCCGTCCAGCGGCTTGCCGGTGGCGTCCTTGTACTTCTTGATCTCGACGCCGTCAGGGTTGTTGGAGCCGACTTCGTGCAGCGCGATCAGGTGAGCCACCACCAGGCCCAGCAGCACCAGCGGCACGGCGATCACGTGGAAGGCGAAGAAACGGTTCAGGGTCGCATCACCGACCACATAATCACCGCGGATCAGCAGCGCAAGGTCCGGGCCGATGAAGGGAATCGCGGCAAACAGGTTGACGATCACCTGGGCGCCCCAGTAGCTCATCTGGCCCCAGGGCAGCAGGTAGCCCATGAAGGCTTCAGCCATCAGGCACAGGAAAATCGCGCAGCCGAAAATCCAGATCAGCTCGCGCGGCTTGCGGTAGCTGCCGTACAGCAGGCCGCGGAACATGTGCAGGTAAACCACCACGAAAAATGCCGACGCGCCGGTCGAGTGCATGTAGCGCACCAGCCAGCCCCAGGGCACATCACGCATGATGTATTCCACCGAACCGAAAGCCAGCGCGGCATCCGGCTTGTAATGCATGGTCAGGAAAATGCCGGTGACGATCTGGATGACCAGCACCAGCAGCGCCAGTGAGCCGAAGATGTACCAGAAGTTGAAGTTCTTCGGCGCGTAATACTCGCTCATGTGCTCTTTGTAGAGCTTGCTGGCGGGAAAGCGGTTGTCAACCCAGTTCATCAACTTGGCAGCAGCCGGCGCTTCGGGGGATAGTTCTTTGAATTCAGCCATAAGGGATCCTATTTGCTAGTCGGTGAAGGACCTGGGCGAGCGCGCACCGCGGCCCGCCGGTCCAGCAAAGCTTCAGGCTTTTTTGTCCTCACCAATCAGCAGCTTGGCGTCTGACAGGTACGTGTGGGGCGGCACTTCGAGGTTGTCCGGGGCCGGCTTGTTTTTATAAACGCGGCCGGCCATGTCAAAGGTCGAGCCGTGGCAGGGGCACAGAAAGCCGCCGGCCCAGTCATCCGGCAACGAGGGTTGCGCGCCGGACTGGAATCTGTCCGACGGCGAGCAGCCCAGGTGCGAGCAGATGCCGACAGCCACAAAAATCTCGGGCTTGATCGAACGGCCTTCGTTGCGTGCGTACTCGGGTGTGAGCTCGCCCGGCTTGCGCTCGGACTTGGGATCGGCCAACTCGGCATCGTGCTTGGGCAGCGCGGCCAGCTGCTCGGGCGTGCGCTTGACGATCCACACCGGCTTGCCACGCCACTCGACGGTCAGTTTCTCACCGGGTTTCAGGGCCGAGATATCGACCTCGACCGCCGCACCGGCGGCCTTGGCGCGTTCGGAAGGCTGAAAGGTGCTCACAAAAGGCACAGCAACGGCTGCCGCACCTGCGCCGCCTGCGGCGCAGGTCGCGATGATCCAGTTTCTTTTGTCTTTGTCGATGGGCGCGCTGAGCGGCGCCTGGAGGCTTGCTTCGGTCATGGGTGTCCTACAAGAACAGGCTTGAAAAACTTGAAAAATGGCGTGTTGGGGTCAACCCGGGATTGTAACGGAGCGCGACGGGC
>CAMLDT010000076.1 GCA_946479075.1 uncultured Polaromonas sp.
CCGTGGCGCAGATGCAGGCCACGTTTCTGGACAACTGGCTCAAGGTCACAGGCAAGGTGGTGCACGGGGATGCGTACTTCCCGGCGATCGCTGCAAGTGGTACGCAGCGCGCCCAGATGTTCTCGAGTTCGCCGTCCAGCGGCAGCGAGAGCATGCAGCTCATGTACCACATGGCCGTCACCGCAGCCGAGCGCAGCCTGGACCTGTCGGTCGCCTACTTCGTGCCCGACGACCTCACGCGGCAGTTGATGCTCGATGCCTTGAAGCGCGGCGTGCGCGTGCGCCTCATCACGCCCGGCCCGCACACCGACACCGAGACCGTCAAGGCCGCTTCGCGTGCCACCTGGGGTCCGCTGCTGGAGGCCGGGGCCGAAATCTACGAGTACCAGCCCACCATGTACCACTGCAAGGTCATGATCATCGACAAACTGATGGTGTCGGTGGGTTCCACCAATTTCGACAACCGGTCGTTCCGCCTGAACGACGAAGCCAACCTCAACATCTACGACCCGGTGTTCGCCACGCGGCAGGCCGAGGTCTTCGCGCAGGACCTGGCCCATGCGCGCCGCATCAGCCTGCAGGAGTGGCAGGACCGCCCGCTGAAGGAAAAATTCAAGGAAAGGCTGGCGCTGCTGCTCGGCTCGCAGTTGTAAGCCGTCGTTGTAAGCCGTTCGTGGTCAATGGCCTTGACTGCGGTCAAGCGTGTTTCGGGCGCGGCGTCCTATGATGCCTTTTCGACGCTGCGAAAAGGCGAGAAAGACGCATGGAATTCGAAATCCCGGAATCCCTGGCCAACTTGCTGCTGGGGACGATCAATGCCGAGTCGCCGCTGGCCCGGCGCCTGAGTGAGCATGGGCCGTCCCGCGGCAAGCGGGTGGTGCCGAGCCGGCTGTTTGATCCGGGCACCCTGAACACGCTTTACAGCCTGTGCCGCGCCGCCAACGAACGTGAACTGATGTTCCAGATGCTGGCGCTGGACAACATCCACGCCGCCCCTGCCGCACGCAAGATTCCCAGCCTGGAACTGCTGATCCCCGGTTTGATTGCCTGGCTGTCGCGCGACAAAATCGACGGCTGGCTCTACAAACGCGGCAAGGATGGCGTGTTGCTGCCCTGGCTGGTGCATTCGATGCGCCACGTGCAACCGGCCGAGGGCTCGGCCTACGTCGTGATCGGCCTGCTGGCCAACACCGTGCAGGCGGCGGGGCGTGAGCCGGTCACCGATCCCCGGCTGCGCCGCACCGGCATGACCTACGGCATCAGCTTTTATGCCGACGACATCAAGAACCTGACCATTCCCGAACTGATGACCGGCGACGGCTTCTTCAAGGAGTGTGCCGAGTTCAAGGCCGAGTACGAGTCGCACGCCAGACGTTTCATGCAGCTGCAGCCAAAATTCGGCGCACAGTTCACCGTCTCCGGCTCGGCCTGGATGTCTGGCGGCGGCCCCCGGCCCCAGCTTGAGTGCACCCGCCTGCCGTCCTGCACCAGTGCCCGCTGCGTCAACGACGAAGAACTGCTGGAGCGCCAGTTCGACACCACGGCCGACGCCACTTTCTGGCGCGAAAAAGGCATCAGCGAAGGCTTCGAGCGCGTCCCGCTTCACTGCTATCTGCACCTGTTCCACCTGGACTGGCACCGCAACCTGTGGGTCCATGTGCAGAACGTGCAGGACTACCGCTACAAGCCCGAGCTGCGCGACAAGCTGGTGCTGCCGCAGACGCACCGCGACCTGATCGACATCCTGACCGCCGACCGCAACTTCCTGATGGAAGACATCGTCGAAGGCAAGTCCGGCGGCACCACGATTTTGTGCAAGGGTGCGCCTGGCCTGGGCAAGACCCTGACGGCCGAGGTTTATGCCGAAGTGGTCGGCAAGCCGCTGTACCGCGTGCATTCGGGCCAGCTCGGCGTAACCGCCGGCTCGGTGGAGGCCAACCTGTCCACCATCCTGCGACGCGCCGCGCGCTGGGACTCGGTGCTGCTGCTCGACGAGGCCGACGTCTACATCCGTCGCCGCGACAACGACCTTCAGCACAACGCCATCGTCGCCGAGTTTCTGCGCACGCTGGAATATTTCAACGGCCTGCTGTTCATGACCACCAACCGCGTGGCGGACATTGACGACGCCATCCTGTCGCGCTGCATCGCCGTCATCCAGTTTGAAACGCCATCGCGCGAGCAGGCCATCCAGCTGTGGAAATCGCTGGCACGGCAGTTCCACGCCGAACTGCCGGACGAGCTGATCACGCGCTTGACGGCCACCTACGCAGCAGCCAGCGGACGCGACATCAAGGAACTGCTCAAGCTGACGGCCAAGTTCTGCAAGGGCAAAAATCAGCCGCTCAGCGAGGAGGCGTTTGCGCAGTGCGCTGCCTTCCGCGCTATCGGCAAAGCACCCTGAGATTGGCGGCGATGTTGGACATGTCCCTCCTCGGTGGCGCCCTGCTGGGACGGCTGGCCTTCCGTCCCGGCGCCGCGTCTGGCAAGCCCGCCCTGCCCGCCGGTCGCCACAACCTGGGCATTGCCGACGAACGCGACGCCGTACTCATCGTCCCCGAAAACCTGCCCACCGACGCGCCGGTCGCCCTGCTGGTGATGTTCCACGGCGCCGGCGGCAGCGCCGACAAGGTGCTGCCCTTCCTGATCGACCATGCCCGGCAACGCGGCTTTTTGCTGCTGCTGCCGCAATCCCAGTTCCCGACCTGGGACCTGGTCATCGGCGGCAATGGTCCCGACCTGGAGCGGCTGGAGCTGGCACTGGGCGAAGTGGCATCACGATTTTCCGTCGATCTCGCGCACCTGGGTTTTGCCGGTTTTTCCGACGGCGGGAGCTACGCCCTCTCCATCGGCGTCACCAATGGCGATGTCGCCAGCCACGTGATGGTTTTTTCGGGGGGTTTCATGTCGGTGTTCCAGCAAAACGGTGCGCCGCGCATCTTCATCGCGCATGGGCTGGAAGACGAGCAGTTGCCGATAGAAACCAGCGCCCGACCGCATGTGGCCAGACTCAAGGCGGCGGGTTATGAGGTGACGGCGCTGGAGTTCAGGGGTCCGCACCGGATCGAGCCGCCAGTGGTAGCTCTGGCGATGGACTTCTTTCTGGGTCCGCCGGTGCACAAATGACAAAACCGCCGCCATGAGGGTTCATGGGCGGCGGCCGTCTTGTATGGTGGAGCTGGGGGGATTTGAACCCCCGTCCGCAAGCCTTGTTCGGGCAGATCTACATGTTTAGCGGTCTGATTTGAGTCTCGCCACCTGGGTCGCGCAGTCGCACGCTACACAGGACGCCAGCACCCTATTTTCTTGCCCCGGGTTAAGGTACCCAGCCCGGAGCCAGCCGATGAAATTATCTTTACAGCCGGGAGCATTTAACTTGCGCTAAACACCCCTTGCCCAGCCCATCGGCCTGCTGTTGTAAAGCTCACTGGCAATTAAGCAGCGAGTGCGAAACGTTCGTCGTTTGCAGTTAGTTTGTTTGAATCAGTTTTACGAGCACACTCAGCTCGACATGCACCACACCGCGTCCGAACCCACGTCGAAACCAATGCAGCCCCAAGCCAGCTAGTTTAAGCCAAACGCAGCAAATTCAAGAGCGCGGCCGGCGAAACAATGGTGGCATCGGCTTTCCAGTGCTGCGTATCGGCCAGCGCCCCCAGATAACCATAGGCCGCAGCGACTGTCTGCATACCGGCGGCGCGGCCGGCCACGATGTCGCGTTCGTCGTCACCGACGTACAGGCAGCGACCCGGCTCCACATTGAGCTGACGGGCCGCCTCCAGAAGAGGGGCTGGATGGGGCTTCGCGTAAGGCGTGGTATCCCCGCTGACGATGGTTTGCGCCGTTCCAAACAAGGGCATCTGGCGGGTCAGCGGCAAGGTAAAACGCTGTGACTTGTTGGTCACCACACCCCATTTGAGCCCTGCTCCGCTGATTTGTGCGATCAACCCGTCCACCCCATTGAAGGCATAGGTGCGTTCCGTCATGCAGGCTTCGTAGTTGAGGAAAAACTCTTCCTTCAGGACAGCGAAATCAGCGTCGTCGGGCGTGAGGCCAAAAGCCACACCGAGCATGCCCCGAGCCCCGGCTCCCGCCATGGGTCGGTAGTCCGCCAGCGGCAGGGACGACATGCCGCGGTCGGTTCGCATTTTGTCAGCAGCGGCGCCAAGGTCGGGCGCGCTGTCGATCAGCGTGCCGTCCAGGTCAAACAACACGGCCTCAATGGGGTGAAACATGTCAGAAAGCCTTCTGCGTTGCCAGCAGGTAGTTCACGCTGGTGTCGGCGCTGAGCCAGTAATGCTGGCTCAGGGGGTTGTACTCCATGCCGCGCGTGTGCTGCAGACTCAGTCCCGCACTGCGGCAATAAGCGGCCAGTTCGCTGGGCTTGATGAACTTGGCGTATTCGTGGGTGCCGCGCGGCAGAAGGTTCAGCACATACTCGGCGCCGACGATGGCAAAAACAAAGGCTTTGGCGTTGCGGTTGATGGTGGAAAAAAACACATGGCCACCCGGTTTGACCAGGGTGGCGCAGGCGCGCACCACGGACGAGGGGTCGGGCACATGTTCGAGCATTTCCATGCATGTCACTACATCGAAACCCGCCGGTTGTTCGTCCGCCAGCGCCTCGGCACTGATTTCCCGGTACGCCACGCCTTGGGTTCCTGCTTCGAGCGCATGAAGTTGCGCAACTTTCAGGGCTTTGCCCGCCAGATCGATGCCCAGGACTTCCGCACCACGACGCGCCATGGCGTCGGCAAGGATCCCGCCACCGCAACCGATATCCAGAACACGTTTGCCTTTCAGTGGCACCAGACTTTCAATCCAGCCCAGACGCAGGGGATTGATCTGGTGCAGTGGGCGAAATTCGCTTTCGGTGTCCCACCAGCGGTGCGCGAGATCGGAAAATTTGGCCAGTTCGGTGGGGTCTGCGTTTTCAGTGCTGTGCATGTTCTGATTATCGCCCGAGCATAAAAAAACCGCGCCGTAGCGCGGTTTTTTTGGGCAATCCTGAAAGGATTACTTGTTGGCGCGAGTGCCAACGACTTCGATTTCCACGCGACGGTTTTTCGCGCGGCCTTCGCTGGTCTTGTTGTCAGCGACTGGCTGCTTCTCACCCTTGCCTTCGGTGTAAACGCGGTTTTTCTCAACGCCTTTGGACACCAGGTAAGCCTTGACAGCTTCGGAGCGGCGGACCGACAACTTCTGGTTGTAGGAATCGCTACCCACGGCGTCAGTGTGGCCGACGGCGATGATGACTTCAAGGTTGATGTCCTTGATCTTGCTCACCAGGTCGTCAAGCTTTGCCTTGCCTTCTGGCTTCAGCACAGACTTGTCAAAGTCGAAGAACGCGTCAGCGGCGTAAGTGACTTTGGTAGCAGCAGGAGGAGGGGGAGGAGTAACAGGTTTTGCGGCAGGAGCAGGTGCAGCCGCTGCAGGCATTGCAGCAGGTGCTGCAGGAACGATTGCGCCGTCGCAGCCAGGAGCGGCGGTGGCGGGGGTCCAGAACCCATCGCGCCAGCACAGTTCGTTGGTGCCGTTTTTCCAGACCAGCTCGTTCGTGCCGTTTTTCCAGTTATCAATTGTTTGTGCACCAGCGGCGGTTGCAAGCGCTGCGGAAGCAAACAACATTGCCACTTTGTTGAGTTTCTTCATGGTTCTCCTCTAGAGAAAAGCCGCAGACTTGCTGCGATTGGATACACGCCGTGAGTGACCATCACTCAAAGCGTTACAGTTATTGTGCCATAGCTCATTGACCGTTCAAGCGCGCTATCGGCTTCGTCTGACACAGAATGAAGATTCTTTGTTTTCTGTTGCTGGAGTGCCACACCGCGGCTGCCCTAAACTCAAGCCTTAAAATCAACGGGTTTCGCTCGCCGAGTGCACCGCCAAATCCTTTTCAGGCCTCTCCATGACCCAGTTTGCCAAAGAAACCCTGCCCATCAGTCTTGAAGAGGAAATGCGGCGCAGCTACCTTGATTACGCGATGAGCGTGATTGTGGGTCGCGCTTTGCCAGATGCTCGGGATGGCCTGAAACCGGTCCATCGCCGGGTGTTGTTCGCGATGCATGAGCTGAACAACGACTGGAACCGCCCGTACAAAAAGTCCGCCCGTATCGTCGGCGACGTCATTGGTAAATACCACCCGCACGGCGACCAGTCCGTGTATGACGCGATTGTGCGCATGGCCCAGGATTTCTCCATGCGCCACATGCTGGTGGACGGTCAGGGCAACTTCGGCTCGGTGGACGGCGACAGCGCTGCAGCCATGCGTTACACAGAGGTCCGGCTGTCGAAAATCGCCCAGGAGATGCTGGCCGACATCGACAAGGAAACCGTTGACTTTGGACCCAACTATGACGGCAGCGAAAAGGAGCCCCTGGTCCTGCCTTCGCGCATTCCCAACCTGCTGATCAACGGGTCCGGGGGCATCGCGGTCGGCATGGCGACCAACATCCCGCCGCACAACATCAATGAAGTGGTCGATGCCTGCCTGCATCTGCTGAAAAATCCGCAAGCGACCATTGACGAACTGATGGAAATCATTCCGTCGCCGGACTTCCCCACCGGCGGCATCATTTACGGCATCAACGGCGTCAAGGATGGCTACCGCACCGGCCGCGGCAAGGTCGTCATGCGCGCCAGATGCCACTTTGAAGACATCGACAAGGGCCAGCGCCAGTCCATCATCGTCGACGAGCTGCCCTACCAGGTCAACAAGAAGACGCTGCAGGAGCGCATGGCCGAGCTGGTGCATGAGAAGAAGATCGAAGGCATCAGCCACATCCAGGACGAATCCGACAAGTCCGGCATGCGCCTGGTGATCGAACTCAAGCGCGGTGAAGTGCCTGAAGTCGTGCTGAACAACCTGTACAAGCAAACCCAGTTGCAGGACACCTTTGGCATCAACATGGTGGCGCTGGTCAACGGCCAGCCCAAACTCTGCAACCTGAAGGACCTGATCCAGGTCTTCCTGTCGCACCGCCGCGAAGTCGTGACGCGCCGCACGGTGTTCACCCTGCGCAAGGCGCGCGAACGCGGCCACGTTCTGGAGGGTCTGGCTGTCGCTCTGGCCAACATCGACGACTTCATTGCCATCATCCGCAACGCACCGACGCCCCCTGTCGCCAAGGCCGAACTGATGCTTCGTCCCTGGGACAGCAGCCTGGTGCGCGAAATGCTCACCCGCACCCGCGCGGACGGCGGTGTGGTGAACGCCGACGACTACCGGCCCGATGGCCTGGAAAAAGCATTTGGCATGGGCAGCGACGGCCTGTACCGGCTCTCCGATACCCAGGCCCAGGAAATCCTGCAGATGCGCCTGCAGCGCCTGACCGGCCTGGAGCAGGACAAGATCGTGGCCGAGTACAAGGAAGTGATGGCGGAAATTGACGATCTGCTCGACATCCTTGCCAAGCCGGAACGCGTCTCGACCATCATCGGCGAAGAGTTGTCGGTCATCCGCCAGGAATTCGGCCAGACCAAGCTGGGCGCGCGCCGCAGCCAGGTGGAGCACAGCTCCTTCGACCTCAGCACCGAAGACCTGATCACGCCCACCGACATGGTGGTCACGCTGTCGCATACCGGTTACATCAAAAGCCAGCCCCTGTCCGAATACCGTTCGCAAAAACGCGGCGGGCGCGGCAAGCAGGCGACGGCCACCAAGGAAGACGACTGGGTGGACCAGCTCTTCATTGCCAACACGCACGACTACATCCTGTGTTTTTCCAACCGCGGCCGGCTCTACTGGCTCAAGGTATGGGAAGTGCCGGCAGGTTCGCGCGGCTCGCGCGGCCGGCCCATTGTCAACATGTTCCCCCTGCAGGAAGGCGAAAAAATCACCGTGGTGTTGCCGCTGACGGGCGACAAGCGCAGCTTCCCGGCGGACCAGTATGTTTTCATGGCGACCAGCATGGGCACGGTCAAAAAGACGCCGCTGGAAGATTTCAGCAATCCGCGCAAGGCCGGCATCATCGCGGTGGATCTCGATGAGGGCGACTACCTGATTGGCGCTGCGCTGACCGACGGCAAACACGACGTGATGCTGTTTTCCGACGGCGGTAAAGCCGTGCGCTTCGATGAAAACGACGTGCGCCCCATGGGCCGCAATGCCCGCGGCGTGCGCGGCATGATGCTTGATGATGGCCAGGGCGTGATTGCCATGCTGGTTGCCGAGGACGAGCAGCAAAGCGTGTTGACCGCCACGCAAAATGGCTTCGGCAAACGCACGTCCATCCAGGAATACACGCGCCACGGCCGCGGCACCAAGGGCATGATCGCCATCCAGCAAAGCGAACGCAACGGCAAGGTGGTTGCCGCGACACTGGTGCATGTGGACGATGAAATCATGCTGATCACCGACAAGGGCGTGCTGGTTCGCACGCGCGTGAGCGAAATACGCGAGATGGGGCGCGCCACCCAGGGCGTGACGCTGATCGGACTGGATGAAGGATCCCAGCTCAGCGGTTTGCAGCGCATTGTCGAAAACGACGCCACGCTTGACGACAACGACACCGGAAGTGAAGGCGATTCTGCCAACACTCCAAACACGGATATCCCTGAATGAAAAAATTAGTGACAGCCCTGCTGATCGCAGGCTGTGCGTTCGCAGCCTCAAGCCAGACGACCAATGCCGATCCCAAACGAGAGTGGGCCAACAAGGTCGTCGCCCTGCAGCAGGCCGACCTCGACGCCCTGGTTGGGCAACTGGCCGGGACCGCCGCTCAGGATATCGTTGCCGGCTGGGCACCACGTTTTGACAGCAGCGTGCCCAAAGCGCGCCAGGCCAAGGCGACGGAGGAATTCAACGCAGAACTTGCCAAATTCGTTGCAGATGCCAACAAACTCATCGGCGCCAAGGTCGCCCAGGCCAACAGCGATGCGCTGGTTCCCGCCTATATGGAGCGTTTCAGCCTCGACGAGCTCAAACAGCTCGCCGCCTTTTTTGAGTCGCCCGTGATCAAGAAATACAAGACCGCGACCCCGGAACTGGTGGATGTGTTCGTGAAAAAACTGGTGGCCGACACGCAGCCGGACATCCAGGCGCGCGCCCGGCAATTCGATGCGGCTGCAAGCAAGATCGTGGGTTCTGCGCCGGCGGCGCCTGCCGCAAAACCGGCACCCCAGAAAAAGTAGCTTTCTTCCACGCCCCGCGCTGTTGCTCGCCTGGTGCGGCGACAGCACCCTGCACCACAGCTCCGCTCGACACAGACCGACATGACCCAGACCCTGCCACAACTTCGCCAGCAAATCGATGCCGTGGATCAGCAGCTCCTGAAGCTGCTGAACCAGCGTGCTGCGCTGGCCAACGAGGTCGGCGAGATCAAACGCCAGGAGGGTTCACCGGTTTTTCGTCCCGAGCGAGAGGCCCAGGTGATTCACGGCCTGCAGTCGGCCAGCCTCGGCCCGCTGAAGGGCGACAGCATTGCGCACATCTGGCGTGAAGTCATGTCCGCCTGCCGCGCCCTGGAGGCGCCGCAACGCGTCGCCTACCTCGGGCCGGCCGGCACTTTCAGCGAACAGGCTGCGGTGCAGTTTTTCGGCTCCAGCATCGAGCACGTTGCCTGCGCCAGTTTTGACGAGGTATTTCACGCGGCAACCTCTGGCACAGCCCATTTTGGTGTGGTGCCGGTCGAAAACAACACCGAAGGCGTCGTCACCCGCACGCTGGATCTGTTTCTCAATTCGCCGGTACATGTCATCGGGGAAATCAGCCTGCTGGTCCGGCACAACCTGCTGCGCCTGTCGCCGTCCCTTGACGGTATTGAAGTGGTCCTGGCGCATGCGCAGGCGCTCGCCCAATGCCAGGGCTGGCTGGGGACGCATTTGCCGAATGCCGAGCGGCGGGCGGTGTCCAGCAATGCCGAGGGTGCCCGGCTGGCGGCTGGCAATCCGGCATGGGCCGCCATTGCAAGCGAACGTGCGGGCGCTGAATTCGGCCTTCACCTGGGCGCCCACGCCATCCAGGACGATGCCTTCAACCGCACCCGCTTTGCCGTGATCTGCCTGCCCCAGGTGCTTGGCGCACCCGAAGCCTCGGGCAAGGACTGCATCAGCCTGATTGTTTCGGTGCCTAACCGGCCCGGCGCGGTGCACGACATCCTGGTGCCGCTGAAAACCCATGGCGTGTCCATGACGCGCTTCGAGTCCCGCCCCGCCCGTTCGGGCCAGTGGGAATATTTCTTCTACATCGATCTTCAGGGCCACCCGTCCCAGCCCCATGTGGCCGCGGCCCTGAAGGATCTGCAGCAGCTGTGCGCCTTCTACAAGGTGCTTGGCACTTATCCTGCAAGCGACTGAACTTCATGAAGCATCTGCAAGCCAACCCGGTGTCCCCGCATGTTTGAGCAACTCGGGCTGATAGGCTGCGGCCTGATGGGCGGCTCTTTCGCACTGGCGCTCAAACGCGCCGGCCTGGTCAAACGCGTGGTCGGGTACAGCAAGTCCCCCTCCACCACCGAGCGGGCACGCCAGATGGGGGTGATTGACGTCGAGGCGCCGTCTGCGCTGCTGGCCGTGTCGGGGGCCGACATTGTGCTGCTGGCGGTGCCGGTTTCTGCGACCGAGGCCACGTTCAAGGCGATCCGCCATCTGGTTGGGCCCAACACGCTGGTCATGGACGTTGGTTCGACCAAACGCGATGTGGTGGACGCCGCACGCCGCGTGCTGCGTGACCACCTGGGCTGTTTCGTGCCGGCCCATCCGATCACCGGAAAGGAAGTGTCCGGCGTGGAGCATGCCGATCCTGACCTGTACTTCGGCAAGCAGGTCATCCTCACGCCGATCGAGCGCACATTCACCGTCCAGCTTGAAAAAGCAGTCAACGTCTGGACCGCCCTGGGCTGCAACGTCCTGAAGATGTCGCCCCAGTCCCACGATGCGGCCTATGCCGCCGTCAGCCATCTGCCGCATCTCATTGCCTTTGCGCTGATCAACAGCATTTCGGGCCAGGCCCAGGGCAAGGATTACCTGTCGCTGGCCGGGCCGGGCTTCAGGGACTTCACCCGGATCGCCGCCAGTGATCCGAAAATGTGGCGCGACATCCTGATTGCCAACAAGGAAGAGCTTCTGGAGCAATCCCGGATTTTCCAGACCACCCTGCAGGACCTCGAAAAACTGATAGGCGCCGCCGACGGGGATGCGCTGGAAGACAGGATTGACCACGCCAGCCATACACGCGCCAACTGGCGCATCAGTTCGCCCAAATCGCTCAAGTAGATGTTCGATACCGCGTTTCTGGACATTCCGGCACTGACGGGAGCGAGCGGCACCGTCCACCTTCCCGGCTCCAAAAGCATTTCCAACCGGGTGCTGTTGCTCGCGGCCCTCAGCGAAGGCCAGACCACCGTCCACGACCTGCTGGCTTCCGACGATACCGCCGTGATGCTCGCCGCCCTCAGGCAGCTGGGCTGCAAGGTCGAGGACAGCGGCAGCACCGCCGTGATCACCGGCCTGGGCGGGCGCGCCGCGCAGAAGGAAGCAAAACTCTACCTGGGCAATGCGGGTACGGCCATGCGCCCCCTCACCGCGGCACTTGCGTTGATGGGGGGTGACTTTGAACTTTCGGGCGTGCCCCGCATGCACGAACGGCCAATTGGCGATCTGGTGGACGCGCTGCGAGGCCTCGGTTGCGCCATTGACTACCTCGGCAACGACGGCTTTCCGCCGCTGCGCATCCGCACCGGCGAGCTGGTGCTGGAGGCACCCATCCGGGTGCGCGGCGACGTTTCCAGCCAGTTCCTGACCGCCCTGCTGCTGGCGCTGCCCCTGGTGGCCAGTTCCGGGGGGCCCGCTCTCGGCACTGACGTGTCCTCGGAGACGGGGCGCGATATCCATATCGAGGTGATCGGCGAACTGATATCCCGGCCCTACATCGAGATCACGCTGAATTTGCTGGCACGCTTCGGCATCGCTGTGCGGCGCGAAGGCTGGCAGCGTTTCACCATCCCGGCGGGCAGCCGCTACCGCTCCCCCGGAGTTGTCCACGTCGAAGGAGACGCCTCGTCTGCTAGCTATTTTATAGCGCTTGGCGCAATAGGGACGGGGGCTACAGGCCAAAAAGGCATTGAAATTGAAGGCCTGGGCGAAGCTTCCATCCAGGGCGACATCCGTTTTGTCGAAGCGGCCCGGCAGATGGGAGCGCACATCGACGCCGGCGCCAACCGCCTGAGCATCCGCCGCGGCGCTTGGCCGCTCAGGGCCATAACCCTGGACTGCAACCACATTCCCGATGCCGCCATGACGCTGGCCGTGATGGCGCTGTATGCCGACGGGCCCAGCACATTGCGCAACATCGCCAGCTGGCGTGTGAAGGAAACCGACCGCATCGCCGCCATGGCCTGCGAGTTGCGCAAGCTGGGCGCCACTGTCGAGGAAGGCGCCGACTACCTGAAGATCACGCCGCCCGTGACTTGGGCCAGCGCCCCCATCCACACCTATGACGACCACCGCGTTGCCATGTGTTTTTCGCTGGCGGCCTTCAACCCGGCCAGGCTCCCCATCCGTATCCTGGACCCGCGTTGTGTGGGGAAAACCTTCCCCGACTATTTTGAAACCCTTTTTGCCGTGACCCAGACCGACCAGGATCTCGTACCCGTGATCTGCATCGACGGACCCACCGCTTCCGGAAAGGGCACGGTTGCCGCCGTGGTCGCCCAAAAGCTGGGGTACCACTTCCTGGACTCCGGCGCGATGTACCGCATCACCGCCCTGGCGGCCGCGCAGGCCGGGCTGAGCATTGGCACGGAACAGGAAGCAGCCATTGCCGCCCTGGCGCGCAAGCTGCCCGTCCGGTTTCTGGACGGCAAGGTGTTTCTGGGTGAACAGGACGTCACCGACGCGATCCGGACCGAAGAAGCCGGCATGAACGCCTCCCGCGTCTCGGCACTGCCTGCCGTCCGGCTGGCGCTGGTGGACCTGCAGCACAGCTTCAGAAAGCTGCCCGGACTGGTGGCCGACGGGCGCGACATGGGCACGGTGATTTTTCCGGATGCCGACCTCAAGATCTTCCTGACCGCCAGCGCCCGTCACCGCGCGGAGCGTCGTTATAAGCAGTTGATTTCAAAGGGAATTTCGGCTACAATCGACGGGATTCAAAAGGATCTGGAGGCGCGCGACGCCCGTGACATGTCACGGCAGGCAGCCCCCCTCAAACCTGCTGATGACGCTGCGCTGCTGGACAATTCCGAACTGTCGATTGAAGAATCGGTAGACCGGGTGTTGCAACTGTGGCAAGGCACCCGGCCCTTCTGACCCTCATACATTTTTGTAGGCACGCCAGTGCTTCGGTCGGCAGGATCATTAACTTAACCGCGGTCACCCGCACCAAACCGCCGCAGTCAGCTCTAAAAACGATAGCAATGGTGCTGTCGGAATCCTGTGCTGCGGACTAGGAAAACCATGTCTGAATCTTTTGCCGCCCTCTTTGAAGAATCGCTGAAACGCTCCGAAATGCGCTCGGGCGAAGTCATCACCGCTGAAGTCGTGCGTATCGACCACAACCACGTCGTTGTGAACGCCGGACTCAAATCCGAGGCTTATGTCCCCCTCGAAGAATTCAAGAACGACCAGGGCGAACTCGAAGTCCAGGTCGGCGATTTTGTTTCCGTCGCCATCGACTCTGTCGAAAACGGTTATGGCGACACCCTGCTGTCCCGCGACAAGGCCAAGCGCCTGGCTTCGTGGATGAGCCTGGAAAAAGCCCTGGAATCCGGCGAATTCGTCACTGGCCAGACCAGCGGCAAGGTCAAGGGCGGCCTCACCGTCCTCGTCAACGGCATCCGCGCCTTCCTGCCCGGCTCGCTCATCGACACCCGCCCCATCAAGGACTTGTCTCCCTACGAGAACAAGACCATGGAATTCAAGGTCATCAAGCTGGACCGCAAGCGCAACAACGTCGTGCTGTCACGCCGTGCAGTGGTTGAAGCATCGATGGGCGAAGAACGCGCCAAGCTGATGGAAACCCTGAAAGAAGGCTCGGCCGTCAAGGGCATCGTCAAGAACATCACCGAATACGGCGCCTTCGTGGACCTCGGTGGTATCGACGGCCTGCTGCACATCACCGACATGGCATGGCGCCGCGTGCGTCACCCGAGCGAAGTGGTGACGGCTGGTCAGGAAATTGTGGCCAAGATCCTCAAGTTCGACACCGAGAAAAACCGTGTCTCGCTGGGTCTGAAGCAAATGGGCGACGACCCGTGGATGGGCGTGAACCGCCGCTACCCGCAAAGCACCCGCCTGTTCGGCAAGATCACCAACATTGCCGACTACGGCGCGTTTGTGGAACTCGAACCCGGCATCGAAGGCCTGGTCCACGTGTCCGAAATGGACTGGACCAACAAGAACGTGGCACCGAGCAAGCTCGTGACCCTGGGCGACGAAGTTGAAGTCATGGTCCTGGAGATCGATGAAGACAAGCGCCGCATCAGCCTGGGCATGAAGCAGTGCAAGGCCAACCCGTGGC
>CAMLDT010000077.1 GCA_946479075.1 uncultured Polaromonas sp.
AAAAGAAAGTCACCAAAGAAAAGGCGACCCGATGGTCTGGGTCCCCTGCGCTGCGGGGCAACCTCCGGTGCTCGGTCAAAGCGGGGTCTCGCTCGAACTCGGCTTCGCCTCAGACAATCGCGATCCCTGATCCGCTTTGACCTGCGCTCCTCGGCCCAGCCCGACGGGTGGGGAAGGAAGACAAGAAACCAATGCGGGGACAAATCCGGAGTCCTTGAAGCGCGAAGCGCTTCAAGGACGGGAATCCCAACAGTCGGTCATGTTTGCACGCGATCGCAGCGCACGCGTCCACATGAAGTCCTCTGCCATCGCCCAGCGGGGCGAGGGAGGGGTTGGGGAGGGAGTGGGGCGTTGCGCCTACTGTCCAGCGCGAACCACAGGCGCAGCGTGACGCAAACGCTATGAATCCAATAGCTGGTGACGCTTGACTGGCGTGGGTTACAGCCCGATTTGACTCATAAATCTGTCCGCAGCTTCCAGATCTCCGGAAACAGCACCACATCCAGCATCTTGCGCAGATAACTCACACCGCCCGTGCCGCCGGTGCCGCGCTTGAAGCCGATCACGCGTTCCACGGTGGTCACATGGCGGAAGCGCCAGAGGCGGAAGGCGTCCTCCAGGTCGGTCAGTTCTTCGCCGAGCTGGTACAGGTCAAAGTATTTTTTCGGGTCGCGATACACCACCAGCCAGGCCTGCTCGACGGCCTCGCTTTCCACATAGGCCTGGGTCCAGTCGCGCTGCGTGTGGCTGGCCGGGACCGGCAGGCCGCGCCGGGCCAGCAGGCGCAGGGCCTCGTCGTAGAGCGAAGGCGCTTCGTAGGCGGCCTGCACCTGCGCCAGCAGGTCGGGGCGGTGCGCGTGCGGCTTGAGCATGGCGGCATTCTTGTTGCCCAGCGCGAATTCGATGCAGCGGTATTGCGCGCTCTGGAAACCGCTGGAGTTGGCGAGGTAAGGCCGGATGGCGCTGTATTCGGGCGGTGTCATGGTGGCCAGCACGTCCCAGGCGTGCACCAGCTGCTCCATGATGCGGCTCACGCGCGCGAGTTTTTTGAAGGCATCACCGAGTTCATCGGCGGCCACATTGGCCATCGCCGCGCGCAACTCGTGCAGCATCAGCTTCATCCAGAGCTCGCTGGTCTGGTGCTGCACGATGAACAGCATTTCGTCGTGCGCCGGTGACAGCGGCTTTTGTGCGCCCAGGATGGCGTCAAGCTGCAGGTAGTCGCCGTAACTCATGTCACGGCTGAAGTCGAGCTGGGCTTTTTCGTCGGCGACGATGTTTTCGGGGGTGCGCATGGTCAGGTCACCGCGTGTTTCTGGTTGAACTCGGCGTTTTGCCATTCACCGGTTTCCAGCACCTGCTTCAGGTGTTCGACTGCATGCCAGACGTCTTCAAATCCGAGGTACAGCGGCGTGAAGCCGAAACGCAGGATGTCGGGTGTTGCCGTTCGCGCTGAGCCGGTCGAAGTATCACCGGCGCGGAAGTCGCCGATCACACCGCGTTGGATCAGCGCCTGCATGATGGCGTAGGCGCCCGAGTCACTGTCGCCGGGCCGCCCCAAGACGGTGATGGCCCCCTCGGGGGGCAGCGACCCGCGAAGCGGCGGAGCGTGGGGGCCCTGGCTTCTGGTGAGGCAGACCTGCGAGCCGCGTTGTGCGTGGTCGCGCGGCGTGGCCAGGCCCAGGCCGTGCCCGCCGCAGCGTTCTTCCACCAGCGCAATGAACAGGTCGGTCAGCGCCAGCGACTTGGCCCGCAACGCCGCCATGCCGCCCAGGGCCTCGGCCGCGCCAAACACGTCCAGCCCGCACTCCAGCGCCGCCAGGCTCAGGATGGGCTGGGTGCCGCACAGGTAACGCGTGACGCCGGGCGCAGGCCGGTAGCCCGGCGTGAATTCAAACGGGGCGGCATGGCCCCACCAGCCTGACAGCGGCTGCCGGAACCGGTCGGCATGGGCCGGGTTGACCCAGACAAAGGCCGGCGCGCCGGGGCCGCCGTTGAGGTATTTGTAGCCGCAACCCACGGCAAAGTCGGCGTTCGCGCCGTTTAGGTCCACCGGCACGGCGCCGGCGCTGTGCGCCAGGTCCCAGACGGCCAGGCAACCAGCGGCATGGGCCGCGGCCGTCAGCGCAGCCATGTCGTGCATGGCGCCGGTGCGGTAGTTGACGTGGGTCAGCATCAGCACGGCCGCGTCACTGTCCAGTGCGTCAGGGATGCCCTCGGGTTCGACCAATTTCAGTGTGTAGCCACGCTCCCGGCACAGGCCCTCGGCGATATAGAGGTCGGTTGGAAAGTTGCTGCGTTCGCTGACCATGGTTTTTTTGCCCGGCGCATCTTCTGCGGCGATGGACAGCGCGGCGCTCAGCACCTTGTAGAGATTGACCGATGTGCTGTCGGTGACCACCACTTCGCCGGCAGCAGCGCCAAGCAGCGGCGCAATTTTGTTGCCCAGGACTTGCGGCAAATGAAACCAGCCGGCGCTGTTCCATGAGCGGATCAGGTCGCGACCCCATTCCTGGGTGATGACATCTGCCACGCGCGCGGCCGCCGTTTTGGGCAGGACACCCAGCGAATTGCCGTCGAGATAAATCACGCCTTCGGGCAGCACAAAGTGATTGCGCAAGGCGCGCAGCGGGTCGCCGGCGTCAAGCGCGCGGCAGTCGTTCAAGGTGTTGGTCATAAGGCTCTCAGGATGGCGCGCACGGGGGAGGCGTCGGCCTGCATCAGTTTGAGCGGCAGGGCAATCAGTTCATAGTCGCCGGCAGGGACCTCATCGAGCACGAGGTTCTCCAGCACGCGCAGACCGTGTTTGAGCAGCAACTGGTGGCTGGGCAGCTCCTGGCTGGTGGACGGGTCCACGCTGGGCGTGTCGATGCCCACCAGCGCTATGTTTTTAGTAGCTAGCAGCGCAAGCGTGGCGGGGGCCAGAGCCGTAAATGATGCCCAATCCTGGCTGGCGACGGCGCTTGTGCGCAGCAGCACGCGTGGAGGCAGGCTGTCCAGCGCATGCGCGATGTGCTGCGGCTCGACCAGCGGCCCACAGTCCAGGCAGTGGATCACGCGGCAGGGGCCGAGATAGGGTTGCAGGTCAACGGCGCCAATCGCTGCCTCGCCATTGGCGTAGTGCATGGGCGCGTCCGCATGCGCGCCGGTGTGCGGCGAAAACGTCAGGGTGTTGACGTTGACCGGACAGTCCGGCGACAGCGCAAAGTGCAGCTTTTGCGAATACGGCGCGTCGCCCGGAAACACGGCCGCGTGTTCGTCCACCGGTGGCGAAATGTCCCAGATGCGGGGCTTGGCAGTTGTCATGTTTTTGAAGGTAGCACCATCAAAAAGCCCGTGGTGTCGGTTATTTCCAACAGGCTTCGGAAATACCGGGCCTTCAGCGAAAAGCCGGGGCGGGCTGTACAGTCTCTGGCTGGCGCGCGGGGACAGGCGCTTTCAACATCCACATCATTCGGAGCACAACATGGCATCAAGCGGAAAAGGCAAAGTGGCACTGGTCACAGGCGCAGGAACAGGGATCGGCAAGGCAGTGGCGCTGGCGCTGCTGCGCGCGGACTACAGCGTGGTGCTGGTGGGCCGCCGGTCCGAACCGCTGAGTGAGGCCGTCAAGGCCTCCGGCGCCGACAGCCGTGCGCTGGCTGTGCCCTGCGACGTGAGCCAGCCCGATGCCGTGCGCGCGGCCTTTGACCTGGCGCAGCAGACCTTTGGCCGGCTGGACCTGCTGTTCAACAACGCCGGCGTGGGCGCGCCGCCAGTGCCCATGGAAGATCTCAGCTTCGAGCAATGGCAAAACGTGGTCAACATCAACCTGACCGGCTCTTTCCTGTGCGCACAACACGCGATCCGGCTGATGAAGGCCCAGTCGCCGCAGGGTGGCCGCATCATCAACAACGGCTCGATCTCGGCGCACGCGCCACGGCCCAACTCGGCGCCCTACACGGCGACCAAACACGCGATCACCGGCCTGACCAAATCAATCTCGCTCGACTGCCGCAAGTACGACATCGCCTGCGGGCAGATCGACATCGGCAATGCGCACACCGAGCTTGCTGCACGCATGGCCAATGGTGTGCCGCAGGCCAATGGCGAGATTGCGGTGGAGCCGCTGATGGATGTGGAGCATGTCGCCGATGCGGTGGTGCACATGGCCTCGCTGCCGCTGGCGACGAATGTCCAGTTCATGACCATCATGGCGACAAAAATGCCGTTTGTGGGACGCGGCTAGCCGGCCCTGCAGTTAACCACCTGCCACCCGGAATGACCTGAGGCCGTGCGGGCCGAGCCCGCGCTGCCCTAGTCGTTGGCAGGGTTGTCGGCTTCGGTCTTGCGCGGTGGCTTGGGCCGCGGCGGCGTGCTGGTGTGGATCAGCATCGTGGCTTTTTCCATCTCGCCGGCCAGCAGTGCGGGCAGCGCCTTGAGCGAACGGGCAATGCTGTCCTCAATCGCCACCCGGTGTTCCTGCGAGGGCTTCTTGAGCACCCAGTTGATCACCTCGGCCTTCACGCCCGGATGGCCGACGCCGATGCGAAGCCGCCAGTAGTCACCGGTGCCCAGTTGCGCGTGGACGTCGCGCAGGCCGTTGTGGCCAGCGTGACTGCCGCCGAACTTGAGTTTGGCCTGGCCGGGAACGATGTCGAGTTCGTCATGTGCCACCAGAATTTCTTCGGGCGCAATCTTGAAAAAACGTGCCAGCGCGGCGACCGATTTGCCGGACAGGTTCATGAAGGTCAGCGGCTCCAGCAGCCAGACGGTCTGGCCAGCAACGGTGGTGCGGGCGACACGGCCGTGGTAGTTTTTGTCCAGCACCGGTGTCACTTTGAGTTCGCGCGCCAGCGCCTCGGTCCACCAGAAACCGGCGTTGTGGCGGGTGGCTTCGTAGTCAGGGCCGGGATTGCCCAGGCCCACAAAAAGTTTGATCATGCGTCGGTGTGAAATGAAAACGATGGGATCGGCTACGGATTATCAATGCGGCCACCCATTACCCCCAAGAAAAAGCCCCTGGCCTCCGGGGAGGGCAGGGGCCGCTGGCCTTCTCAGGCCACCGTGTGCCTTGAATTATTTCTTGGCAGCAGGCTTGGCAGCGTCGGCCTTGGCGCCGGCTTTGGCTTCCTTGGCGGCAGCAGCCTTGGCAGCTTTCGGGTCCACTGGCGCGGCGGCTGCCGCAGCAGCTGCAGCATCGGCTTCGGCTTCTTCCGAAACGGAAGATACCGACACCAGCACCGGGTTTTCCTGGCCCTTGGCCACGAACTTCACGCCCTTGGGCAGGGTGATGTCCTTCAGGTGCAGCGGGCTGCCTTTTTTCAGGCCGCTCAGGTCGATGGCGATGAACTCTGGCAGGTCCTTGGGCATGCAGGAAATGCTCAGCTCGGTCATCACGTGGTTGACCAGGCAGTTTTCTGCCTTGACGGCTGGGGACTCTTCCTCACCGCTGTAATGCAGAGGCACCTTCATGGTCAGGCGGGTGCGGGCGTCCACGCGCTGGAAATCCACGTGCTGGATCATCTGCTTGTAGGGGTGCATTTGCAGGTCGCGCAGCAGGACTTTTTCAGTCTTGCCGCCGAGTTCCATTTCCAGCACGGAGGCGTGGAAAGCTTCTTTCTTGATGGCGTGGAACAGCGCGTTGTGATCGATTTCGATCAGTGACGGTTCGCCGGAACCACCGTAAACAATACCGGGCGTGCGGCCGGTGATGCGGAGACGGCGGCTCGCACCCGTGCCCTGCTTTGCGCGCTCAAAAGCGACGAATTTCATAATCAACTCCAATAAAGAACGGACCGCGACCAGTCTCGTTCCGGTTTAAAAGGCTGCCAGCACGATGAAGTCCCTGGACCTCGCGGGCACGGCAGCCGGCTTTTTGTTTCAGATCAGAACAGGTTGTCCTGGTCCGAAAACAAACTCATGACCGACTCACCCCTGGCAATGCGCTGGATGGTCTCGGCAATCAGCGGGGCCACGGAGAGCTGGCGAATTTTCTTGCAGTCCTGCGCGCTCTGGCTCAGCGGAATGGTGTTGGTGATGACCACTTCGTCAAGGGCGTCGCCCTGCGCAATGCGTTCAATCGCCGGACCCGAAAAGATCGGGTGCGTGCAATACGCGTAAACCTTTTTGGCGCCGCGCTCCTTGAGCACCTCGGCAGCCTTGACCAGCGTGCCGGCGGTGTCGATCATGTCGTCCATGATCACGCAGTTGCGCCCGTCGATGTCGCCGATCACGTGCATCACTTCAGAGACATTGGCCTTGGGCCGGCGCTTGTCGATGATGGCCATGTCGCAGCCGAGCTGCTTGGCCAGTGCGCGCGCGCGCACCACGCCGCCGACGTCGGGCGACACCACCATCAGGTCGTTGTAGTTTTTCTGGCGCAAGTCACCCAGCAACACCGGCGAGGCATAGATGTTGTCCACCGGGATGTCGAAGAAGCCCTGGATCTGGTCGGCATGCAGGTCCATGGTCAGCACGCGCGACACACCGACGGCCTGCAGCATGTTGGCCACCACCTTGGCGCTGATGGGCACGCGGGCGGAACGCGGGCGGCGGTCCTGGCGGGCGTAGCCGAAATAAGGGATCACGGCGGAAATGCGCTCGGCCGATGCACGCTTGAGCGCATCAACCATGATCAGCAGTTCCATGATGTTTTCGTTGGTCGGTGCGCAGGTGGACTGCACCACAAACACATCACGTGCACGGACGTTCTGCTGGATCTCGACCGTCACTTCCCCATCAGAAAAGCGGCCGACGTGGGCCGCACCCAGCGAAATGCCCAGGTGCTGGGCGATTTCGGAAGCCATGCCCGGATTGGCATTGCCCGTGAAAAGCATGAAGTCGGGATGGTGCGTTTGCATGTGGGGCCCAGCGGATGTCTAGGGGAAATCGTGGCTGAAATCAGGTCGGCAATAAAAGCATCAAATCAGGGACGCTCCCTGTGCCCATTCCATGTCACGGCGGCTTATCCGCAGGATCCGCCGGGTCCGGCCCAGCCCGTCAAGGGCGTGACCGAGGCCGACAGACCGGAGACACTCAACAGTCAGCGAGCACGGACCCTTTGTCATCGGGTCTAAAAACACGGGCCCCACATGGGACCCGAAAACACGGCCCTTTGGGGGCCCTGAGAATTTTGGCAGGGGTGGAAGGAGTCGAACCTGCGAATGCCGGAATCAAAATCCGGTGCCTTAACCAACTTGGCGACACCCCTACACAGGTCAACTGCAGAAACTGCAATCAACCCTTTAATCGTTCATGGAGACACATGCCATGGCCGTTATTTTACCAACCGGCCAGAGGATGCGCCTCCAGGTTGCTGCACTTTCGGACCTGCCAGCCGCCAGGGGCGCTTGCCAGTTCCATGTCATGCGGCATATGCGCAAAAACCGCACTTCCCGAGCCAGTCATGCGGCCTTCAAGGCCTTGCATGGCAAGCCAGTCGAGTGACTGGCCCACCTGCGGACACAGGGTCTGCGCAACTGGCTGCAAGTCGTTGTGGCCGAATCCGTAAATGCGGCCGCTGGCGTTTGCAGCAAAGCCTTGGATTGTAGCAGTTTCTGTGTCACGTTTGAGTTCAGGCGCGCGGAAAATCGCATCGGTCGGCAGCCCGGCGGGCGGTTTCACGACCACAAAACGGGCCGAAGGCAAGGCCAGCGGCGTGAGCTGCTCGCCGATGCCTTCCACCCACGCATGGCCGCCGCCCAGGAAAAAGGGCACATCCGCCCCGAGTCCGAGCGCGATGTCCTGCAGCTTGCCGGCGGGCAGTTTCACGCCCCAGAGGCGCTGCAGTGCCAGCAGGCAACTGGCGGCGTCCGAGGAGCCGCCGCCCATGCCGGCTTGCGAAGGAATGCGTTTTTCGAGCCAGATGTCGGCGCCCCATGCCGTGCCGCTGGCGCGCTGCAAGGCCCGCGCGGCGCGCACCGTCAGGTCTTCCGCCGGCAGGGGCTGGCCGGGCGCGGCCAGGTCCTGGCGGCGAATCACCCCGTCGCTGCGCAGCTCGAAATGCAGCGTGTCACACCAGTCGATCAGCATGAAGGCCGACTGCAGCAGGTGATACCCGTCGGCGCGCCGCCCGGTGATGTGCAGAAACAGGTTGAGCTTGGCGGGGGCTGCGACGTCGTGGATCGCCTGGAGGGTGCTCATTGCGCCAGCACGATACGCAGGTCGGTGCGCGGTTGGGGCGCTGTACGGCTGGCCGAAATTCGCCCTTCCGCCTGCCGTGAGAGATCGGCGGTCCAGCCATCGAGCGCGGTATTTCTGCCGGCCAGCCAGTCGAACAGGGCCGGCAGGGGGACGGCGGCACCGGTGGCTTTTTCAACCAGCGCGTCTACCGACGCAAACTGCTGCACCTGACCACCGGAATCGAGCACGGCCTCCCCGGGGGCCCACCGGAGCACCGCCAGGCTGGTGCCCAGCGGGGTGTTCAGGCGCAGCTCCCCGCGGTCGGGATTGCCGCGAAGCTCGAAACCAGCAAAAAAAGCCTGCACGGGCTCGCTTTGCACTTGCAGGCTGATGCGCCCCGACCAGGCCTGAACTTCAGTGTCATTTTGGGCTTCAGCCCCCGGCTGGTGGGCGCAGCCAGCTATCAAAAAAGTAGCAATCAAGAGGCTGGAAGCCAGGAGGCAGCGCAGGCGCGGCAGGAGGGGCAAGGCAAAGGCTCCGGGCGGTGGGTGCATCAAAGGCGTACGCGCAGGCGTTTGAGGGTTTCAAGCAGGGTGTCGTTCTCCGGATTCAGCAGCATGCCTTCCTTCCAGACCGCGAGGGCCTTGTCGCGCTGGCCCAGACTCCACATGACTTCGCCGTAGTGCGCGGCAATTTCAGCGTCCGGCTTGGCTTTGTAGGCCGCCTCGAAGATGCGCACGGCTTCGGCCGTGTTGCCCATGCGGAACTCCACCCAGCCCAGACTGTCCTGAATGAAAGGGTCGTCCGGCGCGAATTCCAGCGCTTTCTGGATCAGCTGCCTGGCCTCGGGCAGGCGGACGTTGCGCTCGGCCAGCGAGTAGCCGAGCGCATTGTAGGCATGGTGATAGTCGGGCTTGACCTGCACCAGCCGGCGCAGCAGGCGTTCCATTTCGTCCAGGGAGCCGAGCTTTTCAGCCATCATGGCCTGGTCGTAAAGCAGTTCGGGTTCGGCCGGGAACTGCGCCACCGCCTTGCCGAGCAGCTCGTAGGCGCTCTTGTATTCCTTCTGGTCGCGAAGCAGCGCGATTTCGGCCATCAGCTTGATGCGGGCATCCTCGGGCTTGCGTTCAGGCAGGGCCCGGATCAACTGGCGGGCTTCGGCCAGCCGGCCTTGTTTGGCCAGCAGCGAGGCGCGGCGGGTTTGCGCCTGCACCAGTTCCTGCGAGTTGGAAATTTTTGCCAGCCAGCTTTCCGCGCCGGCAAAATCCCGGCGCTTCTCGGCCAGTTGGGCCAGCGCCAGATAGGCCTGGGACAGGCCGCGCGTGGTCTGCTCGTTGGGCTCGCCTTTCTGGGCCAGCTCCACATAACGCAGCAGCGAGGTCTGCGACGCGGCGAGCTGGTTGTCCTGCAACTGAAGCGAGCCCAGCACCAGCCAGCCTTCGGGGTAATCGGGCTTGTCGCGCGTGACGACCTGCAGTTGTGCGCTGGCCTCGGCGTAACGCTGCGCATCCAGCAGGTTGCGTGCATAGGCCATGCGGATTTCCGGCAAGGCCTTGGGGTTGCCTTCCAGGTATTTGCGCAACAGCGCCTCGGCGCCGGGCAGTTTGGGGTCCATCAACTCGATGGCCAGCACGGCAGGGGCTTCCGCCGAGGGCTCCAGCGCCTGCGCGCGTTCGGCAGCAGCCAGTGCGCCTGCCGCCTCGCCGGCTGCCAGCCGCATGCGGCCGACGGCCGTCCAGGCGGCGGCGCCGGTGGCCGGGGCGGCGAGCTGGTCGGCCAGGGCTTGCTCCAGCACGCTGGCGGCCAGCTTTTTGTCGGACGCGCGTGCGTACAGGCGCGGCAGCGTGGCAATGACCTGCGCCTGCTCGGGCAATGGCGCGAGCTTGAGTTCGGTGCGCAGCGGCCCCACGGTTTCGGTGATGCGGTTCAGCGCGATCAGGATTTGCAGCACATAGCGGTTGGCCTCGCGCGAATCCGGCAGCGCGTCGCGCCAGGCTTGCGCAGCCTGCAGGGCGGCATCGCCGGAGCGCGACTGCAAGGCGATGTCGGCGGCGCGCTGATACAGCTGGGGGTCTTTGGTCTTGCGGGCGGCGTCCAGAATCAGCGCAAAGCCGGCGGCAGGTTCGCCGGCGCGGGTGTTGAGTTCACCGATCAGCAACTGGTAAAACAATTCCCCGTCCAGGCTGGACGGCACCGGCGGCGCCTGCGCCGCGGCGGGGGCCTCGGGCTGTGCGGCTTGTGGCAGCGCCGGCGGTGCCGCGGGGGCGGCCTGCGCCAGGGCGGCCGGCACGGCCAGGCAGAGCGCAGAAAGCGCGGTCAGGGCGCAGATCAAATGTTTCATCGAACCATGATAATTGAAGCCATGTGTCCACGCCGGGCATGCCCATGATTGCCGCATCCCCATGCCTGAACTGCCCGAAGTTGAAGTTACCCGCCTGAGTTTTGCCGACCGCATCGCAGGGGCCACCATCCTCGGCCTGCAGCTGGGCAAGCCGCTGCGCTGGCCACTGGGATGTGATCCCGCGCAACTGGTCGGCCATACCGTGCAGCAGGTGCGCCGGCGCGGCAAGTACCTGCTGCTGGACACCACCGACGGCCTGCTGCTGATTCACCTGGGCATGTCCGGCAGCCTGGTTTTTGCTGCAGCGCTGCCTCCAGCCGGCAAACATGATCACTTCGAGATGGAGACCACGGCGGGCCGCCTGCGCCTGCATGACCCACGCCGCTTCGGCGCCGTGGTGTATGCGCCCCACGAGGACGACGCAAGCGCCCGAAAGCTGCTCGGCCGCCTGGGGGTGGAGCCCCTGGGGGAGAGTTTCGATGCGCTGGCTTTCCACGCCGCCCTGCAGTTGCGCCAGACGGCCATCAAGCAGGTGCTGCTGGCCGGTGACATTGTTGTCGGTGTCGGCAACATCTATGCGTCCGAAGCGCTTTTCCTGGCGGGTATCCGGCCCACGGTGCGCGCTGCGCGCCTGAGCAAGCCGCGCGCCGCGCGCCTGCATGCGGCGATTCGGGAGGTGTTGACGCAGGCGGTGGCCAAAGGGGGCAGCACGCTCAGGGATTTTTCCAATGCAGAGGGCCAAAGCGGTTATTTCCAGCTTGAAGCCCGCGTGTACGACCGGGCCGGTCTGCCCTGCACGGTGTGCGGCACGGCCATACGCAGCATGCGGCAGGGACAGCGCTCGACGTTTTTTTGTGCCAACTGCCAGAAACCCTGAAAACCGCACAAAGCCATTGATGGCCGTTTGGGGTGAGCGATGCTATATTGTTTGACCTATGTCCACGGCCCATCATGTCCTTTAACGAACAATTCGACCAGCACGGCGCCTGGCGGCGTGAATTTGCGCTGCGGCTCAAGCTGTTGTCCGAATGGCTCAAAGACCATGACCTGCTCAACGCGGCAGTGGAAGAACGTTTGCTGCGCCTGGAAACGCAGGTGCGGTCCGACAAGGTCATGGTGGCTTTTGTGGCCGAATTCTCGCGCGGCAAATCCGAGCTGATCAATGCGATCTTTTTTGCGGGTTATGGCCGGCGCATCATGCCGGCCAGCGCAGGCCGCACCACCATGTGCCCGACCGAGCTCGGTTACGACGCCGAGGTTCCGCCCTGCCTGCGCCTGCTGCCCATCGAAACCCGGCTCAAGCCGCAGGCGCTGATGGAGTGGCGCGCCGTCCCGGAAAAATGGACGCGCGTTGATCTTGATGTCAATGACCCGGTCCAGCTGGCCAAGGCGCTGGAAAAAGTTGCCGAAGTCCGGCATGTCAGCCAGGACGAGGCGCGTGCGCTGGGTTTCTGGCACGACGATGCACCGCAGGACAATCCGCGCACGGATGCCGAGGGGCTGGTGGAAGTGCCGCGCTGGCGCCACGCGCTGATCAACATCGCCCATCCGCTGCTCAAGCAGGGCCTGGTGATTCTCGACACGCCTGGCCTGAATGCGATTGGCGCCGAGCCCGAGCTGACCGTCAGCCTGATTCCGCAGGCGCATGCCGTGGTCTTTATTCTGGCGGCCGACACCGGCGTCACCAAATCCGACCTGGCGATCTGGCGCGAACACCTGATCACCGACGGCGAGGACAACGATGCCCGGCTGGTGGTGCTCAACAAGATCGACACGCTGTGGGATGCACTGAGCACGCCGGCCCAGATCCAGGCGCAGATCGACCGGCAGCGCGCCAGCTCGGCCGACATTCTGGGTTTGCCCGCGGCCCAGGTGATCCCCGTGTCTGCACAAAAAGGGCTGGTCGCCAAGGTCACTGCCGACGACAAACTGCTGCAAGCCAGTTGCCTGCCCGCGCTGGAGCTGGCGCTGGCCCAGGGCGTGATGGGTCAGCGGCAGAAAATCCTGCGCTCCGCCGTGGCTGCCGGCATTGCCGAGCTGCGTGCCGAGGCAGGGCGCGTCATCCACATACGCCGGCGCGACCTGGCCGAGCAGATGATCGAGTTGCGTGGCCTGCGCGGCAAAAACACCTCGGTGATCAAACACATGCGCTCGCGCATCGAGCAGGAACACAGCGAGTTCAACACCAGCGGCGCCAAGATCCAGGCGGTGCGGTCCATCCACCTCAAGCTGCTCAGGGAAGTTTTCAACCTGCTGGGAACACCCACACTCAAGGCTGAACTGGCCGAGCTGACCAAAATGCTCAAGCAGCCTGGCATCAAGCTCGGTGTCAAGAAAGCCTATGGCGAGACCTTTGGACGGCTGCGCGAGAGCCTGGAAAAAGCCCGCAAGACCAGCGCAGAAATCCAGAGCATGCTGGCCGGCTCCTTCAAGCAGCTGAACTCGGAATTCGGCTTTTCGCTGCAGGCGCCCAAGGAACCCGAGATGGCGCGCTTTCTGGCCGACCTGGAACAGATCGAACGCAGCCACCTGCAGTACCTGGGTGTTGCCAACATCCTCAAACTGGCGCAGCCCGATTTTTCGGACCGGTTGGTGCGTGCGCTGGCCACGCGCCTGCGTGTGGTGTACGAGACCGCGCTGGGCGAGGTCGAACTGTGGAACAAGTCGGCCGCCTCACAACTCGATGCCCAGCTCAAGGAGCGCCGCAAGAACTTCGGCCGCCGCATCGAGGCGATCGAACGCATCCAGCAGGCGGCCACCGGGCTCGACGAACGCATCGATGAAATCGAACGCCACGAAAACGCGATCACGGCGCTCGATGGCAAGCTCGATGAACTGACCGCCCAGTTGACCGATGCGCCTGCCGGGCCGCAAGCCTCGGGCGCCGGCCTTGAAGCGGCAGCCCTGACCCACGCCGCCTGAGCGCGCGATGGGGCCGACACGCACGCGCGGCGTTGGCGCGCCCCGCATGCCTTCACCGCAAACCATCGCTGACGACCGGGTGGCTGCGCTGGTACCGGCGTTTGCCGAGCAGCTGGTGCGCTGGCAAAAAGACCACGGGCGCCACAGCCTGCCCTGGCAGAACACGCGTGATCCCTATCGCGTCTGGCTGTCCGAGATCATGCTGCAGCAGACGCAGGTGGCCACAGTGCTGGACTACTACGTGCGCTTTCTGCAGCGCTTTCCCACAGTGAACGATCTTGCTGCCGCGCCACCGGACGAGGTGTTGGGCCTGTGGAGTGGGCTGGGTTACTACAGCCGCGCCCGTAATCTGCACCGCTGCGCGCAGGACGTGGTTCGGCTGCATGGCGGGCAGTTCCCCAAAACGGCCGCCTTGTTGCAAACCCTGCCGGGCATCGGGCCTTCGACCGCGGCGGCGATTGCTTCCTTCTGCTTTTCCGAACGCGTGGCCATCCTCGACGGCAACGTCAAACGTGTGCTGACGCGGCTGACTGCCTTCGCTGGTGACCTGGCTTCAAGCGCGCAGGAACGCGCGCTGCATGGCATCGCGACCGAACTGCTGCCGCGCCGCCGGCTGCAGGAAGCCATGCCGCGTTACACCCAGGGCATCATGGATCTGGGAGCCACCCTCTGCACCAGCCGCCAGCCATCCTGCCTGCTGTGTCCGGTGCAAAAGCTGTGCATGGGCTTTGCCAGCGGCACAGCCGAGCGCTTTCCGGTCAAGACCCGCAAACTCAAGCGCGGCGCCATGTCGCTTAGCCTGTTGTGGGTTGAGCGGCATGACGGCGCGGTCTGGCTGGAGCGGCGGCCCACCGCAGGCATATGGGGCGGGCTGTATTGCTTGCCGGTGTTTGCCAGCGAGGAAGATTTGCTGGCAGTATTGCCGGCGGCGCTGCAGGACCGGCTGCAGGCGGTGCCGCCTTTTGTGCACGTGCTGACGCACAAGGACATGCGCCTGTCGCCCATGCGGCTGGTGCTGTCAAGGC